>NZ_JXYS01000079.1 GCF_000949295.1 Acidithrix ferrooxidans
TATGTTCCTCACGTCCGTGGTATGTTCCGTCGATAAATTTCTTGCAGTTCCCTATCAGGATGTTGAGCCATTTGAATGTTACATGTGCTTGTTCGTCTTTGGGATAGAGTGATCGAAATGCGCTAGTCCAAGGTCTTTCAGCACATACCCCGTAACTTGGGTTACCATCACTTATCAGCTTGGTATCGGAATCTAAACGTCTCACAAAAAGCATCTTTGAATGATTTAGCAGTGGTATCTTTGATTACTTCCATGAAGCAATGAGTAGGAGCACCATTGCTAATCGACACTCCAATTAGGACATTGGTTTGTTTTGTTCCCTTTCCTCGTTAGCCTTCGCCATGGCTCTCACCACCTAAAAAGAACTCATCTACCTGGACGTTTCCTCCAAGTTTATATAAACCATTTCGGTCAGCCATTGCTTTTCGTAGCTTATTTAGCATCAACCAGCCAGTCGAATAAGATACTTGAACGAATTTAGCAATGGTAGTAGCCGAAAGACCACGCTTGTCGTTGGACAATAGATAGATAGCGGAGAACCACTTGGATAAAGAGATATGGCTTCGATGGAAGATGGTTCCGGAGGTAACGCTAGTTTGACGGTGACAAGATTTACATTGAAAAAGTGGAGCTCGAGATGCTGCATTTCTTCGATGGTTTGGCCTGATTAAGGTAAANTGGTCAGAGTCACACTTTGGGCATCTAAATCCCTCTTTCCACCGCAATTTGATCAAATGATCTTCACATGCTTCCTCTGAAGCGAAGCGTACCATAAAGCCTGAGATATCCACCATGCCTCCTTTATCGAACATCTGTTCTACTAAAGATTAGCTCCAATCTGGTCTCGGTGGAGGCGAAACTTACGAAACTTGATAAGTATGAAACGGAATGCCAATGTCTAACACACTATCAAATACACAGATCAAAGATGAGATTGTAAAAGCTACAGAGCACCTATTTAGAAGTGGAGTGATGTCTCACAGCGGTCACGCAAATATCTCTGCGAGAAGCGAAGATAACGAAATGCTTCTAAGCATCGAGGGACAGGTCCGCAATCTCACCGCTAGCGGAATCGCTCGCGTAACCTTAGAGGGAGTGGATGTCGACCATCTATTGGACCCAACAAATACCGAGATCGTAAGGATGCACTCTGAAATCTATAAGCTCCGACCCAAGGTTGGTGCGATCATTCATACCCACTCCCCATCCCTACTTGCATTCGCACTTGCGGCGAAGGAATTACCAATCAGATACGAAGCCCTTTTGCGATTTGGCCAAGCATCGAACGTACCAGTTGCGCCATGGGCTCCTCGTGGTTCAGATGAGTCAATCACATCAATTATAAATTGTGTCATCGAAAACGAACAAACCAATGCGGTACTTTTGGCTAACCATGGAGTTTTAGTGTTTTCAACCACGCCATGGGCAACGGCAGCTTTGCTGGTCGCCCTTGAAGAGGCAGCTCAAGGCGAACTAGCCGCGATTGCATTAGGTGGAGCAATACCGTTTCCTCAAGGTGCACTCAAAAAAGTACTTGAATCGATAGCCCGCGTCCACTAACTCCATCCAAAATCACTCCTGGAGACTAACAAGAAGAAAAACAATGGAAGAAGAAAAACTAAAAGAGATTCAAGATCGCTATATCGATCTTACGGGAGCACTCCCAAGTTCAATCGAACTTCGAATCGCACTTTGTAAAGCAACCAACCGAATCAATACCGTCCTAGCGATCGAAGACCTTCGTCAAGTGGTTATCAACGAAAATCCACTCGGCCACAAAATTAGCCAATTGGTTCAATTTGGTCAGCTCGTCGCGCTAGGAGAGCGAGATTCCGCCAAAATTCACGCGCGTGCCGCAATCAAAGCCGGAGCCTCGACGACAGAACTTCTTGGAGTGGTTGAATTAGCTTTAATAACCTCCGGCATGCCCGCCTATAGCCTAGGCGTAGAGATCATCTCGGAGGAAACCCAACCAAGGCAATAGAATATCCTACAAAAGAGGGATACGACCTCTCGGAGGTTAAATACATTGGTAGAGGCAGAGCCGAAAACTAAAATTGAATCTGGCATCGGCTTTCGTATTAGTCGACTAGCTCGCAATATGCGCTCGCAATGGGCTCAAAACTTATCCGAACTCGATATTTCACCTCCCCAAGCAGCGATTCTACGAACCGTTGTCGAGGAAGATGAAGTCGGGATCGGAATCAGGGAAATTGCAAGACGTCTTGGCGCAGATCCAATGAATGTGAAACGCACGACCGACACCCTTGAGGATCGCGGGCTAATATCAGCCGCCACTGCTTCAAAGGGCCAGAGAAAGCGGATCTTGCTCACACAATCGGGAATTGCACTAGCACGTCAAGTTGAAGAAAAGGTGCAAGCTCAAGAGGAGGAGTTCAGAAGAGTCCTGACTCTAGAGCAAAGGAAAATTCTGATCGATTCAATAATCGCACTGGAAGAACACTTCGGAATAAGCAACGAATAGAAGTATCCAATTACAAACTCAGTGTTCGATCCCACCTTAGAAATCAGCGCGGGATCGAACACCTTTTGGTTAGCGCCCCTTAGAGAGGTAGGACGAATCACTATCCACAAAACGCCACTCTAATTCTGTCCCTTTAGTGATGCCAATTCGGGGTGTGGCTTTAATAACTTTCGACGCAGCTTCTAAGACCGCAAATAACGATATTCCTTGGTCATTTCGGCAAATATCGATTCCGTCATCACTGAGTTTGACGTTCAGGTAGCGTCCGAGTCGCCCAGGTCCAACGCTAGACAAAGGCTCGCGCTCTTTGGAGGGGCCAATGACGCGAACTTTAGATCCTGCCTTGTGATATTCCAAGGGCTCACCAGCACGGACCAAGATTCCAGAGGGCGACCCAGCCATCTCAGCGACGATATTTAGACAATGATGAATGCCGTAACTGAGATAGACGTAGATGTGACCTGGCGGTCCAAACATAGTTTTATTGCGAGGTGAAATACCGCCAAAGCCATGCGAAGCAGGGTCATCTTTACCGCGATATGCCTCAACCTCGCTCACGCGAATAGCCCGACCTCGATAGAGTATCACCATCCCAATCAGGCTTTTAGCGACTTCCAATGTGTCTCTTTGAAAAAACTCTTCGTCGCAAATTTGCCTCAACGAATAGATCTCATTCATGACTATCGTGGGTCTCCATCTGCCAGCTAGAAACAAAGAAAGCCAATAAAGGCACATCAATCTCGATTTTATAGTCAATCAGAGATACTTGATTTGAACGATCTACAACCCAATCAAATCGCTGGATCTGATCTCACCGCAAAGGCCAGCCCCTGCGACAAAAATCATCGAGATCCTTATCCAAGATATCTAGCAAAGAAAGGCACAAGGGCGCCTCGACAAAGCAAATTACAAACCATTTAGATCAATCATCTGAGTTTGCTGATGTGACAAGAATTAAAATAAAGACTACCAATGTCAAGGCCTAAAAAAATCGAGGCCCTCATTTGTTAGCATTCACCATTATTTGCCGTCACACAGACGATCCCATCATTGGGCAAATCACATCTGGTCCCTGACGCTATAACTCGCGCATGTTTAGATGCGACAATTCATCCAAGCGCTTCGCATCGATAGTCAAACGCTCGGAAAAGATGGACCGCTGAAGTGCAACAGCCTCGGTACCAGATCCTCCTCGAGTGATCCTTCGCTTAACGCTTTCACCTGGCAGAAGCAGTACCGCAGCTTCATCACCAAGAGAAGGATGCGCCGAAACCAACTCCTCCAAAGGGACGTGGCGCTCAAGGGAATCCCGCACCAATCCGCCAACTATTGAGTGAGCCTTGCGAAATGGAATACCCTTTTTTACCAGAAACTCTGCTAAATCAATAGCACATAGATAAGGTGAATCGGCAGCCTTTTTCATCCGAGCAAAGTCAAACAAAGCGGTCGATAGCATCCCATTTACCGCCAACAGAGCTCGCCCAACTTGGATCAAAGAGTCAAAGAGAGGCTCTTTATCTTCTTGAAGATCACGATTATACGAGAGTGGCAGCCCCTTGAGAGTTGCGAGAAAACCACTTAGATGACCAATCAGTCGGCCAGCTTTACCTCGTGCCAACTCAGCAATGTCTGGGTTCTTCTTCTGGGGCAACATGGAGGAGCCTGTCGAATAAGAGTCATCTAGTCGCACAAATCCAAACTCTTCAGTTGACCAAAGTACTATCTCTTCACCAATCCTGGAAAGGTGTACGCCAATCAGAGAGAGGTCGAACAGTGCTTCGGCGACGAAATCTCTATCTGATACTGCATCTAGGGAGTTTTCAAACGGTCCTGCGAAGTTCAAGACCGCCGCGGTGTAGGAGGGGTCGATTGGCAAAGTAGAGCCACCAAGGGCTCCGGCACCCAACGGGCTCACATCCATTCGTCCCAGTGTGGCAATAATGCGATCGAAGTCTCTCGATAGTGCCCACCCATGGGCCAAAAGGTGGTGCCCAAAGAGAACTGGTTGCGCCTTTTGTAGATGGGTATAACCCGGAAGATAGGCATCCTTTGCGTCATCAGCTAGTTCCGCCAAGACGATTTGGAGATCTAAGATGCGCTCGGCAACTATCGTCAACTCTCGACGAGTAAAAAGGCGAAGATCGGTAGCCACTTGATCATTGCGAGAACGCCCAGTGTGCAACTTGGCACCAACGTCACCGGCAATCTCTGTAATTCGCCTCTCGATTGCGGTATGGATATCTTCATCTCGGTCTGAAAATGAAAATGAACCGCCGACGAACTCAGACTCTATTACGATCAATGCATCATATAGAGTTGCGGCCTCTGTGGCAGTTAGAATTCCAACCTTCTCTAGTCCTGCTAGATGCGCCTTTGAACCCACTATGTCATCTAGCGCAAGGGTGCGATCAAACGACAACGATTCGGTATAATCCCAAAGCAGCGCCGACGGTTCGGAGCTAAATCTCCCGTGCCATAAGGTCATACGTCTTCCACTTCTCCTTGCATGTCACAGCTCATTTGAGATATTCCATGACTAAAACCTTTGCTCCCCAATGGCGCACCATCGGGGGCACAATCCAACAAACGATTGCGGACTCAAACCTAATCGTGATTTACTTGCTTTCTAGACCAAGTTTCGACACCTAAGCCCCAAATCCTTACAAATCCTTCCGCATCACTATGTCTAAATGCATCTTCTTTTTCATAAGTAGCTAATTCGTAGTCGTAAAGCGAATACTCCGAGCGACGTCCACTGACAAAGACTCGATTCGGTTCGAGTCCTAGTCTTACCTCACCGCTTACATATTGCTGTGTATATTCCATGAAGTTGCTTAGACCTTCGCGCAATGGGGAGTACCAGAGTCCGTCGTAGAGAAGCTCAGAAAAGCGATGTGACAATTTAGCCTTTTCATGGGCTAGGTCTCTCTCAAGAGTTATGTCCTCTAGAGCATCATGTGCCATTATCAACCCAAGGGCCGCTGGGGCCTCATAGACCTCTCGACTTTTAATGCCCACGCGACGGTTTTCGACCATATCGATCCGGCCAAAGCCATAGGAGCCAAAGGTGACATTCAACTCATCGATGATATCCACCAAATCCATTGGCTTATGATCGATCGCAGTCGGCTTTCCCTTGTCAAAGGTGATGACAACTTCGCTTGGCTCACTCTTTGTACGAACGGTCATCTCATAGACATCACTTGGAGGTGGGGCCCATGGGTCCTCCATCTCTCCACATTCGATCGCTCGCCCCCAAAGGTTTTGATCGATCGAATAGGGCTTATCCTTCGTAGCAACGATGGGTATCGAATTCGCCTCTGCATAATCGATCGAATCAGCACGTGAAAATCCCCAGACTCGAACGGGAGCCACGATCTCTAGCTTTGGATTTAGCGCGCGTATTCCAACTTCGAATCTGACCTGATCGTTTCCTTTGCCAGTACAACCATGGGCTACCGCTACCGCATCGTACTTCTTTGCTGTTTCCACGAGATGGTGCGCAATCACAGGTCGCGACAACGAAGAGACGAGTGGGTATTTATTCTCATACATTCCATTTGCAAATAGAGTAGGCAGAACAAAATCATTTGCAAATTGGCTTCGAGCATCTATAACCTCGACGGCGATTGCACCAGCAGCAATTGCTCGATGGCGGATAACTTCAAAGTCACCGCCTTGGCCGACGTCCACCGCCATAGCTACTACTTCATAGTCGTGTTCCTTGGCTAACCATTTAACTGCGACAGAGGTATCGAGACCTCCAGAATAGGCAAGAACAATACGCTTTTTCATATCTAGTTACCATCTCCTTATATTTACTTATCAACTATCACCGATGTGAAAGTTAGATTACTGACTAAAAAACAATTGAACAAATGAAAGCTAGAGAGATCACCTTTTGGTTCTCGAGGTCACTCCGTTGCCTCAGGCGATCATACAACTTATTTGGGGCTGGCCCAATTGACAAATCTGACATCTCCTAGCTAAAGCCTACCTAGCTCATGCCAACCCCATAAAAAAGACCACTAACCAAAGGCCTAGAAAAGCCACCTTTTTGATAGCCCTTCCTAGCTGCAACCTTCCTAGCTGCAACCTTCCTAGCTGAAATCAAGGAGCTGAAATCAAGGAGCTGAAATAAACAAGCAAGTACAACCGGTAAGAGCTTTTATCGCCGATTTTCATCTTTGTGTGCTCCTATTCGAGTCACGGTCAACCCATCTATATGTAGCATGATCGGACCGTTTAGTGCGATCGGACCATATAGCGTGATCGCACTCGCAAAATCTACGAGCAAATATCTGGTCAAATCATCTCTCTCAGAGGCCAGCCAGTCCGCTAAGGCGTCGATGAAGCTCACTGGCGCCACCCTCGGCAGTAACCAGCAAAATAGTATCATCACCAGCAACCGTTCCCAGTAGCCCCTCCACTGTCGTTCGATCCAATGCAGATGCGACAACGTGCGCAGAACCCGGGGGCGTCTTGATGAGGACCAAGTTACCCGAGACAATCATATCCACAACCCACTCTGAAAGGACCCTGCGAAGATGGTCAGTGTCTAAGCCATTGTCACGCAACCCCGACGGAATCGCATAGACAAGTTCTCCGCCAGGAACCTTCACTTTGATCGCCCCGAGCTCTTCCAGATCTCGCGAGACCGTCGCTTGAGTGGCATCTAAACCAGAGCGAGCCAAGATTGCAACCAATTGCGCTTGCGATGAGACGTACTCATTCTCTAGGATCTTTGCAATCTGATATTGTCGTCTATTCTTAGTCACCTAAAACTCCATCTCAAAAAAGCACTCACTGCGATCGCGATAGGTCTCTTCGAAATGGTAAGTCGCTGCAAAAAAGCCATCGACGACAAAAACCCAGTTACCATTACCGTGGTCGTTCAATTTCACGACTACCTACTCAGGGTCATGCTAAGGACCCCTTTGAAGGCAGCCATCCGATTGGCTGCTTGTTTAAAGATTACCTTCGCGTAGCGCTCCATTACTTCGTTGGTGACCTCTTCACCTCTATGTGCAGGCAGACAGTGCATATAAACCGCATCGGAATCCGCTTTGGCCATCATTGCACCATCAACCTTAAAACGCGGCTCAAAGGCTGCCCTGATCTCTTGGGCCCTTGCTTCATCTCCCATCGAAACCCAGGTGTCACCATAGACCACATGGGAACCAGTCACCGCATCAATTGGGTCGTCGTAAAAGGTTATCGGACCCAGTTCGATTAGGGAACGCTTGGTTTGCCCGTCAAAGTCGTACCCATCTGGAGATGCGATTGAGATCGAGGCGCCGATTTTGAGGGCAGCCTGGGCCAAAGAAAGTGCAACATTATTTGAATCACCCACATAAGCGATGCGAAGTAGCTCACGGCTGAACTTGGAATCAAATAAATCAGTGATGGTCAATAGATCTGCTACTGCTTGGCATGGATGAGCCTTATCAGATAGAAGATTTATTACGGGAACCGAAGAACCCAGATCAGAGATCGATCGAGCCATCCGTTGGAGCACCCGATGATCAAAGACGCGTGCCGCTATAACACTATGATATCCAATCAATGTCCTAGCGATATCTTCGGCCGACTCACGAACATCTATCCCTACCTCGGCGGCTTGGATGTAGACCGGATGGCCCCCTAGGGCAACGGTGGCCATCTCGGCGGAGTTTCGAGTACGTAGAGATGGCTTTTCAAAGATCAAAGCTACTCCTTTGCCTCGCAGGAGATTTGCATCTTCCTTCTTCGCCATCTCTAAGATCTCTTTTATTTGGTCTCCATCAAAAGAGTCAAAGTCTAAAAAATTCACTTTTCATCGCCTTTATAAAAAATCCACAAAACTCATCTAAATCCACTACGCCGACCCAATGCAAAAGCTTCAAAGACGGCCCAAATACAACCAAATCATCCACAGACTCACTAACGCCACAGCTAAAGCCCTAAGCACTAAAACCCAGAGCACTAAAACCCAAAGCATCAAAGTCTCCAACCACGCCATCTGGAGCCTTGAAAGATAAGCGTCTTAGCGCCAGTAATTCACAGCAGCCATTAAGAGCGATGAGGGCCCTTTGATACCTTAGAGAAAGTCGATCGCGCTAGCAATTATCCCTAGTGCAATATCTATCTCTTGAGCTGTGACCAAAAGAGAAGGAGCAAGTCGAATGATGCTATCTCCAATTGGATTCACAATCAACCCAAGTTCCAAGCACCTCTTGGCCATCTTGGAGGCGTTTTGATCTCTAAGGCCAAACCCAATCAAAAGACCTTCACCTCGTACTAAAGAGATTCCTTCGATACGACTCAAACCCTTCTTTAGGTAGCTTCCCATCTCAATTGCACGCCTCACAACATCTTCTTCGATCATGGTGGTAATAGTCGCTAGGGCGCCAGCCATTGCTAATGGCGACCCACCAAATGTTGTCCCATGATCTCCAGGGGCGAAAGACTCCCAAATACCGTTCCTCGCCCAAAGGGCACCTACTGCAACGCCCGAGGCCATCGCCTTTGCCATAGTTACCATGTCAGGGGAAATTCCGCCTCGATGGTGATCAAACCAGTTTCCGCAACGCCCAAAGCCGCTTTGAACCTCATCGATAATCAATAGAACTCCATATTGAATAGTAAGTTCACGACAGAGCGCCAAATAGTCACGATGGAGTGGGATCACCCCTGCTTCGCCTTGAATCGTCTCGATAATCAGCGCCGCCACGGTAGGCCTGGAAAGAGCCTCCCTGAGTTGTTCGACGTCACCGGGTTCGATATGGGAAAAACCAGGGACTAGGGGCATAAAGGGAATCTGTTTGGAGACTTGACCCGTTGCGCTAAGTGCCCCATATGTCCGACCATGAAAGCTACCATTTAGGGCCACAATATCAGTTCTTTGTGGGCCACCATATCGCCGAGCCAACTTTAGTGCTGCCTCGTTGGCCTCAGCCCCTGAATTAGAAAAGATTACACGACCACCTTGGGCGTCATCTCCGGTAATTAGACGATCGATAAGATAGGCAACCTTAGGACCGTTTTCATTTGCGAAGAAGTTCGAGGTGTGAATCAACTTGTGTGCTTGCGTTGCAATTGCATCGCTAACGCTCCTAGGACAGTGACCTAGCGAACAGACTGCAATTCCACCTAGAAAGTCCAGAACTGCGCTCTCGTCACTACGATAGAGCCAAGAACCCTCACCTCGAACAAAGGCATCGCGCGGTTCGCCGTAGTTTGCCATCAAATAGCTCTTAGTCCCCTCCATCGCATCGATGGTCTGAGAAAAGGCCAAAAGCTCTTCATAATCACTCAATTAAATCTCTTTTCTGTCCATGTCTAACCAATCGCTAATTTGGTCTCGACAATCTCTAAATGACGGCTTCACCTGCGACTTTCCCGCAGGATTATTTCACCACCATTGTTCCAATTCCATAGTCGGTGAAGATCTCAAGCAGCAGTGAATGTTCAAGGCGACCATCTAAGATATGGGCTGATCCAACTCCTACCTCAAGCGCCCCTAAACAGCTCTTTAGCTTTGGGATCATTCCATCGGCAATCGATGGACTTCCCAGAAGCTTGGCCAACTCAACTGAGTCGGTACGCCTGATCAGCGAAGATAGATCGGGGTAGTTGGAATATATCCCCTCAACGTTGGTCAGATAGATCAGCTTTTCTGCTCTAAGAGCTCCAGCAATGGCACCAGCTACAGTATCTGCATTGATGTTGTAGGCTTGGCCACTGTCATCTAGCGCAACTGTTGCTACCACCGGTATCAGCCCCTCATTCAGGAGCTTCAATAGGAGCTGTGGATCGACACTTTCAACTTGTCCCACAAAACCCAAGTCACCTCCAGCCGCGCTCACATTGATCAGACCGGCATCTCCACCGCTTAGGCCCACCGCAACCGGGGCCAGTTGATTGATTGCACCCACGATCTCTGGATTGATCTTTCCCAAAAGCACCATTCTGGCAACTTCGAGGGTCGCTGAATCTGTAACCCGAAGTCCCCCTACGAATTGGCTCGCAATTCCCAATCGACCTAACATCTCACCGATCTGTGGTCCTCCGCCATGGACGACAACAACTCTGATGCCAACTGACGATAGGGTGACGACGTCCTTGGCGAAGGAGACCAGGGCATCCTTTTCATCTGAGTCTGAGATCGCATTTCCGCCGTATTTGATTACAAAAGTAGCACCATGAAACCTTCTTATATAGGTCAGAGCCTCAATCAAAACACCAGATTTTAAAAGTGCATCATTAAATTCAACCAAGAGAACTCATTTCAAAACCACCCAACAATAAAAGAACTAGTAGGAAAGACGCTTCCTTCACCACCGAGACCAACTACCTCAAATAATCATCTTTGAACCAAAGTCGACCTGGCCATCCGCCTTGTTTTATGTACCAAGCATCGCAACTAACTAAATAAAAGAGCACTGGCCAAATTGCATCTAGTCAAGCCAGTCAAAATTGAAGTTAGGCGTTCACGTCCACCGGTGGGCGTTAGGAGGTCCTCATGTTTTCAGCTATGTATGCTGGCGATAGGTCAGCTGTGATGATTGAAGCTGACTCGATGCCACATGAGAGGTCCACTTCAAGATGAATCTCGCGCAAGGCCATCACCGCTGCCGTAGTAGAAGGATCAACCAGAATCTCTTCACCGTCGCTATAGAGCATTATCCCGCCGTATCTTATTGTGACTCGATCGATATCAAGGTCCACGCCAGCAGTGCCAACCTCGCTAATAATACGTCCCCAATAAGGATCCTCGCCAAAAAACGAACACTTGACCAAAGACGATTCCGCTATCTTGCGAGCAACAGCTAAGGCATCGTCGACGCTAGCTGCCTTAGTTACAGCCACCTCAATAAGTTTGGTTGCACCTTCGGCATCAAAGACGATTTGGCGAGCTAGGTCATAGCAGATCGAATATAACCCTTGGTAAAGCTCTCCTGCGCTTAGTGATCTTCCGCTTTTTCCTGAGGCCATTACAAAGACGGAATCATTCGTAGAGGTACAACCATCTATGGTGATTCGGTTGAAAGTAGCATCAACAGCCCGAAAGAGACCTTCGGCAAGGTCATCGCGATTTACTTGCGCATCAGTCGTAACCATGGCAAGCATCGTCGCCATATTAGGGGCGATCATCGCCGCACCTTTAGCGATCCCTCCGAATTTAACTCCATTTATCTCATAAGTCGAGGTCTTAGCGAAGGTGTCTGTGGTCATCATTGCCTCAGCCGCTAGGGTTCCGTCTTGAAGGGTAGCACCAAGGCTGTCTACCGCTCCTTCGAGACCGCCAATTAGCTTTTCCACCGGCATTTGAATTCCGATCAATCCGGTAGAAGCCACCATCAAAGAAGTCGGATCAACCCCCAAGAGTTCACCCAGGCGCTCGAGCGACCGCTTAGCCGCTTCATCTCCCCGCTTGCCGGTTGCAGCATTGGCATTTCCGCTGGTTAGCAAGACGCCAACCATCTCGCCTTTGCTCAGAGCTAAATTTGCCTTCGACAATTTGACCGGTGCCGCAGCAGATAAGTTTGTCGTGAAGGTGCCAGCGGAAACATATGGACGGCAGTCTTCGCTTACGACAAGAGCCATGTCAGCCTTATTGGACTCTTTTATGCCAGCAGAGACCCCTGATGCCCTAAAGCCACCTGGAAATGTAACACTCATGGATAAAAACTCACTTTCGATAAACCGGCATCCTCGGCTAGACCAAAGGCGATATTTGCCGCCTGTATAGCCTGACCAGCGGCGCCCTTAACCATATTGTCGATCGCAGCTAGAACTATGACCTTATTTGTCTGAGCGTCGTAACTGACCGAGACTAAGGCATTGTTAGTACCTAATGTGGATTTAGTTCGTGGGGAGACTCCTGGTGCCAATACCTCGACAAATTGATCTCCACTATAGAAGTCACTAAGGAGACCATTGAGATATCGACTTAGAAGAGATGACTTAGCAGTAATGTCGCTGACGTGGGAAAGGCCAAGCTCGCCCGCAACTTCGCCCGATAAATCGCCAAAACAAGTCGCCAATATTCCCCTTGTCATTGGGACCAGATGGGGTATGAACAAAACACTAGATCCTAAGTTTTGCTCAATCTCAGGGCGATGGCGATGGCCAAAAAGACCATAGGCCATCACATTTGAGTCAATCTCACTAAATAGATTCGCAACCGATGAGCCTCGCCCCGCCCCCGAGACGCCACTCACCGCTGAGATCACGACGTTGTTCGAATCGATGATCGACTGATCCAAAAATGGAAAGAGGGCTAAAGTCGAGGCAGTTACATAACATCCCGGCGCCGCTATCAACTTAGCCCCTATCAGCTGGGATCTATTTAATTCACAAAGGCCATAGACAGCTTCTTCAAGTAGCTTAGGCTCCGGGTGGACATAGCCATAGTAACTCTCATAAAGCGAGGGATCTTTGAGGCGAAAGTCAGCTGATAGGTCGATGACGCAGGAGACCTTATCGATAATTCGAGGCACGATCTTGGTTGCAGTATTATTTGGTAGTGCCAAAAAGGCGAGGTCGACTTGGTTGTGTTCGATAAAGTCACACAAACCATCGGTATCGAAGAGCACCATCTCACCAAAGCTTGAGGTCTCAAGGTGAGGATAGATCTCGCCTAGGGTAGCACCGGCATTTGCGCCACCCGATAGACCAACCACTTCAAAGCTGGGGTGCACCCCCAAGGATCTAATGAGTTCTGCACCACCATATCCTGATGCTCCAAAAATAACTGCTTTCACAAGAGTTAAATATACATCGCTATGAATTATTCACTGCGATGTATCATAACTAATCTCGCAATTTACCAAGTCCTGCACGCTCTACCTGGTCAATAAGGCCATTTCGCACAGCTCTGATCTCAGCATCGGTCAAAGTATGGTCAAAAGAAGCAACATTTATGCGATAGGTAAGAGATCGCGCATAGTCACGAAGAGCAGGGCCTTCATAAGCGTCAATCAGCTCGATGGTACTCGCGTAGCTCTTTAGCCCCTTTTGAATCTCTTTAGCCAGCATGTCTGCCAAGACCGCTCGCTCCACTCCAAAGGAGAGGTCAAACTCGGCCGAAGGAAATTGTGAAGGAGCTGGAACTACTTGGGTTGCAACCTCACCAAAGATCGTCTTATCTAAGTCCATCTCCATGTAGACAACCGGACTAGGCAAAGCCTCGCCAAGGATATCTTCAACCACAAAGGGGTTTATCTCGCCACAGACCCCAACCATCTCACCATCTCGCAAGATCGCTAGGGTATTGTTTGGGTGCATCCCGAAGTAACCAGCCTCCAACTGGCGAGCCACCTCTATCTCGCTGAGACGAACAACGCTCAGATTTTCTTCCACTCCGAAATGACTGATCAAATCAAGGTATAGATCATATCCCCAAATGCCCAAACCACTCTGTCGATAAAAGAGCCACGCTCCATGTTCACTTTCATCGGGCAGAGCTTGGTCATATTTGGGGTAAGAAAAGACCTTGCCTACTTCAAAGAGAGCTACAGTCTCCTCGCGACGTCGAACATTGGCTATTAGACCACGGAGCAAGCCTGCAAGCATAGAGCGTCTAAGAATTGACTCTTCTGCGACCATCGGGTTGGAGACAGAGAGTTCACGGCCGTAGTCGCCCAGGCGGCGCTGTTCGTCCGGGCCAAGAAGGGTTGAACTCCATGCTTCATAAAATCCCTTTGCCACGCAAAATCCAACCAGCTCCCGCCTCTTTCTTTGCACCAGACTGAGTCGCCCAACATTTGGGACCAACAACTGGTGGCGTTGAATATTTGAATATCCAAAGTGGCGAGCAAACTCCTCAATCACATCTGCTTCAATGCGGATATCTGGTCGATTCGACGGCGGGGTTACCATAAGGGTCGCCTCGTTAGCCTCATCGATCTCAAAGCCCATTATCCCGAGCTTCTTGGCAACGACCGAGATCGGAATATCACTTCCAAGGAGAGCCACGATCCTCGATGGTCGCACCTCAATAACAGGAGCCACAAACTCGCCCCTAGCAATTGCAATTGAGGTAGGACTAGTACCTAATAGGAAGGAGAATCTCCCAAGTGCCAATTGACCAATCAGTGGATCCACGCCTCTTTCAAAGCGCGCCGAAGCCTCACTTCTAAGACCCAGGCGCTTGGATGTCTTAGCAATCAAGTCGCTCCTAAAGTGAGCAATCTCTAAGATCACCTCATTTGTAGTGCTGGCAATCTCACTTGAGTGACCACCCATGATTCCAGCGATTCCAACGACGCTGTCATTTGAGTCGGCAATCACTAGGTCAAGCGGCTCCTCTGAGCCTCGTCTTGGTTCAGCTAAAGTCCGCACCACTCCGTCAAGGGTCACAATCTCTTCTTTTGGCTTGGCTGAACGAACCACTAAAGACGACGATGGCAAAAGAGTCAAATCATATGGGTGCGTGGGTTGTCCAACTTCCAACATCACATAGTTGGAGACGTCGACTACGGGCGAGATCGAACGCATCCCAGCAAGCTCAAGGCGACGAGCTACATATGGTGGTGCCTCCAAAAGTGAAGTCCCCTCGAAGTTCGCAATAATCAACGAGGTAGCACCTTCTCCAAGTACCCCATCATCAAGGGGTTTGACCTCAACCGAGCTAAGGTCGGCCACCTCAGGCCCACTAAAGTCAAGGTCAAAATAACAAGCTAGCTCTCGGGCTACCCCAATGTGAGAATTAGCGTCTGGCCTATTGGCTTCGATCGCCAAATCAAAGACCACCTCTGGGGTGATTCCCAAGGCTTGAGTGACTTCTAATCCAGGTGCCAATGAAGGATCTAAGATCATCAACCCATCTAGATCGAGACCAAGGCCAAGCTCCTTGGCCGAGCAAAGCATCCCGTTAGAGGCTACGCCCTTCATCTTACGTGGCGAAATTGCAAAGTCACCAGGAAGCACAACGCCCGGACGAGCTAGAGGAACTTGATCACCAACGCCAAAGTTAAAAGCTCCACAGACGATCTGTTCGGTTTCGCTTCGACCGGCGTCCACTACAATTCGCCGGATCCTATCAGCACCCTCTATCGAATGAACCTCAAGAACTCTGGCAACGACAACGCCATCTAAATTAAATCCGCTACGCTCTACGCCCTCTACCACCAGGCCAAGGGAGTTCATCGCCTCCACCATGATCGAAACGACGTCACCTTGCTCGCTAGAATTCGAAAGCGAGTTGAAGTCTGCGAATTCATTCAACCACGAAAGTACTACACGCATCTAAGTTGATCTTTCACTAATTATTGAAGAGATATGGCCAACGTCGATTCGAATGAGAAATTCTAAATCTCAGTTGGCATCAAAAGGGCTAGAAAAATATGGAATGGGGTAAATTTACGCCCTTTTAGGGGCAGTGGCTTATAAAAATTTCGCGATAGCGTCCTTTATGGCGGCCATGCAAACGCCAATCAAGCACGCGAGAGGTAGCGAAGGTCATTCTCAGTAAGGATTCTCATATCTGGAATCTCATATCGCATCTGGGTTAAGCGATCAATCCCAAAGCCAAAGGCAAAACCTGAATAGACCTCCGAATCGATCCCTACTGCTGAAAACACATTCGGATGAACCATTCCACAGCCCCCGAGCTCAATCCAGCCAGTTGACGAGCATGTGCGACAGCCACTTCCGCGACAGATCGTACAAGTAACCTCAAATTCAGCAGATGGTTCTGTAAAGGGAAAGTAAGCCGGACGAAGGCGAGATTTTATGTCAGGTCCAAAATACGATTGTGTAAAGGCTTCAATCGTCCCAGCGAGATGGCCAAAGTTTATACCCCTGTCAACAACCAGTCCCTCGATCTGGTGGAAACCAACAGTATGTCGCGCATCAGCGGTGTCACGTCGAAAGACCCTGCCTGGCATAATCGCATAGATCGGAAGTGATTGGTTCTGCATCACCCGTATCTGAACTGGCGAAGTGTGGGTTCGTAGCAGTACCGAATTATCTGCTCCATAATTTAGGTAAAAGCTATCTTGACCATCACGAGCTGGATGGAACTTAGGTATATTGAGTGCCTCAAAGTTATACCACTCTGATTCAACCTCTGGTCCTTCTTCAACGCTAAAGCCCATGCCAATAAAGGTATCTTCAAGCTGCATCCGAGTACGAGTCACCAAGTGACTACGGGCTGAGGAGATACGGTCTCGTCCTGGCCGCGCCGTTGGGTCACTAAAAGATGACGCTAAGACCATTGAGCGCTCTCGATTGACGAGATCGGGTCGCGCCTCTGCCACGACACGGTCGATTCGATCTCGAAGTTCGTTTATTATCTCGCCAGCCTTTGGCCGAAGAGAGGCCTCAAGACCCCCGAGTTGTCGGTATATGCCCGCAACCTTACCCTTTTTACCGGTAAAGTCCGAGGCGAGAAGGTCTAGGTCACCGACAGATTCAACCTTAATAAAACGTGAATCAAATTCTGTGGAAAGCTGCTTTACCAAATCTTGAAGTTGATCAATATCCATATAATCCTAATTCCACGACGCCTAAAACTCTAGAAAGATAGCCTAACCGGGCACGGATCCAAAATTTGACATTCAAATCGGTAGATACAACATTGCTAAAAGATTGCCAAAATTGACCACCACGAGAGATCCAGTCACCGCCTAATGGGTTAGTCATCTGACGGGTTGATCATCGCCAGGATAATTGCCAAAGTAAAAGTGAGCCACCTAAAGCAAATCGATACTCTTTTTTCAACAGAGCGTTTTTGGGTCGTATCATTTTTCGACGTGGCATCTTTTGAGGTGGCATCTTTTGAGGTGGCATCTTTTGAGGTGGCACAACATAGCCAAGCAACAAGTTAGCACTCAGGTCCAGTTGACTTGCCTTCGATCAGCTAACCTTATGGTAAGGGCCACATTTTGAATTAAGGACGGCGTCGCAATTCGTGATCACCCCGCTAAATCGATGAAAACTTCAACGCTATAGAACCTACCTGTTTAAAAACGAGATATTCACCTTCGTGTACAACCACAAAGCTTCATGGGTCATATAAATGAGATCCCTAGGATTGCTTGGCACCTTTGATAATCAGCTAATAGCAGCAATCATCTACTTCAAAATCCACATCGACTAGGGTGGTTTGAAACTGACTCCAAGCAAAGAAACTTTCGTGAAAATCTCCTCTTTAATCCCATCGCTTGTCAAGCTAATCGATTCCATCCAACGAAAAAACAAAGTCGCTTCATTTATGGTTGCGGTGTATATAAAATCCTCGAGAGATCGAGTCTCTTCGATGGCTGCGCTCTTTGCCTATTATGCCCTCTTTGCGATTATCCCACTATTAATCCTTCTTGTGGGCCTCTTGGGGATCTTTACGACCCACAACAGTTCCCTCAAAGAAACGGTCCTAAATTCAGCTTTAGCGAACTTCCCAATCATTGGCGCCCAGATTAAATCCAACATTCACGTACTGGTGATTGGAACTATCAGCTCGATCGTCTCGGTCGTAACATTAGCCTCAGCTACGAAAGGGCTATCCTCCATCGCCATGCGATCAATGCAGGACATCTGGTACGTGGTACCAGCCGAGCGCGGAGGCTTTGCACCCCAACTTGGCAGAAAGATCCTATGGAGCTTAGTGATTGGAATTGGATCAATAGCATCGACAACCCTAGCTGCTTATTCATCAAGATTCTTGATAATTTCAATCCTCATCGCCGCCCTAATCAACATAGCAATGTTCATCTTGGCTACAAATATCTGCTTACCTAAGTCGATTGGCATTCGTAAGATCTGGCGCGGTGCTGTTGCAGGAGCAATCGTCTGGCAGATCCTTCAGTTCTTTGGCTCTTCGATCGTCTCTCATCAACTCTCAAAGGCAAGCGCTCTATATGGCTTCTTTGGGATCGTAATCGGGCTTTTAACATGGGTTTATCTGATCAGCTACGTCACGTTAATCACTGCACAGATCGACGTCGTATTTGAGCTCAAACTTTGGCCAAGATCGTTGGATCGATCTAACCCAACCACAGCCGACCTAGCTGCTCAAAAGCTACAAAACAAGGCAAATGTCATCTACACAAACCAAACCTTAGAGTCGACACCCGCACCAAAATCTATAAATGGGAGATGAAAAACCAACGGCCCTACCATGCGCCCGTTACAAACTTTCAATTCACCCAACCGTTCAGAGTCGAACCCGGAACTACTACAAATCCACATACGACAACAGAGCTATCTCCTGCCACCCAGATCAAAGAAGGTTACCACTTCGATAACCACGACAACCTCGACAGTTCGCCGCTCACCAAAGTTTAAACCCAATTAGTCAAAATCCAATTAATCGTGCCCTCGGTTGGCACTTCGTCACCCAGGGCATCGCCTTGAATGAAACGGCGCTCACGAGCGTACCGTGGGCCTCGCCACGACACCATCACAGACAGGCAACACCTCTGCTAAAGCAACACTTGGGTCTATAAAAGAATCCAATAAGGTACTGACGTAGAGAGGTACCTGCCTAGATTTTCGAAAATCAAATGACATCGACCGACGTGTTAGTCCCACACGGCAATAAAAGCACACTTATGGTCGAACTAGGACTGGAGGTTCTTGAGGGAATACGAGCGCTACAGATGGCTTTCGCTGCGCTTCTTCTGGATTACTAGCAACCTGAATCGCCACGCGGGTTGCGAAGTCAACTTTCAAATCATAAACTTAAGGATACGTTTCTTGGTACTGTTCTAAGAGAAAGTCGCGAGTCCCAGAGGGCCAGCCCGAGGATGCCAAGTGGTATCGTCTAGGACGGGAGCCGGGACCCGCGCATTTATTGAATCAAATTCGCGCCAAAGTAAATAGCTTTCCCTGCCACTCCTCCTTATTGGAGTCGGTCGAAATAGCCCTTAAGTACTCAGAAAAAACTCGTACAATCCCACAAACTGCTCCAACCAACCGAAATAATGGATCCTTCTTTGCGTGTCAGCCATAGGTAAGCTATCCAGAATCGTAAAGATTGTTTAGCCCATCAAGAATCGTTACCCCGTCGCGTCCATCCTCTCCTTGGCCTCGACTCTCCTTCCACAGCTTCGCAATCCTTCATGGAAGATTGCCGGAGCAATCGTGGTAAATCCGCTGGATCGCGCCACAATAAGAGGACGCCGTCCATTAGCGATTCCAGGAGTTCAAAACCGGGTCAGGTGATCTATATCAACGATGCACCAAGGCAACTGAATCTAACCAAAATTGAGAGTTGCATTTGGCATCTCTCAATTTCCACCAAATCTACCTTAGTACTTCGTTACAATTAAAAGCTGAGTGGAGCCACTGGCTCAGACGTGTTAGGGCCATTGTGGTCAAGCGTATCCAAATAAGCCTCGAAAGAAATTGCAAGTGATCAAGTCCATCTGCGCCTGGTAGTGGTAGCGGTAATAGCATCGCCCACAAGAAACCTCACGACTTCAAGAAAACTTGCCGAACAGTACCTGCTAGCTGGCTAAACGGCAGATTCTCATTTGTTATCACAAATTGACGCTGTCGTTTGGACCGGCCATCGCATCGCAGAAAAGGGAGTTAATCACACTATTACCAGGAATAAAAAGTAGTTAGAATCAGCAGGCAGAAGTCCGCTATCAGGGTATGTCAATTCAGAAAAGATCAATCATCATATATAGTTCGCTATATCAAACCGACAAAACCACGTTGTCTGGCTGACTCAAAGAGTAATAGTGTTGCTGCCATCGAAGCATTCAGAGACTCGAGACTAGGGGCGGTTGGAATTCGAACCATCTTATCGCAGCGGTCCTCAACCTCTTTGGTAATTCCAAAGGCCTCGTTGCCAATTACAATCGCTACATTTGCAGAGAGTTGTGCATCAACATATGAAAGTTGCGAGCCAAGGCTAGTCCCGTAGATCTCATATCCTCGATTGGAAATCTCCGCCAAAGTGTCGTCTTTATCAACGGCAACGGTGACGTCCACAAAAAATATGGAACCAACAGAAGAACGAACAACCTTGGGGTTATAAGGGTCGACACAACCTGGGAGAAAGACGATCTCACGGATACCCGAGGCATGCGCTGATCTAATTATGGTACCTGCGTTGCCAGGGTCTCGAATCTCATCTAACACAAGTATTGGCAATGTGGTACTAGATGATGGAGTTCGCCTGGTCTCCATTGGAGCCACCGCAACGACAGGTTGGGCATTCGAGAGATCCAATATCGCCTCTAGGAGACCGCTCTCAACTTCAAAGACGGAGATCCCTCGCTCAAAAGAGTCGGTAATCAAAGGAAAATGGCTCTGATTTAGATCGCAGGAGTAATAGACACCCTCTAGATCGATTCCCGATCGAAGTGCTGCCTCAAGGCAATTAGGGCCCTCAAGGACAAATGCTCTCTCAGAAAGACGGAAGCTGGCCTTGGAGACCAGCTTCCTCAATCTCTTTATACGTTCGCTTCGCCCGCTCAAACGCATGGCTTACCCAAACGACCTAGTCGTCAGAGAAACCAAAACGAAATAAGACGAAAGGCAATAGTAAAGCAACTGTCTCTAAGCTTCTTTAGCGGCTAAGGCTTCTTTGGCTACACTAGCGATCTGGGCAAAGGTGTCGCCATCGGTGACAGCTAGCTCTGCGAGCACTCGCCTATCCAAATCAATCTCCGCTAACTTTAGCCCTGCGATCAACTGAGAGTAGCTGATGCCATTCAAACGCGCTGCTGCATTGATCCTTTGAATCCACAAGCGACGAAAATCACCCTTTCGCGCGCGACGGTCGCGATATGAGTACTGCAAAGCGTGCATGACTGCTTCGTTTGCTGACCTAAAACTCTTTGACCGATTACCGTAGTAACCTTTAGCGGACTCTAATACTGCTTTATGGTTTTTCTTGGCGTGAACGCCACGTTTTACTCGAGCCACTTGTCCTACCTTTCCTCAAAACTAATCGCACCTAACCATCAATGAAAGATGCACAAACCAAAATACGATCTATCGCATTCTCCTGTAAGACCTATAAAACCAAGATCTATAAATCCGCGACCGATAACCGGCTCTGTTAGAGACCTAGCATTCGACGGATTTGTCGAGCCTGGCCGCCAGTAACTTCAGCATCTTGTGCCAAGCGCCTTGTCCTTGTTGAGGACTTCTTCTCGAGCAAATGCGCTCGATAAGACTTGCGCCTTGTAATCTTTCCGGTAGAAGTCACTTTAAAGCGCTTCTTCGCACCGGTATCAGTCTTCATCTTTGGCATAACTATGCTCCCATCTCATTTATCTAAAAACTTCTCGTACCCTAGGCATTCGTCCACGGCAATCAAGTATCCAAAACTAAAAGTACCCCAACTGGTGCCAAGGCGAAACAGCGGCCGGTCAAAAAGAAAACACGACCTCTAGCAAAACACCAAAAGTAACTGCATCAACTTTAGCGCACCAAACAATAAACTTTTTTGGGCTTTAGGGACACAAATAACCATCGACCCGAGTCAAAGAATCAGGCAAGTATCAGCTTTTCAACATAGTCTTACCAGTAACCTTGGGACTGTCAGAATAGACAGTGCCTCTCGGCAATCCTAACTAAATATCACCATCGGCGATAATGTTAGGATGATCATCCCCGCTGTCGCTACGAGTAGCTACAGGTTTTACTGGTGACTTACGCTCGGGTGCTAAAACCAAAATCATGTTCTTCCCGTCAAGCTTCGCCGCAGCCTCAACCTTGGCGATTCCGGCGGTCTTCACTTCGATCTTATCGAGAATCGACTTACCGAGCTCTGGATGAAATACTTCTCGTCCTCTAAACATCACAGTAATTTTGACTTTATGGCCCTCACCTAGAAACTTGATAACCTGTCGGGTCTTAGTGTCAAAATCTCCGATGCCAATCTTTGGACGGTACTTCATCTCTTTTAGCTGCGAGCTTACCGACTTGCGCCTTGAATCTCTAGCCTTTTGAGCGCTATCAAACTTGAATTTGCCATAGTCCATTATTCGACAAACTGGAGGCATTGCATTAGGTGCCACCTCCACCAAGTCAAGGTCCATGGTCTTGGCAAGATCTATAGCCTCGGCCACAGATTTAATGCCTAGCTGATTTCCTTCTTGATCGACGAGTCGAACTTCTCGCGCGCGAATCCTCTCGTTTGTACGAGGTTCACCTGGTGTTGCAGTTGCTATCTAACATCACTCCCTAAGTATGAAAAATTCAAACCAAAATCGACATCACTAAAAAAGAGACACTCGATCGGTACTAAATTAAAAATTACAACAAATTGGCTCAATAAATCAAGCGAACTCTATGCCGAACTGAGTCGAGCCCGATGAAATAAGATTCATCAAGGCGGCAGCCGAAGCTAGCACTTGCAAAGAATAGTGCTATTAGTCTATCGGTAATGAGTACGCTTTGGACACCTGATGGTGAATACACCCCGAAAACAGAACAAAATGAAACCCCGGCGCCACAGCAGATGGGAGATTTGAAGAATGCCGAGGAAAAAAAGGACGAAACACAGGAGCTGGCAGATCAAATTAGAAAAGCCGATCCAGCGGTAATCGTGGCAAATCACTGCTATGGCCTCTTCGAACTTGCCGCAATACACCTTTCAGATCAGCCACCAAATCTAATTGGCGCATCTCTTGCCATTGACGCACTAGCTGGTATTGTAACCTCACTTGAAGGTAGACTTGGCGAATACGAGCCAGAACTAACTGATGCCCTAGCACAGCTTCGCCTAGCATTTATCCAGATGTCTTCGCTCCAGTAGCGATTCCACGGAGCTGCTAATACCTAATAGATCTGAGTTTCAGCAAAGCAATATGCTCACCTGAGACTCAGATCAAGACCATAGCCAAAATGACAAATTCGCCGATCCATAACAAATCCTGCCCTACAAACATTGGCCGAACCATAGATAGCACACTTGCATCCATTCACATAACATATAGAGAAAAAACAATCGGAATCCGCGCCTAAAAACTCTCGATAAATGGACATCAAAATTGGTATCAAGATAACCATGGCCGACCCCTGATTTCGCACAAGTACTCCACCACTAGAGATGGCCGCAAGAAATCGATGGCGTAGCCTAAGTTATAGCCAAAGTTACAGCCAAAAGACGAGCTGAAGCTTAAATCAAGTCGGCTTCGCCACTATGTCTACACGTCCAAGGATTGCACGCCACAGAACAATGGATGCCGTTGCAAATCTCCCATCCCCACAGGGGAACTTATCGTGAATTTAACGCCACACGGCTACAAGACGAGAGTTGTACCCCGCCCAAAATCAAAAAGCACCCATATAGGTAAATTCAGCCCAACAATGGAGCTAGGGATGAGGCGGCGACCGAAACCTTACCTTATCGTCAATCAAAAGAAGCACTACGGGATAATTTTAGAGAGCGGAAGCTCCAAGATGCCGGTAGCACCTGCGTCTACCAACATTGGAATCAAGGTGTTAATCCCCTTGCGCGGCACGACCGTCTCGACCGCAAAACCAGCGTGACCAAAGAGTTCTGCCACCGTAGGCGCCTTCATGGATGGAATTAGAGAAATTACCTTCTCGAGATCCGATCCACCCACATTCAGCTTGAGTAAGACTTGACCCCTTGCAGCAAGCGTTCCCGACAAGAGGGTATAGAGCTGATTCATCGCGTGCCTTTTAGCCGGATCAGCAGCAGCAATTGGATTAGCCAAAAGTTCAGTGTACGAGACCAAAACTGTATCGATAATACGCAGTCCTGCCGCGCGGATAGCCCTTCCGGTCTCAGTGATTTCTACCACAGCATCGGCTATATCTGGAATTTTAGCTTCAGTCGCTCCATAAGAAAGAAATACGTCTGCATCAATCCCTTTGTCCTCGAAATATCGTCGAGTCAAATTCGGGTACTCGGTAGTCACCCTGACGCCGTCTTTGAGATCTGAGACCGACTTGACTCCTGAAGATTCCGAAACTGCCAGCACAACTCGAATTGGATTAGTAGTGACCTTTGAGTATCTCAGCTCTCCAATACTCACCAACGTGCTCGAGGTCTCTTCAACCCAATCTCGACCGGTAATTCCTATGTCAAAGAGGCCATCGGCAACATAGGTTGGAATCTCCTGTGGTCGCAAGATTCGAACCTCATCGATCCTTGGGTCGTCGACGCTAGCTCGATAGTCCACCTCCGATGAACGCTCAACAACTAGATCAGCATCTCCAAATAGCTCCAGAGTCGCCTTCTCCAACGATCCCTTTGGAAGCACAACCTTTAGCATTCAAACCTCTACTTTATTCAAACTCATCGATAATAACCCTAGCCGTCAAGGATCTGACCAAGAGTAACCTTGAGCAATTGATTTGTGGATGTTTCGCCAATATCCAAAGAACTCAACCAAACCAACGATTCACCCTCTTTGAATGCAAACAAATACAAAGGTGATGGTCCATCAGGTAAGCCTCAAATGACTTTCACTTTATGACTTTGAACCAATGCCAGCCACAAAAGCAAGTCCCATGGCGATTCCTCTTCTCACCTCAGCACTTCGCATCGTTCTAAACAATTCCATAAATGTTGGAGAACGCTTAGATCCAAGGATCTCCGAAGTAGCCGAAAGACCACTTTGGAGGCCCCGGAGCAACTTCGGATCGAGTTGTCCTGCCAATCCTAAAAAACGAGCCAAATTTTCAATTCCTTGTCGAGTCGATGGATTATTCATCTTCTCCACAATCACACTTGTCGACTGCGGTCCATTCTCTAAAAGGGCATTCAACAACTCAGTGACCTTTGAGGTTGAGAGGTTCTCCACAAGACGTGCCAGCTCATCTTGAATCAATAGCTTTTCATCAAATTCTGGTTTGTAATTTTCAATCGCCTTGGCCATTGGATTATAACCCTCCATCTTTTCTGGGTTGCGAAGGCTCTACGTAGTCGCTTCGCTCCCATTTGCTTTCTACCAAAACTCCCATTTGGGGGTTCCTCACACCATTGCGAAAGTTATTTTTAGGAAGTGGAGACTTACCTTTAGCCGACAAAACCTCCATCTTGACCGCTAGCTCTTTGTATGCAGGGGTATGAGTAGCTCGATCTGTATGAGACGAGGTAAGTGCATTGATAGCGCTCTCATTACTTTGAGAATTCATGGGCAGGTAAACTTCACGCCCCTGAACCCGGTCACTAATCAAAACCGACACCTTTACCGCTCCACGGCGAGAGGTAAGTCGAACAACACTCCCATCGCTAAGATTTCGTTCTTTAGCCAGCTCGGGAGATACTTCCAAGAAAGTACCTGGAGTTCTAGATGAAATTCCCTGAGACTTATATGTCATATTCCCCTCATGAAAATGCTCCAGGAGGCGGCCATTGTTGACGTGTAAGTCGAATTCATCGTCAGTCACTTCGCTTGGTTCAATGAACTCGAGTGGATAGAGTTGAGCTTTTCCAGATGGAAAGGCAAAACCATCCAAAAACAAGACGGGGGTATCGCTTCCATCTGGTTTTACCGGCCACTGAAGCGATGAAAATCCTTCCAGCGCCCCATAGGTAACACCGACAAAGATTTCGGCACACCTAGATGCCTCGTCCATGATCTCCTCGGGCGAGCCATAGCTCCAATTGGCACCAAGCGCATTCCCAATTGAAGTTATAATCTTCCAGTCAGGGCGTGACTCACCCAATGGCTCTAACGCTTGATAAAGTCGCTGAATGCGACGCTCGGTATTTGTGAACGTTCCCTCTTTCTCTAGACTCGGACTCGCTGGCAGAATTACATCTGCAAATTGCGCAGTCTTGGAAAAGAAGATATCTTGCACAACAAAGAGCTCCAACTTCTCAAAGGCGCTCTGGACGTGGTTAATGTTAGCATCGACAAGACCCATATCTTCGCCGATCAAATATAGGGCCTTTAGGGAACCGCTATGGATGGCGTCCACCATCTCATGGTTATCGAGACCAGCCGTCTTTGGTAGATCGACGCCCCACTGTCGCTCCCACTTGGCCACTACAACAGGATCAGATAGTTTTTCATAGCCTGGCATCATCGCTGGCATCGATCCAAAATCAGAGGCACCTTGAACGTTGTTATGTCCACGCAATGGATAGGAACCACACCCTGGTTTTCCATAGTTTCCAGTGATCAAAAGTAAGTTAGAGATCGCCGTAGAGGTATCTGAGCCCCCATTATGTTGGGTAACGCCCATTGCCCAACAGATTACGACGCCCTTGGCGCTGACGATCTCATTAGCCACTTCTATGAGTGTCTCTTTTGAGATTCCAGTAATATTTGAGGTTGTCTCTAGATCAAAAGGCTCAAGGCTAGCGATATAGTTCTCTAGGTTTTCAACCTTTGACGTAAGGAACTCCTGATCAGCTAAGTTATTTTCATAAATATACCTAGTGACCCCACTGAGCCAAACCAAATCGGTTCCTGGTTTTGGATGAAGGAAGATATCTGCACGCTCGGCCATCTCATGACGACGAAGATCCGCGACTATCAACCGCTGACCCTTGAGCTTATGTGAACGTTTTATTCGCGTCGCGATCACCGGGTGGCTCTCTGCTGTATTTGAACCAATGATTATCACCAGCCCCGCGGCCTCTATATCGGTCACCGAACCAGAGTCGCCTCCGATTCCAACCGTTCTCCAGAGTCCCATCGTCGCTGGACTCTGGCAGTATCTAGAGCAATTGTCAATGTTATTGGTCCCAACAACCGCACGAGCCAACTTTTGCATGAGGTAACTCTCTTCGTTGGTGCACTTTGAAGAAGAGATGAAGCCCAATGCGTCGGCTCCGGCTTCACCTTTTATCTCTCTCATGCGTCGGGCTATATAGGATATAGCCTCATCCCAACTCGTTTCACGAAAACCCTCGCCATCTCGAATCAACGGAGTAGTAAGTCGTTCCTTGGAATTTATGTAGTCCCATCCAAATTTACCTTTTACGCAGGTAGATACGGCATTTGTCGGACCATCGCTCGGTTCCACTTTTAGGATCTTGCGACCTTTGGTCCATACCTCAAAGCTACAGCCGACTCCACAATAGGTACATACGGTCTTGGTCTTTTTGATCTGCGACCCTCGAAGCCGAGATTCCATCTCCGAGATAGCCATAACCGACTGAATTCCAGTAGCTGGTTCGGCTGCTTTTGTAAGTGCGATCATTGGGGTAGTCAACGAAGAAGGTAGGCCAGAAAGAAACCCGGCTTCACCAAGCATCGACTTTTCTATCAATGCATTACATGGACAAACCGTAACGCAGTGACCACATCCTACGCAGCTAGATTCACCGGCCAATACACCATCGTCCCATATGACACGTGGCCGTTCCAAACTCCAATCGATCGAGAGGGTCTCGTTGACCTGGAGATCCTGACAAGCCTCTACGCAGCGACCACAGAGGATACACTGGCTTGGATCATATCGATAAAAGGGATGAGAAGCGTCGATCTCATATGGCTTAGCTTCAAATTCATACTTTGGGTGCTTAATCCCAGAAGCCGATATCGTGTTATGGATTACGCAATTGCCGTTATTGTTCTCACATAAGGTGCAGTAGAGGTCGTGATTATGCAAAACACGAGAGATTGCTTCTATTTGAGCCGCCTTAGCACTTGGAGAATCACTCAACACGGCCATGGCGTGGCTAACTCGGGAATCGCATGCTCGTACAAGCTTTGAATCAACCTCAACAAAACATGTATCACATGTCCGAATTGGACCCAACACTTCGTTGTAACAGATCTGAGGCAACGTCTGCTTGTAACGATTGACTACATCAATTAGCAACTCACCAACTCGACAGGTCGCCTCAATACCATTTATCGTAATCGAAATCTCTTGACCATATTCCATAGTAGCCAAGCCTACATCTATAAATTTACGATTACTGAGTCAATAGGGAGCCAAAATTCCAGATGGGCACCAAAAATCATTTCGGCTAATGGCGATAACTGGCCGGCTATCTGACAATCCATACAGTCCAGTGACCCAAAGGTCGCCAAAGCCAAATCTCACGACCTCTACAGAGTCCAAATTACCGTCTAGAGCTACCGAAGGTTGCTTAGAAATAAGTAGCTTTGACCCGAAATGACGTATCACCTAATTGCGAAGCGTTGCTCGGCACCACAATACTAAATCTATATCTATCTCAGGTAAACGACACCCTGGTCACATCTTGTACAAGGGGTGCGACAGAAATTGCCATACAACTGGGCAATCTAATCGCAGGGCAACGAGATGTTTCGACACCCACCTCTTTGCGCCTACAAGCGACAACAACGGCGGACCGAAACCCACCTGATACAAGTTGTCGAGTCAAGTGAGCTGCGATCGTCCTATATTCAACTAACAACTAAGTCAAGAAATCTGACCAAACAGTGGCGTCTTTGGTATCTATAGTTAGAAGGTTATTTCGTCGATCCATCCGTCTGGCCACACCGAACACCTCCATTTACTAGGGTGTAGCCAAGGAGGTTTTAATAAATGCAAGAAGCGAAGATTCTCACTGTATCAGATGGAGTAGCGAGCGGAGCCAGACAAGATCTATCGGGGCTAGCAATTGAAGAACTCCTAATCAATAACGACTTCGTAGTTATCGAGCGACGCGTCTGTGAAGATGGAAGAGACGTTGTAGCTTCGAACCTGTTGGAGCTAGCAAAAGACTTTCATGGCCTCATTGTAACCACCGGTGGCACTGGATTTAGCAAACGAGACCAGACTCCCGAGGGTACGGCTCTCGTAATCGAACGGGAAGCACCAGGCTTTAGCGAATATATGCGCGCAGCTAACCCCTTGGGGATGCTCTCACGAGGAAAATCAGGGATTTATCGATCGAGCCTCATTTTAAATACACCGGGCTCCCCAAAGGGTGCGACCGAAAACCTTCAAGCCGTGATCGATCATCTAGGACATGCTCTAGCACTTTTGGAGGACCCTGCGAATCCTCACCCAACTAAACCATGAGCCAAGACGACACTAACAGCTGGAGCGACAAAGACGACCAAATGATGCGTCTTGCCATCGCAGCCTCTTGCGATTCTCGAATCATTGCCCGACCAAATCCATGGGTGGGAGCGATAATACAAACTTACGACAATGAAATTGTAAGCGGGTCGACTCAAGCACCTGGCGATCGCCATGGCGAGATTGTGGCGCTGGACAAACTGGGTGATAGAGCCCGATCTGGAACCCTTTGGGTAACACTAGAGCCATGCTCACACCATGGTAAGACTCCCCCGTGCGTCGAGCGAATCATCTCATCAGGAATAGAACGAGTCGTGGTCGGAATAATCGACCCTGATCCAAGAGTTGCTGGAAGTGGAATAAAGATCCTTCGTGAAGCCGGGATTGAAGTTTGCGTCGGTGTCCGCGCTAAAGAGGTCGCAATGGATCTAGTTGGATATCTAATCTCTAGGAAGTTGGGACGCCCAATGACATTGGTCAAGTTGGCATCTACCTTAGATGGATACATCGCCGCAAGTGACGGAACCTCCAAATGGATCACCAACGAGGAATCCCGTCTGGCAGTGCAAGAACTTCGGGCCGACAGCGACGTGATAATCGCTGGATCTGGAACCCTTAAAATCGACGACCCATCTCTCACAGTTCGATTAGAAAATCGACGCTCGCCCCTACGAGTAGTACTCGGAGCGATCCCACCAAATGCGAAAGTCCATCCCGCTAGGTCATTTAGTGGTGATATCAAAGATCTACTTAGCGAACTAGGCAAAGAAGGCAACCTCATGGCAATGATAGAGGGAGGCGCACACGTAGCAAATCAATTTCTCAATCAGCACCTGATCGACAGATTACACATCTTCTATGCCCCTAAAGTTTTAGGAGGTGGGCAAGGTCTGCGACTCTTCGAGGGCCAAGGTGCGCTAACGATGGCCATGGCCTATGAGTTTGATCACCTCGATACTAGAACTCATAGGGGTGACATAGAGGTAATTGTCCAATCAAAAGAGACCACGAAGCTCATCCAAGAAGTCGTAACAGCTTCAACGAACCACTAAGACAGTAATCCGCTTTGATTCGTCAATCACTATGGGAAAATCCAGAAATTAAATTTCGCCGATCAGAAAGTCTTAAAGCCCACTAAATGATAACCAAGCCAGTGCAACTTATATCTGTCCAAGTCTCTCACCACAACAATCAAGCCTTAGATTTCTTGGTTGACTCCTAAAGTTGCCTTGGTGAGACTATTGCCAAAGAATGCAACGACACCTTGATTTGTCGTTGAGCCAAAAAGCGCTTTCCTCAGTCCCTGGCAACTAGTCTCTTGCAGCTGTTCTCGATCTCTTGCAGCTGTTCTCGATCTCTTGCAGCCTTTCTCGATCTCTTGCAGCTGTTCTCGATCTCTTGCAGCTGTTCTCAATCTCTTGCTAAAGACTCTTACAAAAAATAGAAGTCCATCAGCGTCAGCTTTGGATCTGGTCCATCACCGAGCGCATCTCAAGAGCCGCCATCGCTGCATCAAATCCCTTATTTCCGGCCTTAGTTCCCGCCCGCTCAAGAGCTTGTTCAATACTATCCGTTGTAAGAACACCCATAATCACTGGGACTTCACTCTCAAGCGAGGCGTTCAATATACCTGAGGCCATGGAGGAGACGACAACGTCGTAGTGGCTCGTAGCTCCACGAATCACTGCACCAAGGCAGATAATTGCTCCGTAGCGACCGCTCTTAGCCCCCACCTTTGCCAGCAAAGGCAACTCCGCTGCTCCGGGTGCATAGGCCAGGTCAATATTGGCTTCATCCATTCCATGACGAACCAAGCAACGCTTGGCGCCCTCAACCAATGGATCCACAACCAGCTCGTTGAAGCGAGACGCCACAATCAACACTCGCCACTTCGGAGGTTCATATGTACCTAAATAAACAGCTCCCATTCGAGCTTCCTTTCACCTTGTGGACTATTCATCCAAATTATGACAGATGACCGCAGTTATGGAGTCATCGAAATTCATTGTGCTGTCAATTTTGCTCGATTAATTTTGCTCCATCAAGGGTCAAAGTCAACTGTCAAAGCGCTCAAAAAACCATTTTGCACAGGCTAGCTTTGACCCAAAACGCTTTGGCCTAAAACGTCACGACCCAAAAATGCTGCGACCACTCTCGCAGAATTGAGTCGATCATATACCTTCGATCAGGTGACCCATGCGACTCTTCTTAGTCCGAAGATATTCAATATTTGACGGATTAGGAGAGGTCGTTAGTGCAACTCTATCGACGATGTCAAGGCCAAAACCGGCCAAACCTCCGTATTTGGCGGGATTATTAGTGAGCAGCCGCATCTTTCCGACGCCAAGATCCACCAATATCTGAGCTCCAATGCCATATTCTCGCGAATCAACTGGAAGTCCAAGCTCCAGATTGGCATCAACGGTATCGAAGCCCTCATCTTGTAGAGAATAAGCACGAATCTTATGCGCGATTCCAATTCCGCGCCCCTCGTGGCCCCTCAAGTAAACAATTACCCCTGATCCCGCCTTTGCGACCATCTCAAGAGCACTATCGAGCTGCGGACCACAGTCGCATCTCATCGAGCCAAAGACATCCCCTGTGAGACATTCCGAATGAACACGCACGAGAGTTGCTACATCTGGATCGATCTCACCCATCGTAAGGGCAAAGTGGCTTTCGCCATCGAGCAGTGATTCAAAGACATATCCGACAAAATCACCGTATTTTGTCGGGATCTTAGCCGACGCACCATCGACCCGACGAACTAATTTTTCGTTTTTTCGCCTATACCGAACAAGATCTGCAATAGAGATCATTACAAGGCCGTGCTTTGTCGAAAAGGACTCCAGCTCATCAAAACGTGCCATTGCCGATTTATCACTGGTGACAATTTCACAGAGAATACCAGAAGGAGCAAGTCCTGCCAAAATCGCCAAATCGACAGCCGCCTCAGTGTGACCTTGACGCTTGAGAACCCCACCTTGGCGATATCGTAGCGGCAGCACATGGCCAGGTCGAGCCAGGTCCCTCGGCTTTGTTAGAGGATTTACCAACGCCTGAATAGTTGCTGCTCGATCAGAAGAAGATATGCCAGTTGTGGTTCCGTGCACCGCATCCACGGTAACGGTAAAGGCAGTTCTTTGAGATTCCGTGTTCTCATGAACCATCAGAGGAAGGTCTAGCTCGTCGAGGCGCTTACCGATCATCGAGGCACAGATTAGACCTGAGGTATGTTCTAGGTAAAAGCTTATCGCTTCGCTGGTAACGAATTGGGAGGCCATAATGAGGTCGCCCTCATTCTCACGATCCTCATCGTCGACCACCACCACCATCTCTCCACGTGCGATGGCTTTAATAGCCTCTTCAATTGCAGCTAACGGCACAACAAAACCTCAATTACGAAAAAATAAACTTGGCACAAGCCAAATACAATCGGCAAAGCTATCTAACTGCCGAAAACTGCGCGCTGGCAATTCGAGATACGTGCTTAGCCAAAACATCAAATTCTATGTTGACAAGATCGCCCGGCGCTCGATCTCCAAGAGTTGTGACTAAAAGAGTGTGAGGGATCAAAGCTACCTCAACCCAATCCTCGCCATTTCCAGCAACGGTCAAAGATACCCCGTCGATAGCGATAGACCCCTTTTCGACGACGTAGAGGGCGTCGCTTGGTGAGATTTCAATGCGAAATCTCTCGCCAGCGCTTAGCACCTTGGCGGTTGAATCAATGTGACCTAAAACAAAGTGGCCACCAATTGAATCGCTGGCGAGCATGGCAGCTTCTAGGTTTACCCTTGTCTCCAAGGTGTAGGTCAGTACCTTTGTCCTAGATTGAGTCTCGCAAACAACATCGGTGCTAAAGGTCTCATCACTGAAATCCACCACAGTCAAACAACAACCATCCACCGAAATCGATTCACCAATTTCAAAGCCTTTGCCTCGGTTGAGCCATTGAAAGATATATCTTGAAGAATCTATTCCAACCACAGAGCCAATACTTTGGACTAAACCGGTAAACATTAAATCATCAACTCCAATGATTGATAGCTGCTACTGAAATGATAACTTCTTAGAGCCGACTCTAACTCCACGCAACCAATCAGACGCAGTCATCACCCTTCGCCCCTCAGGCTGCACCTCTAACAAAAGTAGGCCACCTGGATTACAGATTACGATATCATCAACTATCGTTCCCGGATCATCATCATCGAGCGCATCGATCTCTATAGGCCGCGCTGAAATGATCTTGACGCGCTTATCCTTTAGCGTCGTCCAGGCCTCACCCAATCTAACGATCTTGAAATTAGCCTCAGAATCCAAGTTGAAGTCGCAATGGAGGTCGTCAGAGGTAATCTTCTTAGCGTAAGTCACTTCACCATTCTGCGTAACTCTTTGTGAGAAACCCTCGCTACCCTTAGAAAGATGATCGACCAATAGCTCGGCGCCTATCTCGGTAAGTGTCTCTCTTAGCTCTTGAGAGGTCTCATCACCCGATAGAATCAACTCCGACTGGGCAAAGATATCACCTTCATCAAGGCCAGGGCCGATCTCCATTAGGCACACCCCTACCTTTTCATCTCCGGCAAGAATTGCCCGCTCGATCGGAGCGGCACCTCTCCACCTTGGTAGCAGCGAAAAATGTATGTTGACAAAAGGAGCAAGCTCCAGAATCTCATCACTAAGGATCTTTCCAAAGGCAACCACCACTCCAAGGTCGAAGTCAAAATCAACCAACTCCACCGGATCATAAAGAACTTTGATGCCATGGACAAGTGCAACTTCTTCAACGAGCGTGGGCGAGATCGCCTTTCCTCTGCCGCGTCGAGCTGGTGGATTAGTGACTACACAAACCGGCGTCATATCCGATTCGATAAGGTGCTCTAAGACGCTTGCGGCCTCTTGGGGTGAACCCATAAAGACAATCTTTGGATTACTAGAAAGGCTACTGAACTCATTTTTATTTGCCACTATTTCATACTTTCGAGTGCGAGCTTACGAAGTTCCTTCTTCGAAGCCTTTAATTGATCAGGATCTAACCGTTCAACAAGCAATACACCGTTTAGGTGATCAAGTTCGTGTTGAAATACGCGACCTAATAAGTTGTCCCCTTCTATAGATACGGGATCTCCGTTTAGGTCGATCCCTTCCAAATGAACCACTTTGGGACGAGTAATCGGCCAGAACAACCCGGGCACACTAAGGCACCCTTCCTCGTAGGTCCATTCGCCGGAGGTCTCGGTGATTACGGGATTTAGAACAACCCTAGAACCATCGCCAATGTCATAGACAAAGATGCTTTTGGATATACCTATTTGGTTCGCAGCCAACCCTACACCGGGTGCGATGCGCATTACCTCGATCATCTCTTCGCAAAGGCGTGCAATCGAACCGTCGATAGTGTCGACCGCCTTAGTTCGTTGACGTAAAACTGGATCACCATAGGTACGAATCGGAAGTTTAGACACAACTTACATCCTAGTCCGCTTCGTGTCGCTATTGAAACCAACCGACCTTCGCGTTCTTCAAAGTTCAACGATTATAACCGAGCTGATGCTTTCAAAAGGTTACAAACATCTCCTTTGAAGCTCACGGCCAATGCTATTGTACAAAACACCCCACAAAGTGAGGTTTGAGAAACGCTCGATAAAACACTGCCTCTTGGACTTACCGACTAGTCAAACCAAAGTAAGGCAGCTGCCCCATTTCGCTAAATTAGGGCCACTTTAACTTCAGCCAATATAGACCATCGGCAAAGAGTAAGATCATGGAGGAAGTTGAGTTCTCGTTTTGTATATAACCGAGAAAACTAATGACACGCACCTAAACACAAACCTAAACAAGACAAACCCCAAGAACGATAATCCACTGACCATCCAAACCAAAGATAGGAATCTTCTATTTGAGGCGAACTATTCAAAAAGGATGAAAAAAATGATGAAAGGAGCCAACGGAATTGGAAAACTTGGCAAATGCACGTCGCTTTTATAAGGCATATGAGTTAGCGCATGCTGGCATATACTTCTATGACCCGGCCCACCAATACTACAAACAAGCTGGCGTCTCGTCCCGCTTTATGGGCTATTTCGCCTCACGGGTGGCAGGTATGGGAGCGGTAACAGCCCCTGTGGTCACTTCTAGCTTCTACTCATTTTCGCCTTCAGCGATAGAAAATTTCATACCCCTAGCTTGGTCTCTAACAACCCCAGGGGCCATGATCGAGGCGAGACTCAAAGCAGCAGGCGAGATGCTCGCCGTTCCATGTCAAAGCCTTGGAGACGAAGTTGATTATTTGATTGAGAAACTTGAACCAATTTCCAAGACGTTGCCCCTCTACGGTCGACCACTATTTGCCGGTCACCTATCCATAGAATTAAGCTCCGATCGACCAACGCGGCTATGGCAGCTGATCACTCTATTTCGTGAACACCGAGGCGACAACCATATTAACTGCCTCGTGCGTGCACAGATAAGTGGAATTGAAGCAAATTATCTCCACTTCCTAGATGGGAGAATCCCTAGAGAATTTCTCACCAGATCGCGAGGATTTAGCGATCAAGAGTGGGATGACGCTCTCCAAGTGCTAATCACTAGAGGTCTTGTCGCTAAAGACGGTCAATCACTCACCACCGAGGGGAAATCTCTGAAGGCATCTATTGAAGACGAGACCGACGCACTCTCAAACCAAGGGCCTGCCCAACTCGCAGACGATACCGAAAGGGTCATCGAAACTCTTCAAAAGCTATCGAAGTTAGTCAAAGAGACCCACTCACTTCCGATTTAGAAGATACATCTTCCCGAGGCGACCTTCCCAAGTGTCAAAGCTTTAGGAAGGTCGCCCGCATCCATAAAACCAAACAGATTCGAATTCAGACAAACAAGAGCGCGCTAACATACCATTCGAAAGCCAATATGGCATTATCTCACCATTTCAAAAGCACTAGTTCATGCATTTCTGCGTAATTTAGCTCTGTCTTATTGAGATTTAACTCTGTCTTATTGAGATTTAGCTCTGTCTTATTGAGATAGGTCTATGCCTCATATGTCAAAGCGCGCATCGCCACCTACGGTCCTGTCGTGTTTCGACTTGAGAACCAAAAATCAGGTGACACGCAGCCTTATCTAAGTCAGGGTCGCTCGCATCCCTATCTCCCAAAAATTCTAAGTCGGCATTTGTCTAAGGTTATACCAGACTAGACCTATCGCCGAAAGATTAATGAAAAGTCACAAGGAGTCGTTCCTACAATCAAAGGCCACTAATTGAACCTCAAAGTTTTCGACACCTAAAATCAAATTTGCCGCAACCGTCAATTCGACCCCGCAGCAAGGCAAGCCAACTTTAAATCCTTCCAAAAACTCACGCACCTCTCGAAGATTCGCGACTGCTACCCAATTTCCTTTGATCGCCATAACGAGACACGTCACGGATTTAGACCTGTTGAAATTCGAGTTCGCCAAAATACCAATGAGAGCAACTATCCAGACTGCCACTGTCGCCATTATCAAAATCCGAAATCGAATCTACCTCGGGACGAATACGCTCCCAATGGCCTCACCCAGTCAAAATAAAGCCATTCCAACAAGAACAACCCACCACAAACGCTATTATAAAAAGTAACGATCACATAAAAAATGATCCGTAATCGATGCTTCGAATGCGTCTACATGGCTCATTCCAAAAATATTCAACCGAGCCCATCTAAATGAACAATCTCAATGAATCACGGATGCACCACTGGGTAAAAAGCACATAAAAGATCGGAGATCCTTTGACGGAGACCAAGAAAGGATCCTTTAGAGATTGCTCAACAACACCCAGCTAGAGAGTTGGAGCAAAAGAGTTGGAGCAAAAATCATGGGCATCGCCTTGCCTAAAAAGCCTCATCTGGGACGACTCACATGGGACGAATCGCCGAGGATCGCTTTTGTAGTCACCTGTTTAAAGTCGTCGCTTCTAAAAATCCTGTTCATCTCAATGATTCAATTTCACCATCCATATCAACCAGCGACACAGAGCACAACTTTACGACCTATCAAGACGATCAAAAAAGTAATTTCACCAAGAGGAATCTTTCAGATCTTTATTGCCTTGGGGCTATTGCCCCATACAGATACACCGCTCGCCATAGCGGTCTCGACAATTCGACAATTCGACAATTCGACAATTCGACAATGCCCTACAATGCAACAAAGCTCAATAATTCAATAACGCCTCGGAATAAGTAGTCAGTAAAGATAAATCTCGCAAGAGCCTCTCGTGCTTCAAAGCGGCTAAATCTCTCTTGGGTCCACGTGCAGGTGAACTTCATTGCGGTAAGGGCTAAGAGTCTCAATCAGGCCACTAAGGAGGTCATGGTCTAGTGCTTTTATGACGTAGCGATCCTCACCTAGGGAAATCATCTCGACATTTGAAAAACGGGGATCAGTATTTATCAAATCAAAGGTTGAAAGACTAAAGAGCGAAGCTCCATCACCATAAAAGGTAGCCAGTGCACAATATGGAGGTAAGTCTAACTCCTTGCGTTGATTTCGATCTAACTCCAAAAGAGACTTTGGTGACCTTGTTATTATCGAATTTAGAAGATCTGAGCCCAAATCTCTGCTTTGGATCAAGATCCGACTTTGAGATTCACCATTGGGCTCGAAGCCACTTTGAAAAAGAAGGCGAGCTGCCCTATACCAGTGGCCAAAGATTCGATTAGTCGAATGAAAGCTAGGCGTAGCAAAGAATTGGTCAAAGTCCACGAAGCCAACTCCCGACACTCGCTCGAGCCTCGTCAAAGCTCCCACGGTACCAACGACCACCTCTGCCGATTCAACTTCGATTGATGAGAAGTTCTTCTCATCTAAGAGCGGTACCTTTATAGAAAGTATCGATTCAAGTTCGTCTGCGATTCGGGTCGTACCAAATGAGACCGCTACAATTCTGGTCGATTTACAAAGGCCACAGGCTACTGGGGTAGGAAGACGGCACTTTGGACAAATCAGACCCCTGGGGAAAAGCTTCTCAAAATCGCTCTTTGCCTTCTCGGTTCGAAATTCATAGTGATGTAAAAAATTCGGCGTGTTCTTTCCCTCTTCGCTGTATGGTTCTCCCATGATCAACGGGGTGGAACACGCCTCACACAAAACGGTCTTCTTGCACTTTGTACACTTAAATCGATTGATCTTTCCCTTTCTATTATGAATCAAAAGAACTGGAGCCTTATCTCTTCCTACAACGCTCTCCCTAATCCGATTGATCCAATGTACAAGATCGCTATTGACAAGAACTCCTCCGTTCTCATTCAAATCCACCTCAGCGACCTTTGGCCAGCACTTGGAGTCGTTTCCCTTGGTTACGATCCGAGTTTGATGGGAATATTCCGGACTTGGATAGCCAGATATTGAAATCAGGTCACAACGCTCCAACTCGCCTCGCCGCTGAGCGATGACGGCACTCTCCCAGGTAGGCTCCGAGGAATTCTTGTGGCCGCTATCGGCAGGATCCACGACAACAATTGCTCCGAGATTACCAATTGGCGCGAAGACGCCAATACGACTCGATATTATACAGCTAGCGTCAACTCGCTGTGACCTGGCCTTTTTGGTATCGCCTCGCTCTAGAACGTAAGTAGATAGACCCATTTGACCAAGGCGCAAGTTACTTCTTTGCATCTCAAACTCATTACCAAAGAGAACGAGTACTCGTTTTTGCATAGAGATAGCCCGAATGCAGAGTTCAAAGATGGTATCCTCAACGCTTTCACATGGGCTAATTCGGATGTAGGTGGAACCCGGGGCGGCCTTTTTTTGAAGATCAGAGCCTTGTCTAGCTTCTAATGAGCCAGCTTCAAATGCGTCACCTTCTGACGCCTCAATTCCTGCATCTAGGCCCTGCCTGGAGGATCTCTTGGTGGTAGGATTAGTCAAATTCGCCCGCCCCATACCTTCGCCATCCCCTTGAAGTGAATACGGAGTTGAAGCGGCCGCACTTCGTGCATGTTTTAGAAAATGTACTAGATTCGACCCATAGCGCCACGCACCAAATCGACAGAGCTCATAGAGCTCTGTCGAGAGAGCATAATTATCTAGAAAATAGAGCTCTAAAACCTTATCGATTGCTACGGTGGGTCGATGAGGATATTCAACAACCCATCCTCTAGCACTTCTGTTGTTCAGCGGGGCTCGTACTGGAGTTCCCAGTCCGATCTTTCCTATCAACTCTTTGGGAACCGAATATGAAAATACTCGCTCCAAAGAGACAACGTCAAAACGAACCCCTACGAAATGACCAACATGGTCCAAACCCTCATCGAGTTCATGAGAATCACTGGGGAACTCTGAGATGGTATCAGTTGCCGAGGGCTCGCTTGAATTCATCAAGGTTACTTAGGATCTCCCATGTGAAGCCCTTGTCGTTACGGCCGAAATGGCCATAGGCTGCAGTCTTACGGTAGATAGGACGTCGTAGATCGAGATCACGAATGATCGCGGCCGGACGTAGATCAAAGGTCTCGCCAATTGCCTTGGTTATCGCATCTGGTGAGACCACTTCAGTACCGAAAGTTTCGACCATCAACGAGACCGGTCTTGCTACACCAATTGCATAGGCCACCTGGACCTCGCAGCGACTCGCAGCGCCACTGGCTACCACATGCTTTGCAACCCAACGAGCTGCATATGCGGCAGATCGATCGACTTTAGATGGATCCTTGCCTGAAAACGCACCGCCACCGTGACGGGCCGAGCCTCCATAGGTGTCAACTATAATCTTGCGCCCCGTTAAACCCGTGTCGGCATGTGGTCCGCCGATCTCAAAGCGACCGGTTGGATTTGCTAGAATCCTAAATCCCTTATGGTCAAGTCCTTCAGGAATCATAGGATTAATAACCGACTCTCGTAGGTCTGGTAGTAGAAGAGTCTCTAAATCGATTCCAGGCTGATGCTGAGTAGAGATCAAAACTGTATCGAGGCGAACAGGAACATTTCCTTCATATTCGATCGTTACTTGAGTCTTACCGTCAGGGCGTAGATATGGTAAAACACCCGCCCGACGTACCTCAGAGAGCCTTTGGGCCAATCTGTGCGCGAGCCAAATCGGAAGCGGCATCAAATCTGGCGTCTCATCACAGGCGTAACCAAACATCATCCCCTGATCTCCGGCCCCCAAAAGATCCAGTTCATCCGAGGTTGAACGAGAGCGAGTCTCAAGAGCGGTGGTAACACCCTGGGAGATATCAGCGCTTTGCTCGTCAATCGAGACTATTACACCACAGGTATTTCCATCAAAGCCATAGCTCTCAGAGGTGTACCCAATGTCACAGATCGTATTTCGGACTAGGTGGGGAATATCCACATAGCTAGAGGTCGAGATCTCGCCAGCCACGACGACCAAGCCAGTTGTCAGGAGGGTCTCACAAGCCACACGACCATTTGGATCCTGGGTCAAAATGGCATCCAGAACCGAATCGGAGATCTGATCGGCCATCTTGTCTGGGTGACCTTCGGTTACAGACTCCGATGTAAATGTATACCGCTTTGACATTTTATAAACTCCCATGTCCTTGATTAATAGTCTTCCCTAAGGAATCCGTGGGGCGAATCTGAAAACTCTTCCAACACAAATTACTAACGGTGTTGAACTATCCCCAAAGCTTAGTTTTTCAACGGGAACTTCAAATCAAGTATTTTCACCAATGATAAAAGAAGAGACTTTGCTATCTTGGACTTCTTGGCTAGATCGATACGCTCAGACGAGCCCTCCGAGCCTAAAATCCACACAGCGTTGGAGTCCGATCCAAAGCCACTTCCATCTTCAGTGACGTCGTTTACGACTATCAAATCGATCCCCTTCTTGGATAGCTTCTTCTTCCCATTTAAAAGAGCATCATTGGTCTCAGCTGCAAAGCCAACGGTTACACATTTAAGGTCGTTCGATTTTATGTAGCTAGAGGAGTCAGCCAAGATATCGGGATTCTCGATCAGTTCAATTTGAGGCGCACTAGCACCCTTTTTAATCTTAATTGAGGCAGGATTTTTCACCCGATAGTCCGCTACAGCAGCACACATGATGAGTCCGTCGCTCTCTGGCAAATGGGAAAGTATCTCTTGGTGCATCTCAAGCGCGCTCTCAACCCGAATCGTCTCAAAACCATCAACGCGAGCAAAGTCCACGGTAGATACAACCACACCTACAGCGCCAAGTAAAGCGGCTTCTGTGACGATTGCAATTCCCTGTTTGCCACTGGATCGATTGCCAATAAAGCGAACTGGATCGATCGCCTCTCTGGTGCCACCGAGACTTATCAAAAGGCGCCGGCCTTTCAGCGGCTGAGAATCTCCTGCCTCTTCCTCATCTCTCCGCTCCAACTCAGTTTGAATCGCTTCCATAATCTTATGCGTCGGGGCTAGCCGCCCAAAGCCAACGTCGCCACCCGCTAGTCGACCCGCCTCAGGATCCACTACGCAAAATCCCCGATCCCTGATCTTTTGAACATTCTCTATGACCCCTGGGTGGAACCACATCTCTGTGTGCATTGCCCCGCAAAGAACTATCGGCGCAGCGCTCGCAATCAATGTAGTAGTTAGCGCATCATCGGCGATAGCACCTGCAAACTTTCCAATGAGATTGGCAGTCGCAGGAGCAACAACTATTAGATCTGAATTCTGCCCTACCTTGGTGTGAGGAATTGGATCTCCTGAAGTCCACAGATCGGTCAACGGCTCGTGGGTACCCAAGGCGCGAAAGGTTGCAAGGCCGACAAATTGAAGCGCCGACTCGGTCAATATCGGAGTCACATAGGCGCCGGCATCAACGAGTGCTCTGCAAAGCTCAACTGCCTTATATGCAGCAATGCCACCCGAAACCCCCAGCGCTATATTCCTGCCTTTAATTAAATTCTTTTCCATTACCTTCGATGTTATCCAACTTGATCCCAACTACCTCGATGAGACGTAGGTTATGGTCCTACTTTGACGAGAGAACCCGAACCTTCAATAAGCAGATTATGAGTCAGACAGCCAGAAAAGGCAACGTCACCGGAAGAGAAAAAGAAGATGGAAAGCCGTTGCCGTCAATGACTTCGCATTTTCCTTGTTCGCATTTACCTCGTTCGCATTTACCTTGGTGGCTGTCACTTGCGAACAACCAACAAAGTAATCAGGGAACAAAGCAATCAGGGAACTAATTACGAAAAGAATAGATAACACCGATCAATATCTTAAGCCCCATCTTTAGCCGCGCCCAAGGATAAATAGAGCTCAACAAGTTGACCTCTCAAAAGACCTAGAAATATCTTGAGGGAGAAGGGAGAAGGGAGAAAGCACAAATAGGTACTGGGGAAGAATACAGAATCCCAGCTGTTCTGCCCATTCGAATGAAGCGAAAAAGCTACCGCATTGGGAATTCTTGGGCTGAAAGCTATTGGGCTGAAAGCTATTTGGCTAAAACTTTTGGGCTAAAACACCAAACAAGTCATGTAACTCAAAGTGGCTTTTGCAGAGCCGAAGTCAATAAATTCCAAACATACTTATCAAGTTTCGTAAGCAAGAGCCATTTTGGAATCAGATTCGCGGAGTAGCGGATGTGGAGACGCAAACACACATGTATTGAGAAGTCGCTCTACCAAGGACATTTCAAAGTGCCTTCGGTTGAATCGGTATGCGAATTCCTCGAGGTAAAGTTGCTTATGTTCCTCACGTCCGTGGTATGTTCCGTCGATAAATTTCTTGCAGTTCCCTATCAGGATGTTGAGCCATTTGAATGTTACATGTGCTTGTTCGTCTTTGGATAGAGTGATCGAATGCGCTAGTCCAAGGTCTTTCAGCACATACCCCGTAACTTGGGTTACCATCACTTATCAGCTTGGTATCGGAATCTAAACGTCTCACAAAAACATCTTTGAATGATTTAGCAGTGGTATCTTTGATTACTTCCATGAAGCAATGAGTAGGAGCACCATTGCTAATCGACACTCCAATTAGGACATTGGTTTGTTTTGTTCCCTTTCCTCTTTAGCCTTCGCCATGGCTCTCACCACCTAAAAAGAACTCATCTACCTGGACGTTTCCTCCAAGTTTATATAAACCATTTCGGTCAGCCATTGCTTTTCGTAGCTTATTTAGCATCAACCAGCCAGTCGAATAAGATACTTGAACGAATTTAGCAATGGTAGTAGCCGAAAGACCACGCTTGTCGTTGGACAATAGATAGATAGCGGAGAACCACTTGGATAAAGAGATATGGCTTCGATGGAAGATGGTTCCGGAGGTAACGCTAGTTTGACGGTGACAAGATTTACATTGAAAAAGTGGAGCTCGAGATGCTGCATTTCTT
>NZ_JXYS01000080.1 GCF_000949295.1 Acidithrix ferrooxidans
AGCGCTCCCACCAGAGTCGAAGGAGCGAAGTTGGCCCCTTGCATCGCAAGTGCTGCACATACCCGGTTGATCGGGAGCCCAAGGAGAAACTTCGCCACCACGATATGGGCGAGGAACCCAGCCGACAGCCTACCTTTTGGAACTACCTTCGCTGGTGGTGCGCCAGCTACGACCCCCTTGGTCGCCTTGCAGTTACATCCTCTCCGGTACGTCGGACGGATATGGTCGATGACCCGGACTATCACCTCGACGTCGATCTCCTCGCAGCGTTCCTCTCCGAAAGGCGCATAAGGCGCACCACAGCTCCCACAGACCAACAGCTTGGAATCGGGCTCATGGATCTGTTGTACGCGTGGTAGGTGGTCATAGCTGCGTCGACCATGGCCGCGGTGCCCGAGTTGTTGACCTCTCTTGCGCCTTGGCACCTCATCAGGCTCAGGGTCGCTACTTTCTTCCAAGGCGCCTATTGGTTCTGCGTTCACATCCTGAGCCATCTTCGCCCGTTCGGAGCGACGCCCGAAAGCCTGTTTGGTTAGCTCGACGATCTTGGCTGTGAGTGCATCCACTTTGGCAGACAACTCGTCACGCTCGGACCTAAGGACGACGTTCTCGGCCTCCAGCGAAGCGATCCGCTCGTTGTCGTATTGGCGCACTGTTTTTGCCACGTAACTATAACTATCACAATTAAAGCGCCGTGTCCAGCCACCCTAGGCCACAGAGGATAGGCCAGCTACCCCAACCTTACGCCATCATCGAGTGTCTACAGCACCGCTTGTTTGACGGGATCACCGAATGTGTACTCTCAAACATTACTGTACGGCCCCTTTGGGTAATCCATATAGTAATAACTTCACGCTCTTGACCGCGACAACGCAAGTAATGGCGAAATATAGTCTCATCGCTATCAACGTTCAATACTATGTCAGAGCTAGAAAAGTCCAAAAGATACCCATTGATCTCCATGAAGAGTTCTTTCTGCTTGGCTAGAGAGACCAACTCGGGCACTTATCCACACTCGATCAATTGTCGAACATCCAAAGATTCCACTACCGAAAGCGCTCGCTCAGCCGCTTCCTTCCAAGAGTATGTCCGTGCTTGCATAAGAGCATTTCTGGCTATCATCGAAGACCGCTCACGAGTAGACAAAAGCTCCAACATCAAATTAGCAAACACACCGCCATTTCGCACAGGAGCCAATAGGCCTGTTCGGCCATGCGATATTAGGGACTTCAATCCGCCCACGCTTGAGGCTACAACGGGGGTTCCAGATGCCATTGCTTCTAGGGCTACTAATCCAAATGACTCTGTACGCGATGGGACTACCACCAGGTTTGCGGCCCGATAGTAGCTTGCTAGGCGGATGTGAGGCTCTGGCTGTCGCCAGATAATCTTGTCCTCAAATCCCTTGGATCTAGCCATATCGAAACAATAGTCAAGTTCAACCTCGCCTAGATGGCCCGAAGGTCCTCCAACTACCACAAAGCGGCTATTGGGAAAGTCACTTAGGGTGCAAGAAAAGGCTTCGAAGGCAGTTGCAAGACCCTTGAGAGGCTGAATTCGGCCCACATAGAGGCTTATTGGATCGTTCTGAGGTAGCTCCATTGCAGATCTAGCCATAGCCATATCTCCCGGCGCAAAATAGGCATGTTCAACGCCCAATGGCACAACAGCAATTCGCTCCGAAGCTAAACCCAAATACCTCTGAATATCGAGCGCCTCTTGGTCGCAGGAAGCGAGCACGAAGTCTGAACAACCGGCAATCTGATCCTCGGCATCCATCCGAAAGGATTCACTGACTCGATCATCTGGAACCGTACGACCAATCGCTTTTATGGCTTCAATTGTGTGAAAAGTCGTAATCATCGGGACTTGATAGAAGTGCTTCAGTTTGTGGCCGACCAACCCTGAGATCCAATAATTTGAGTGCACGACATCAGGCTTAAGTGAACGGTCTATCTGAATTCTTGCGATCACATTTTCGGTGAACTCATCGACATATTCCAGCAGCTCGTCTTTATCAAGAGCCGCCAAAGGGCCTGCTGGGACATTGTGGACCCTTAGTCCAGGTTCGATTTCAATGCGAGCTGGATCGTCTTGCGAGGTCGCTCGCGTATAGATGTTAACGTCATTGCCGAGTCTCGCAAGGGCCGACGCTAATTGAAAAACATAGACATTCATTCCCCCGCCATCACCACTACCAGGCTGATCCAGCGGGGAACTATGGAGCGAAACTACGGCAAAATTGGTCATATAAAAACCCACAAAGTCTTACCTCTTACCCAAAGCATCTTCGATAACAACAATCATCGTCTCCAAGTTGTTTCCGGAACTACCATAACACCAAGACCATCTATCGTTTCAGAGAAGAGAGATACAACCTAATAGGTAGATGTCGCTCACTTTGAGCCAATGTGGATCGAAAAAAAACGACTTCAAAGATCATCTAAAAAAGCACGCTCCAAAAAATCCCCTAAAGGTCAATAATCCCCAAATGACGAAAATGATAAAAATCCAGGACCGCAAGCACAAAAGTTCGACTTTGATGAAAGAACCGTTCGAATCTCAGAACCTCTGGAGTGCTAATCCCCTGAAGTTTCGCCTTGAATTACCTTGTTCAAAAGGCTGTCGATGATCGAACCATCATCTCGATATCGAACCACCAGCTCAGCATGAATAGCATCTATACTCATAAACAGCTGCTTTCGCCACTCAGATAACTTCGTCTCCACCTGATTCAAACTAGAAAATTCAATAACTGAGTCCGGAGTAGGCTTTTCTAACGTGGTGCTTACTTGTGTCCTAGCGGCTGCGATCAATTCTAAAAGCTGAGCCTCGACTTCATCGATCTGGCCCTGACTAATCGAGACGTCAACAAAACGGCCATAAGATATTTGCCTGCCCCCTGAGTTGGGGGTAATAACATCACCGAGACGATCGACTGCCCCCGCATCGGCACTGGAGCCCTCTGCTGCCAAGGTCGTCGGATCGTACTCAAAAATTTCCATTCGCCCTTGGGTAATCCTCCGGGCGTAAGAGACCATTGCCTCGATGGCTTCAGCATCCTTCTTTCGAAGACGCAGTTCCTCGGTTGAAACCGAATCAAGATCGGTATAAAACTTTAGATTTAGAATCCGCTCGATATCTGACTCAAGTCTTTGCATGATCTAAAATTATAGACTTCAATAAGTTATTGGCATCATTAAGGTGAGTCCAATGCCAATAGCGCGATCCCTTTTGCCCTTATAATTAGCCAAAAAGTAAGTTTTGCACCAAAATTTCGCTCCATCGACCATGCCATAACCCTAAAAAACTCCTTCGACGAAATTATCCAACTCCTCGGAATTGTATGTAAAAGCGTTTTGGGATGTTCACTATGAGCTCTTCTATGTAGCTCGCCACAAACTTCGAAAGTTGGGCGAGTAGCAAAACCAGACTCGCCCCTGCAGGGAATCCGGCGAAACAACCCCAAATTGACGTGAGTCGATAGAAATACCTCGGTTATCGCCCATCACCTCAAATGATCCATCTGAGAAAATCTTTGATACCCTCTTGACCATAAGCTCACTTGTGGCTTCAAAATCAGCTATCACAACTATTGCGCCTAGAGCTAGAGATCTTCGTCGAAAGATCCCAACGCAAAGGAGTCTCTCCTTTGGCATCAAAGTAGGAAGCATGCTCAATCCGGTAACCTCTACTCTAAAAACAGGTCTCATTCACTTCGATCCTACAAAGTAAACCCCTAATCAGACAACTATATTTTCACCAGAAAATTAACGTTGGCCGACTAAGTCAATTACAAGAACCGAATTCCGATGTAGATTGGAGATGAAAGAAAATAGCGGCAAGGATGGCCGTATTCGGAGACCATCGGAATCGGATGAAAATAAACGGAGGATACCTTGAAAATCAGAAAGACCTTGGCGCCACGAATCGCATCTGCGCATTGCGACCTTCCTTGTGGAGTTTACGATCCGGCGCAAGCCCGAATAGAAGCCGAATCAGTCAAAGCCTGCATGGAGAAGTTCAATGCATCCAGCGATGATGTCTTTCGCGAGCGTGCTGTCAGAATCAAAGAGGACCGAGCTGAACTCGTCAAGCATCACCTCTGGGTTCTTTGGACTGACTACTTCAAACCAGCTCATCTAGAAGCACATCCAGATCTCCATCAGCTCTTTTGGTCTGCCACCAAGACCGCAGGCGAAGCCAAAAAAACTAATGACGTAGCAGTCGCCGAAAAATTGCTCTCAGAGATTGCCGCGATCGACACGATCTTTTGGGATACAAAGAAGTAGATCTTTATACTTTGTTTAGACCTAGTAAAACCTAGTAAAACCTAGTAAAAATAAGAATAAGAATAAAAAAATGGAGAGCCCTAGCTGAAGTTTTCAGATAGGGCTCTCCATTTTATGAACAAATCCTTAGTGAAACGTAGGCCCCTGTTGCAAGTCGGACTAATGCCAATTCCAGCGGACCAATGCGTTGAATAACTCCAAGTATGGCCGATTAGGTGTTTACGATCAAGTATGACCAAGCAATTGCGTTCGAAGCACTTTTTAGTTAGAGAATTGTCTCAAAGATAGCTAGATCTTAAATCATCCCAAGCAAGACTAAAGATAGATCAAGACTAAACACCAATTATCCATCTTGGAATCCATTAGCTTGGGGCTATCGAATCAACTTCAAAAAGAACTAATGAACCTTGATCAACCGACCGGTCTGAAATAGGTGAACCCACGGAGCGATACTTCCATAACCCAGGCTAACGACGACAATACCAAAGATGATGGCAATCAAGACCACGATCAAGCGCGCCTCACGTCCTTTGAGTCTCACGCTTGAAAACTGAAAGGAACCAATCGCTGGAAGTCGAATTTCACCACCCATCTGATAGACAGCCCTTGGCAGATAGGAGACAACATGCATTGCCGTCAGAGCAAACCAAACGACGAAACTGGCTTGATGTATCCCTTTCCATGTATTCATCGCACTCGCGGTTGGACCTATCACCATCAGCACCACACCTGAGGCCATTAAAGCCACGGTCGATAATACCAATAATGGTGCCGCAACACGCAAAAGGGTGTGTGGCGGACCAGCGGCTTTATATCGTGGAGCGCCACTATAGTAGCGAAAAAATCGATACCCAGTCGAAACTAGCTTAAACAAAAGTGGTGGGATTAGCATAAAGCCAATGATTGCATGAAGTGTAAAGAGTTGGCCGACCACAGGTATGGTAATGCCAATTACAAACAACTCAAGAAAGATCAAAAGTCCTATGGAAGATGTAAGACGTGTATTTGCCAATACCGCTCGTTTGGGACCCTGATCGTCAATTTCTGGGTGAAAGATCTCTTCTACGATTGGAGCAATCGCCGGATGAAGTGGCTCGCTGAGGCCATTGCCCGAGATTGGTGTCCGCTCCAAACCAGTCGATATCCGAGATTCGATTCGGACTATGGGAGGCCGTTTCATTTCACCATAGTCGTTGACTATTTCCTCATTACCGTTCGCATTCATCACTATCAGTAATAGTCCTCCATTCTGAAGGCAACATTAATTGACCATGGAATCTACAAGGAAAATTTAGAACAAAGATCAAATTCCAATCGAAACGAAAAATTAAAACTGAATCGATGAAGCGCAGCCTTAATCGACTAACCTTTAAAGCTGTTCTTGACGTGAATTGGACGATTTTGGTCTAATGAGTCGGCTCCAGGTGCTGGAAGGATGCAAAATCCATCGGTTTGCCTACAACAAATCGGACTCATAGCCCAAGGGCCGAGGTTAGACTCTGTCATACTCCGGAATACGTTTCTAGATCGGACTGCCCTCCTGGCGCAATGGTTAGCGCAACGGACTTTTAATCCGGCGGTTCTGGGTTCGAGTCCCAGGGGGGGCACTTAAATCGATAAATTATCTAGGAATTCCACACATAAATGCCCTGGATCTCTAGTTCAAAAGCTATGTGTCAAAGGTGCAGTTTGCACAGGGAACTCAAAGACACGATGACACCATCTAATACACAGACGTTTAAGGCACAGACCCTCCCAAAACATGCACCCTGATTCCAAGAAGATCATCCCTCCCACTAGGAAATTCTCCCAAAACTCCGATCCAATTGCCCTTGGTTTATCTGGTCTAGCTGGCTCTTGGATAAGTAGCCAACTATGCAACTCGTGAGAAGTTTTGACATCCCCCACTCCACTCCAGCTTGAACACCCAAAGACCAATAGAGGTGGCGTCATATCATGGCCTTTGGATTTATCCCTGATTTTCAGCGACAGTTGGAATACAACTGTGCCATAAGTTGGTTATAATTTTAGTTGCGTGCGCAACTATAGACACTTTGAGGTAAATAAAATGCCAGCTGTAACAGTTTCCGACCTCCTCGTCCTGCCGAGGACTAACAGAATTGACAGATCCATCTCCACTTCACGTTCTGTTAGTTCGATTACTAATGCCCCCAAGGGTCACGAAGGAGAAGGATTCCCAGTAAGGCGAGCCTTCCACGGCGTCGACCTAGCCTATCTAGATCCCTTCATCCACATGGACCAAATGGGAGAGGTAAACTATGCACCCGGTGAACCCAAGGGAACCCCTTGGCATCCACACCGCGGCTTCGAAACAGTCACCTACATGATTGATGGCACCTTCGTTCACAATGACTCGACCGGTGGTGGTGGAATAATCCAAAATGGCGCCACGCAATGGATGACCGCAGGAGCTGGAATCTTACACATAGAGAGACCACCTGAATCCCTTGTAGTGTCTGGAGGTCTATTTCATGGAATTCAGCTTTGGGTCAATCTTCCAGCACGGTCCAAGTGGACACCACCAGGGTATCAAAACTTGGAATCCGATAAGGTCAAATTGGTTACGACGCCTGATGGTGGAGCCCTCATACGCATCGTGGCTGGTGAAATCGACGGATACGCCGGCCCGGGCTCTACCATGACCCCCATTAACTTTGTCCATGCTACCCTTGAACCCAACTCAATGGTCGAATTGAACTGGCCATCCAACTTCAACGCGTTGGTATACGTTTTAAGCGGACAAGGTTTCGTTGGTTCGGATAAAGCTTCAATCAAAACTGGAAATCTATCCGTCCTCGGGCGGGGTGACCATATAACCCTTTATGGAGACGAGCGAAATGCTCCAGACAAACTCGAACTGCTAATCTTGGGTGGACAGCCGATTAAAGAATCCGTGGCCTGGCATGGACCATTCGTGATGAATACAAGATCCGAGCTGCAAGAGGCATTTGACGATTTTCAAAGCGGAAAAATGGGTCGCATTCCTTCCTCTTACCAACACTAGACGAACAGTGGCCGCCTTTTTCTCTAATAGCTTCCTGCCTGCAAATAGAGAAAATACGAATAGGGCAAGGCTTTGTTCGAAGTAATTCTTCTAAGCCTTGCCCTTATCAACATATAAAGTATGCAAACTACTGGCCTTTAGACGTCCACCTTGAGAGATAGTCATTATCGAAGTTCCAACACCGCCTGGATCAATCCTGGTTCGAGCGTCGTATTTGATAAATTCACCTGGTATCGGCTCATCTAGAATACTTATCATTAGATCAACCGGGACATAGACAAACTCTCCCATCGTTAATTCTTGGGATATCCCATTCGCAGAGTCGGCAACGATGATCATCTCCGCTAATCCGGAGGTGGTTTCATTGGAAATTAGGGGGATCTTTGGTCTAGCGTGTACCAATACGGGGCCTGGATCATAGAAGGACCCCTCCTCGAATCTCCATTCAATATTTGATATGTAAGGGAATGCGTCAAGATTTAACACTTCAAATGCTTCTGGATCTAAGACCAAGCCCTCTGCCATTGAAACCTCGGGCACCCGATTCGGAGTCTTGCGGAGTCGCCATGCACGCCCGCGCAAGGTCGGCTCTCCATTTACAGCCAGTTCTCCTTCAACCAAAGATACCTTATAACCCGGTCGCACTATCCGAAGCGATACTTCAACCACCCCGAACAAAACCGGCTTCAAAAACTCTATCGAGATCTTCGATATAAAGGTGGAATCCGAACGCGAAAAGTCGTCCATCATCTTTGCTAAAAGTGCACACGGAGGTCCGCCGTGCTGTGCATCAGACGACCACGGACCAATGGTCGCTTCGTTCGGGAAAAACTTTCCATCACCAATTCGTTCGTAAAATCCACTATTTGCCATAGCGCCAGCATAGAAGTAAAGGCCCCGGTATATTTGCGAGCTAACACTAAAAAATAGTTGATTGAAGCTCGTTGATAGATCTAAGGTGCAAAAAACTTCGTGCTATCGCAATGACGCCTCAGAGATTCGATGGAACCAACTACTTCTGCAGCAAACGATAGCGTTTTTGCACATCTCCAATAATGAACCGAACGAAAACTATAGTCAATCCAACCGCGAAGCCATAGATAGCCACCGACCTATAGCCATACTGTCTAAAGAACAAGGTAGATAGAAATGAGCCGATTGCGCCTCCAAAAAAATAAGAGGTCATATAGATGCTTGTGATGCGACTTCTGGCTTGTTGCCCAATGGCATAAATAACAGATTGATTCGCAATATGTGCCCCTTGAACCCCAAAATCCAAGAGCAAAACCGCAATCACGATCACAACTAAGTTATATTCAAAGAGATACAACAAACCAAAGGCGACGACTATCAAGGCTGCACAAAAAAGTGAGACGGCAAACTGACGGCCCTGGTCGGCGAGTTTGCCTGAAATTCGTGCCGCAGTCGCTCCCGCAGCACCAATCAGACCAAAAAGGCCGATATCAAAGGGACTTAGGTGTAATTTTTCCGACGACAACTGAAGCGAAGAGGTATTCCAAAATATCGAAAAGGCCATAAATTGCAACAGGCCAAGAAGTGATGCCTGACGTACAACTGGCTCCGCCTTGAAGGTAACTAACAAAGAGCCCAAGAGGGAACCATATCCACCTTGGTGCGATCTCGGTAAGGTGGCGATATTGGGAGCGATCACCAAGGCCAAAGCTCCAACTGCTATTGCACCCATGACAAAGATTGCACGCCATCCAAAGAATTGGTCGATCGTCCCAGAGATGGTTCGCGCCAGAAGAATTCCCATCAAAAGTCCACTCATAACGGTACCAACTTGCGCTCCTCTTCTAGCAGGTTCGGCGATCGTAGCCACAAAACCAACTGTGATCTGAGCCACCACCGATGTAACGCCAACAAGAGCGCAAAAAAAGAGAAAGAGGCCGAAGTTTGGCGACAATGCCACCCCCAGAAGTGACAGAGACGACAACCCCAACAAAAATGGAATCAACTTACGCCTATCGAACAGATCCCCGAGTGGTACCACGAGCAAAAGGCCAAGTGCATAAGCAAGTTGCAACACCGTAGAGACTAACGACACAGTGGCCGGCAAAATATGAAGCGATCTTCCGACAGATGGAAAGATCGGCTGAAGGTAATAAGTCGATGCAACACTCGCACCGCAGGTAACAGAAAATATATAAAGTGCTCGATTTGTTAGAATCGGATCTTCTTCTCGCATTCTCTCTCACACCTCACTCTCGCTCAAAGATATTCAGACAGCAAAATGAGCAATTGCCGCCTTGACATACTAGGGCGCCATCGACGCCAACATCAATGGATCCCACATCTTTGGACCTGAGTGACAACCTTCGATTTCAGTGGTCAGCCAAGAGATTTCCAGTGATAATTTACACTGCGAGCGCCTAAAGTAGCGTCAATCAACGCGCTAATATGATTTCTAACTTATAATTATCACTCTCAGTGACGATACACAAAGTATGAAGATAGCTTTGAAGGCACCGATTCTGTTCAGACTTACGGCGATAGCGATCATGCCGCTCACAACGGCAGTTGTAGCTCACGAAGCCGGGGTAAACATGGCCAACACAGCCTCCGTCACCCTACTTAGCCCGGGATTGACTTCTCAAACGAATATGGTCAATGCACCAATTATTGCAACAGGTGCCGCCAAGTCGGCCCAAGTATCTCTAACCCGAATATCCCTGGTCAATACCTTGGGATCCACTACGCCTAGCTCTCAAGCAACATCGACTACCGCTATCGGCCAAGAAAAGACCACCGCTTCACAAGCAACGATATCAAACCCGACCCAGCCAACCAAGAACGCAACTTTAGCGAACGCCGCACTACTTAGTCAAAATGCCAATCCTACAAGCCAAAGAGTAACTGCCACATCTCTCGCAGTATCTCCGGTGACAACGGCTGCTCCAAGCCAGGCTCCGGCTCCAGTCGCAGTTCCGACCACCTCGAAGCCTATAGCCACGACCACCACATCTACAACCGCAGCTACCCCCACTACAACCACACCTTTGGGAACAATAGGGTATTCGTCCTTTCCAACAAACAACCAAGGTACACCTGGTCAAACCTATGGTCCGTGGTTTGTCGACTTTAACGGCTATGGATCAATAAATCGTGTAAACGACCCAGTCCTTGGCCCTTCGCTAAATCTCTCACCAGCAGTTGCAAACGCTTCCAACGTCACACACTCCGCACTAGTGACCACAACCTCAAACTATGGAAATTTCAACGCGACCTTTACCTACCGAACTATCAGTCAACTTAGAACCGGCACTCCCCCAAACCCTTGGGAAGAAGGTTGGGTGCTCTTTCATTACACCAATAACACTCACTTCTACTACTTTCTGGCAAAGCCAACCGGGTGGGAGCTAGGAAAAGAAGATCCAAGCTATCGCGGCAATCAGCGGTTCATGGCCACTGGATCTTCCCCAACATTCCCCGTTGGAGCGACGTACAAGATCAATGTCATCATGAACGGCTCGACCATCTCAGTTAGTGTAAATGGAACACCAATTGTGACATTCACCGACAATCAGAACCCATATCTCTCAGGATCTTTTGGCCTCTACGATGAGGACTCATCCGTTGACTATGGCCCCCTTCAAATAAATTAGATACTCTAAATACAACTTATTCGATTCTTTGTGCTGGAATCACCCAACAATTTATCTCAATCCAACTACATCAATGCCCATTCGTAATGGGTAGGGCCATCAATATCTTTGAAGCGCATCCAAGCGTAACGATTCAAATATTTCAATAAAGATACCAATAGATATCGTAACGTAAAAGTCAATTCCCCACGAAATTCCCAACGAGGAAACAACGGCCTTAGAAACTGGCAATCAATAAGTTTGTGCCGTTGCCAGTTCCACGCCACTTTGGCGGAAGCAAAATCCACTCATAGTGCTAAAATTAATCTTCATCCTCTGCGCAGATCCCCATTTACGATATGCCTTAATTCAAAAAGAGGGCGGGTCATAATCGCCGATATCGGTTGTATGCCAACCATCTCTAGCGGCACTACTCATCGCGCAATCCGAAATTTAGGTATCATTTGACCTTTAGAAATTTGCCTCGCGATTAAATTGCCTCGCGATTAAATTGCCTCGCGATTAGCTTTTAAAAACCACCTTAATCACTACTTCATCACCAAACGACTGTAAGCCCCAATTTATCCCAAAAATTAAATTAATACTCTAAAAAGCCTAACCATCAAAGGTAAGTAAATCTCGAAAATGAGCCAACTTCTAATTTTGAATGAGTTGTAATCTTCGAAATAATATTGCATCTAAAGCACGATAGCCTTTTCACCTTAATCAATCGTAAAAAACAGGCCAACTCAAATTGACGATAAGACCGAAAGATAGGGTACCTTCAAATCCTGGAAGCTCCATCAATTCGATAAATCAATCCGATAAATCAAATCGATAAATCAAATCGATAAATCAATGATATCTCAGGGAGTATCCATCATTCATAAGCCTCATTAGATAGGTTATCCACTTTCATAGGAGATAAACCCAAAGAACTTTCAGCGCTATGAGTCACGACATCGCAGCCGAAGACAAAGATCCACTCAATCCCGACTTTATTATTACGACTAGAGCCCAACAAGCAAAGCTCAAAGAACGCTTACGCTTTAGAGAAATAGCTCGAACGAGATAATATCCCTGATATCCTAAAACAACCCAGTACGTTCCCAATAAGATAAGAATTCGCAATGATCGATACAGAACCCATGAATTCGATCGCCACCATAAATAGTATCTTCGAATTTATATTAATAAGCATTAGCGTAAATTGAAAAACTTGATTAAAAGTCAATCGTAATACTTTGGGTGCCGCTAGGAAGCCGTACCCAATAGCCCCCGAGTGGATCCTGGCGGGGTTGGAAAGTTATAGCCGCACCACCTTTAGCGGTAATAGATCTAGGTAGAGCAGACAAAAGCGCGTAGGTAGCACTTCTTGAGTAGTAATCAAATGAGATACTTTTGCTCGAGATGACCTTAGCTGTGGAAATTGCTGCATCAATTCTCATCAACCCCGGCGAAAGAGGTGAACCCTTCTCCCAAACCAAATTATGTTGCCCCGCAGGAATGACGCCAACTCCGCCAGAAACTGGCCACTGTACACCATCCACCTTAAGTCTTCCATAGGATGATTTCACGGACAAGACAACGGGAAACTTTGACGAAAGTCCATTTGGAAAATACACAGTACTGCCCGCAACACCATACGACAGATTAGCCATATCGTAGCTAGCAATAGTTCCCAGTGCGTAAAAGTCAACTCTCGAGCTATTCGCGCCCGCAAACATCGAGGCCAAATTGAATTCGCCCATGGTGGGTTTTGGCGTCGGTGCGGCTGACGCACCTCTTTGAACGTCGTTTATATCGATCGAATAGTTGGGTGTTGTCACCATCGACGAAATGTATTTATTGACTCCGACGTAGCGATTGGGTCCCTGCGTCCACACGGTATAAGGATCTTCGATAATCATCGATGCACCCCCATTTGACGCCACCTTTGCCAACTGATGGACATTCATACCAATATCCTGAGCCTCAACCGGGTCTATCGAGTCATCGATTACCGTAATCTGAAACGCTAGTGACTTTGCGTTTGCAAGTCCATTTGCCGATTTCAATAGCTCCGAATATAGACGGTCAACAAGGGAATATCGAAATTGTATCCATGCGGCAGGGTTGGTAAGTGGGTCTTTACCAAATTGACTCAGCGCAGCCGAAGAATAAGGAGTCGAAAGAGCCGGAGTTGCCAACGTCTCAAAATAGAGTTCAGCAAAGTTGACACCATCCCAGTTGTAAGACGTCAACACCTTGCTAAATTGGCCCCATGCTAAGGCATAGCAAGTTGGATCTTCAAGTGCAATCAGCTCGCGCCAGCCGCCAATCGCCTGACTTCCACTTTGTGTCTTCTCACGACACTGAGGATACTTTTGCCATAGGGCATCGTTCACAAATGGCGGTTCCAGCCATGCATAAACTAAAATCCCACGCGCGTGAAGAGCGCTGATCAATTTTTGATAGGGGTAGTTCGCCGATGGAACAGAAAAACCAAAGTCCCAAGCAGCAAGTTCAACGGCACGAACACCATAAAGATCGTTAGCGATCTGAGCATAGTTGTACTCCAGATTCGGCCCCAAAACACCAGGATCAACAAATACTGTCGTCATGAGGGATTGAGCACCATGAGGGGCGTTGGTAAAGCCCCCGATCACCCTCGCCAGTGACGGAATAACTTCATATCCAAGGAAACCACCACTAAATGGATCAAAGGTCGAAATCAGTGCCTTTCCAATTCCGAACCCCTCACTGGCGACAAACGCGTTGGAGGGGTTAGCAGCACTACCTCCAAATACGAGTGGATTAAAGCCCTTAGTGAGTGAAATTGGTGTAATCTTTATGGGATTTTTGATGGTAACCGGAGTGCCAACAAAAGGAACCAATGCTTTTGGGTAGAGGTTAGCTGGCAAAAGCTTCACCCCTAAAGCGCTATTGAGCACTCGATTAAAGCTAACTAGATAACCACCCCTTCTAGTCCAGGTCAATATCGCATCGATCTGTGGCTTTGACAAAATTGCATCACCGAGCACGACAAGGCTTGATGCATTTGTGAGGAATGAAATCGATTCGCTATATGCCGCTAAGCCTCCAGAACGTAGGATATTCAAAGCTTTGGATATCTCGCTCGGTCCGCCTGCGACGACGATGGGGGAAGTTCCTCCCCACGCACTTAGCGTCTCTTTAGGAGCCATAGTAAAGGTGGAACCGGTCGATGGAACGGTTGCCGCCGAGCAAGCAGCCAATGTAACGGTCAATATTAAAAGTGAAACAAACCAACGCAAGAAGGCCACTGTCGATCTGGCCCTAGGATGGCTCGGACTTGATTTCGATAGAATTTTTCTCATTTATCAAATGCTTATTCGAAAGTGTCAGATTGAAGTTCGGGCCAGAGAAACCCCCACCCAGAGACCGTAGATTCTCTTCTCACGAGATCATCCAAAAATGCCTTCGGTAGTTCCCTTGCAATCAATTCCAGATCGTCAATTGCCACATCGGCGACGGACCCTCCTTGGCCGAAAGACATTACTGTTTGTCTTGGCCTATTTGGGTTAGGCCTAGAAGAACTGGTTTCATAGGGATCTAATATAGCTAGCTGCTTAGTAAATCTAGAGGTCTTAGACCAACCCTTTTTCCGAAACACGATTCGAAAAATGGCCTTCCAACCAGATATAAACCAAATGTAGGAATAAAGCACATATATATGGGCATAAAATAGGCCCTTCATGATGCCGACGCCTGGAGTGTTCTTTAAATATAAGTAGGCATAGATTGGGCTAAATCCAAACGAAAATAGATAAACAATGATCAACGGCAGGCCATAGTTAGACGTCACCGCGTGTAGATACCTCATCGGCATTGAAATCGCGATAAAAATATTCGCCACCATAACCGTTACGATTGACAGGCTAAGCAAAAGGACGGTCATTGGCCCCATGAGGTTATACAAAAGGTCAATCGTTGCCGTCACCGGTAAGCGAGCTTTGATAAGCTTGGGCATGTGGTGCCAACATTGCAAATGGCCCTGAAACCACCTAGTCCGTTGTCGAATCAACTTTGAAAATACAGTGACGCCTTGCTGGGCAACGTAGGTCTCCTGACAAAAGGCATTCACCCATCCACGCTCAATCAATTTCAAGCCAAGGTCAAGATCTTCAGTTAAACAGTTTGACCAAGGAGATTCTCCTAAATCCGCCAATCCGCTCAATCTATTAAACTGCCCGTTTCCACCTAGTCCAGAACTGCCAATTTGATGGCGAGCCCGTTGAAAGATCTCGGTAAAGACTAGGAACTCGAAGTCTTGCATCCGGGCTAAAAGAGACTTGGCGCTATTGTACATGCGCACGCCAATCTGAACGGCTGCAACCTTTGGGTCACTAAAGTATGGAGCTACCCGAGCAAGTGCATTCTTTTCAAGACGACCGTCGGCGTCCACAATGCACAGAACCACCTTGGACGGATCGGACGCTACAATCTCCGGCGACGATGTGATTGCTCGATAGGCGGCATTGAGAGCTTCGCCTTTGCCTCGACGTGCATCTGGAAGTTCGCGCCTCAACAGCGAGACACGACGGTCGAAATATCCTGCTACGACATCATAGGTATTATCGTCAGAAGCGTCGTCTATGACGACGACGCTCTTATTTTTATACGGTAGCTCTAATAGTCGATCCAGACTTCGCCCAATGACTGCGCCTTCATTTAGACAGGGCAGCAAAAAGATAAAGTGAATCTCTTCCGCGGCTTCCTCAATCGCCGGTGGCATTGGCTTTTTAATTCTCGAGAGAACCACATAACCAACGCCATAGGCCAGAAAGAGAAGTATCAATAATGCAGTGATCGATTGCACATGACCCTCTTGATCTATTTCAATTTGTTAACTTCCAGATGAAGCTCCAAAGGTAGTGGTGCTTTGTGCTCCTAGTAATGTCTTCGGCGATGCAAAGGTGTAGCCTAAGCCCTGAATTCCACTAACTATCTGAGTGAGGGCACTAGTCCCATAAGAAGGATCATAAAAGAAACTGGCGAACCCATTTCGAACGGCCAAATTATCCTTAGCCTCAGCAACTATGTCGGCTGGAGTCCTAGCTGGGTGATTATTTAGCGCAATCGGCTCATAGTCACCAAGGTTTTCTGGGATAACCGTGGATCCGTATAAGTCATGAACCATATAGGGGAAGAACTGACCCATCACTTGCGAATAGTTAGGAGCAGCAGGCGTGCTCAATTGCCCACCGAAGTAAAGCCTTCGATCGTATCCAGCGGTCGTTGTATTGGAACCGTAGTACTTCGCAAAGGCCAAATAATCCACAGAAGAAGCCGCGTAATGAGGCGTTACCCAATAGGTCGGCCGAGGAAGACCAACCGCAGCAATCTCAGACAGGCCAGCCTGGACTCTCGAAGCAGCCCAAGATCCTGAGTCTCCCGGCAGTGGCCCCTCTTCTATAACCCAATCTGTATTTGCACACGGAGTTACAAAGGTATACGGCGCTGACGCTGTAGTTGCACATTGTCCACGATAGAACTCGAAATCATCTGCGGTCGTACCGTCATATGGATTTGGTATATTCGAATACTGATGGGTGTATCCCTCTTGTCCCAATACCCCGCCCAACCGTATCATCTTCTTGATGGTCGCAACAAAGCTCTTCGCCTTTGGCGAGGTCAATGGAATGTTGGTTGGGACACCGTTGCTATAGGTTCCAAGCGGATCCAACCAGTGAGGAATGAGGTTTATGCCAAACGAAATGTGCTGGGAATGAAGGTACCGCGCTGCTGCCAACAACTGACGGTTTGAGTCACTGACGCTGATATCTTCAAGACGCACTAGCGCGGTATGGCCGGTTACCGCAGGAGCCGTCAACCCTTGGACCAAATCTGCCAATGCAAGGTATCGATCCGTCTCGGTCATGTAAGAAAGCGGGTTCTCTCCAACGTAAGTCAAGTTAGCAGAGGAAATCGCCCACGGAAAGCTAGTAGCCCCATTGACTCGCGCCTGGCTTGCACAGGGGATAGCCACACCGGCAGTCGTAGTGCAATTGGCAGTGCCAAGCACTGTCACCTTAGTAGGCGTTACTATGTTGGGCCCGATAACGCCACCCGCCAAGGGGTTTCTAGAGAGCGTCTGTCCTTTGTAATTAACCGATGCAATGTTATTTGTATCAAAATAACTAGTCGAAGGATCCCACCCGTATTTGTTGATGAACGCGCTCGTAGCAGTTGTGGACGAATTATCCAACACCCATGGATTCTCCCCCAACCAAAGTACCTTGGTGGAGGAGGTCGTAACATCATTTATGAAAGATTGTGGAATGGGCTCACCGTAGGTAGATCCTACATAAATCACAGCAGTGAACTTACTCATCTCACCAGCTGTGTAGTCAACCACCGGTTGTGCGGCAACCATCCCAGCGTTCGACGCTAGGTTCCCAAGCGAAATAGCATACATCTGACCAAGATATCCCCATGGACCAGTTGTGTCGTAGAGGACAAGCGTTTTAGCCGGCAATGAGATAGTTCCCCAAACTGTAGAGCCCGGGGCAGTTGCTGAAATACTCTTGGCTATGTTGGCGGGAGTAGTCGAATCTTCGGCGAACGCCTTGGTAGCGGTAAGACCTCCAACACCAGCGCTCGCAACCGTGGCCATTGCCAGTGCCGACATGGCTAACCGTACAACAGGAAAGGACCTGCCCCTTTGGAAAATACTTACCGTACTTCCAAATCTATGCTTATCATCTCGCTTAACTACCGTCGTCCTAGACATCCCGACACTCCTTGTTGAAACTTTCGCTGTATGAAATTGAACATATATTAAAGCCGGATAATATCACGCGAGAACCGGCTTGGACTCTTTTATAAGACCGATATTTATGAAACCTAAAGCAGATGAAGCAAAAGCCACATCAAAAAACAATATTAATGGTTGAAGATCTTTACCACTAAACCAACTACTGCCAGGCCCGCCACTAAAAGCGCATAGCCTCCCAGGGCAAAGCCAGTAAAGGCAAGAGCGTCATGGGCAACTCCGGTTGTTTGGCCTGCTGCAAGGGTAGTAGCGACACTACCTAGGGTCGTCCCTGTCACATTTCCAAGCGTTGTTAATGTAGTTCCTACACCAGACATAAAACCATTCCTTTATGGGCAGCATAAAATATGCCCGACCTCTTGTTACCACCCTATGTGACTATTATACGGATAATAAAGATTTTTCTTACCCAAAAAAAGTAAAATCTCACAATTTGTTAATATTACTTTATAAAATTAAGACGGAAGTCTCTTATGACTACGAATTCGCTAGAACTTACCGAAATTTTATCGAATCACCGGGAATATTTAGCCAGAAGGCACATAACTGCATTTTCCGTGAAAGGAAATTCGTAAATCCTACTCTAAGTTGTATCTATATATTGCGATACCTAGCTCAAGCGACGCATTAGGGCGCTTTGGGGTGGCTTAGTTGATAAAAATTTGCCAAGGCAGAATCTAAGCCAAGATTGCTCTTGTACTCTTCACCAAAGTACCACCAAAAAGTCCCACCGCCACTAAAGCTAAAGCCAGCCAATTCATCCTGATAGAGAGAAGCCACCGCTGCTCGCTGGGAGTCCGATGCGACACCGGGACTTCCCCACCACCAGCTTCCCGTAACTCCAGAGCCACCATAGCCCAATTCGGTGATAAAGATCCTCTGACCTGGAGCAAACTGGCTGTGCAAAGTATCCAATATCCGATGAAATGCGGTACCCATTGGTGCTTCTTGTGGGTAGAGAGAGATACCTATATCGTTTACTCCAGAAAGTTCACTGTTTGTGATATTTGTAGCAAACCAATTGAATATTGAATTAGAGGCAGTATCTTCACCCAACTGCCAATAGAGCGTTAGCAAGGTAGTTGCCGAGGAGTGAGATCTAACGAAGCTAATTGCATAGGCCACCTTGGCAGCGACGTTCGTGCCCAGCCAATTGCCATTTACTTCATTTCCAATTTCGTATGAGTCAACATTCCGTAAAGTCGTTACGATTTGACTTACGCGAGCCTCATAGTTGGCAAGGTTCATCGATGCCATGTATTGTGAATCCACCAACTCCACCATCACTGATATACCAAGTGAATGGGCAAAATTGATAATAGATTGATATCTAGAAAGAGGCGTGCCTGGATCTATTACCAATCGAACCCGGGCACCGGTTGGATAGATGCTCTTTAGTGATCGAAGAGTCGTAATCGCAATGGCTGGGGAGTCAATTGTAAGTCCATATCGATAATTATTGGCTAGTCCAACCGTAGAAATCTGATAGAGGCCCGCGTCACTTGTAACACTTACATCGAGGTCCATTGCCGCCTGGAGTTGGTTTTGGTTAAAACTCCCACCGGCCGGTTTGAGCAACTGGCTTGCAATCGAGTTGAAGGTGGAAGCTTGACCCAAAGTCAATGTCATTCCCTTATGCTCTGACAATATCTCAGAGACATCTCGAAGGAGAGACAAAGAACAAACCTGATCAAAATTGTATTGACCAGCCCCTGGAAGGTCGCAGATCAAATTCGAATATCCCAAATCAGACGGCCACGCCAAAGACAAAGATTCATATCCTGTCACATCCAACGCAGCACTAACACCTATCCCTTGGTTATAGAGAGGTCCAAGATCTTCAACTTCAAGGGTCTTTGGATTCAAAAGCGCATCGTCGTATCCATTGGATCCAGTGTTATTAGATTCAATAGATCTAAAGTTTCCCCATGAAATTAGCGAACCATTTGCATTGAAAGCGCTCAGCAGAACAGTTCCTGGTGGCCCTGGAGTGATATTAGGTAGGGCAACCAGTGGTGGCGGTGCAATGCTAGGTGATGAAGTCAAGGTTGTAGACGGAGGTCCAGGTAACACCACTATGTTCGAGGTAGACGACGTAGTAGAAAGAGTTCGACCATTGACCACCGTCGTTGGGGCCGATGAAGACTTGACCTTTGTGGGACCAAGACAACTAGTTAGGGCCACCCCTAAGATTGCTAAAGTAGCTCCAGCTCTAAAACATTTTCCTAATAGGCTAGGTCCATCCTTGGGATAAGTCACCATTTTTATCGCCTAGGAGGCCAGAACCTTAGAGTCCCTCAAAGAGTCAGCTACGAAATCCGCCGGCTTGAGTGCCATTCCAAAGAGATAGCCAATTGCCATAAGTGATCTGAGTGCCGCGCTACCATCACCAAATGGATTCGCAATCTGAGCGATCGATCGAAAATATTGTGGGTCCGATAAAAGCCTCGAGGCTTCAGCGACGATCTGCGACGGTTGCGTCCCAACTAACTTTGCCGTACCTGCCATGACGGCCTCGGGTCGCTCGGTAGTGTCTCTAGCGACCAAAACCGGCTTTCCGAGCGATGGCGCTTCTTCTTGAATTCCACCGCTATCTGTAATAACCATCTTTGCACCATTCATCAAGCGACAGAAGTCCCCATAGGGCACCGGCTCGGTAATAATCACATTATCTAGGCCACTCACGCCACTTCGCATTGCCTCTTGCACTAATTGATTTGGATGAAGTGGAAGCACAAAATCGAGGTCTTTGAAAGTTTTAGCCAACTCGCCTATCGCCTTGGAGACCATGACCATCGGTTCTCCCCAAGCCTCTCTTCGATGCATGGTTACCAAAACAAATTCTCTCTTGCCAGAAAGGATCTTTGGCACAATCTCTGTCTCGAACGGGAAACCCCCATTCACCACGCTCAAAAGTGCATCAATAACGGTATTGCCCGTGATGACAATCTTTGCCTCGTCCACACCCTCTCGAATCAAATTCGCCGCCGAAATCGGAGTCGGAGCTAGATGAAGATCAGCAAGGGTGGAAGTCAGTCGCCTATTGATCTCTTCGGGAAACGGGGAAAATTTGCTGTCGGTGCGCAGGCCTGCCTCTAGGTGAACCACCTTTATCTTGTGGTAAAATGCCACAAGCGAGAGAGCGAAAGTCGTTGTCGTATCGCCCTGAACACAAACAACATCAGGCGAGGCTTCCACGATGACCCGATCGGCAATCTCTATCAAGGCGGTGGTCAGCTCAGCTAGATCTGGGGACTTTCGGATTAACTCAATCTCGTAATCTGGGATAATCCCAAAGACCTCCAAGACCTGCCGTAGCATCTCCTTGTGTTGACCGGTTGTTAAAACTATCGAGTCAAAGTCGGCACTTTGTTGCATCACCTTAACCAGAGGCGCCATTTTGATTGCCTCCGGGCGAGTGCCAAACCCAATCAATACCCGTTTTTTCATTTAATGTAATCCTTGCCTAATAATTTGATTTTCAATATCTATAAAAATTACCCAAAAACGGTTGTCTAATTCCTATCCATAGGCTCAAAGCAACGTCTCGGACAAAACCCAACTGACCATAGATCAACCAACGCACTGATCTGGTTTTGGCCGTGTATCGACTGAAAAAATAACCGTCTTTATATCCATAGATGGATCAAATACAAAAAAAGCCACAGGAATCATATGGTCGAACCGACTATAGCTAACCTCAAGACATGAGGCGCTCTTGGCTGTTGAGATCTGCTTTTCCGAGAGAGGCAACAACGAAAGTGCCAGCCCCTTGGCCAAAGCCAACGATATCGATGGATACAGCGCGAAAGTAAATCCAACAACCACTCCTGATTCAACGATCAAAGAGGTATAGGTGTCGCGGCCATCGCTCAAACGTGGCCAAAATGCCGAAGGCGCCCTCGGGTCTACGGTGTGATTTTGATCCCATATAGCCATAGTTGCTCCCCAGTTATTTAGGACTACTGGAAAAGTCACAGTTGTGGATGAAATCATCGAAGTTACTACGGTCTTTTTGATTAGCGCCTTCGAAGTTGGAAGCAATTGACAACCGCTTAGGCCAACTGCAAGAAGAGCCACCCAGCAAATAGAAGTCCGCATTAAAACGTCGGCCCCTCTAGATCGCCATCGCCTGGGTGAGAATTTGAGCCAATTCTTGCACCATCTCCTCCATCTAGAATCGCTCCATCTCAGCCTCAAGGTGCATTCACCAGGATGCATCAAAAAGATCCTGGCAGCATGGAAGCACCAAAGTAAAAAGCCCCAATCCACAACACCAAAGACCCAAGCACCAGCGCAAAGCCCACTAAGTGAGCGCGGCGAATTGAAATCTTCCAAAGTCCATACAGTCCAACCAAAAGTGAAACAAGCGCCAAGGCAATCCCTCGCCAGCTAATCGTTGAGGAGGTACCGCTAGAGATAGAGACCTGTTTGTGGATTGTTTTGGTTAGGGTGATTGTAGAGCCTATCGGCTTTCCCAAAAGACGAGCAAAGACCACCAGGCGAGTTGATGCTGAAAAGGCTGGATTGCATGTTGTAAGGGTTAATTGAGCGAAATTAGTTTGATCCAGAACAGAATTGTCACTTGGAGCAACGACCTCAGCGCCAGTAACCAAATATTCAAATCGCCCGGCGCTGCTTCGAATATATATTGGATCGCCCGTGGCCAATTTTGCGATGTTATAAAAAGGTGCGCCGTATGTAGTTCGATGGCCAGCGATTCCCACATTACCCATTTGTCCAGGTAGCGGCGTTCCGACGTAGTGACCCGGACCCAAGATAAGGTCAGATTCCATGGAACCTTGCACTATTACCCTGTCAAGTCCGATCTTAGGGATATAGAGAACTCCGAGTACGCTCCCCTGTTTTGGAGGCAGATAGGAGCCATGGGTTACTCGACTTTGATAGCTATTTAGAAGGCTTGACTGCTCGCTGGCATTTATCAAGTTCGTGCCAAAGAGCATAAAAGCTATAAAAAGCGCGACAACCAGCGCCAAATAGAGCGCGATCGATCCAATGTACTCTATCGAGTGCTTCTGGTAACTTCTAGCATTCTGAAAGTGTATGGCGGACTTTCTATTGCGCCTTAGATCTTGGTTAGCTAAAGGAGCATCCTTAAGAGTCCTAGAATCAAAGGAGTAGCGATCCCCAACGACCTCCTTTTCATAAGTCCGATTCGCCAAAGCATCAACCCCTTATCAAAAAATCTAGGGAACCCCAAGTCATGGTACTAAAGTAAATTTACCACTATCGGTGAATTATTCGACAATGAACGCATGCAACTTTACCCAAACACACTACTTTACGATATCGCAAAGTCAAAGCCTCCAATAGATAACTGCCGCATCTTTTTCGTCGCTTGATTTGACTTTCCACGCTATGGGGGTTAGCCACCATCGAACCATGTAGCCTAGCTTTGTAATCTAGGTTTGCCAAGAGTGAGCGATAGGGAGTCGTCTTTGAGAATATTCGTCGCCATAGTGGGTTCCCTTTTATTTGGCCTAACCGTTGCAAACATTCTGAAGACCCTAGTAATACCGGGCGGATACATTACCAAAACCGCAAGAACAATCGATCATGGTGTGAGTTTCATCTACCACATGGCGAGTGGCTTTCGTCCAAACTATGAAGATAAAAATGCACTTCTCACTAGCCAACCAGCTGCCGTCCTATTCGTACAATTGAGCACTTGGGGCATAATCTTTCTCCTGTCAACTTCAATGCTACTTTTTCCTGTAGTCCCAAACTTTGGTGCAGCCATCCGAGAAGCCGGCGCTTCACTAATGACACTTGGATTTGTAGCCACTAACCGCCCTTGGGCAACATTTGTTGATTTCACCGCCGCCTTTACTGGAATGATCCTGGTGGCACTGCAAATTGCGTACCTTCCGACGCTATATGCCGCCTACAATAAGAGAGAAACCGAGGTAACTCTACTAGTTGCACGAGCAGGTCGACCAGCTTGGGGACCAGAGGTTCTAAGAAGAAGTCGTCTCGGAATCGTCGCAGATGAGCTCCCAATCATCTATTTGGCTTGGGAACGCTGGTCTGCGCAAGTTGCTGAAAGTCATGTCTCATACCCAATTTTGCTTAGGTTCCGATCTCCTGGTTTTGCTACATCATGGATCACCTCCCTAATGGCTGTCTTGGATGCCGCAGCAATCCATCTCTCCCTAGCTCCCAGCGACGCTCCGATGCAGGCGCGTCTCTGTCTTCAAATGGGCTTTAGCGCGCTACGCCAGATTGCTCGTTCACTTAGAATCCCCTACGATCCAGATCCCCTTCCAACAAATCCGATCTCGATATCGTTGAGTGAATTTGCAGAAACGGTCGAGATGCTGAGGATCGTTGGCTTTCCAATTGAGCGCAGCGTCGAAGATGCATATCGACATTTTCAAGGCTGGCGAGTAAATTATGAGGCGATAGTCTTTCGGCTGTGTTATGAGATCGATGCGCTTCCAGCACCATGGTCTGGGCCAAGGCGCTGGAAAAACCTCGACGTCGATTTTCCAAAATTCAAAAATAGAACGCCTGAAAATCCAAGCGGGAGCTAGTTTCCAAGATATCATTGCTCAAAGGGCGGCCCCAATAACCATCTAGGTTTATCTCGACCTAGATCTAAATGATGCTTTAGCTATCATCGCAGAATAATTTGAACAAAAACCTATTGGCCAGCTCTGTTCATTCGCTGGCTTTGTTTAAAAGTTCCCTCTAAGCGCTAAGGTGGATGTAGTGGCAACCTTACTATTTTTTGCGCAATTCAAAGATATAACCGGAAAGACTAAGATATCGATCGATGCTAAGACGGTAGGAGAAGCAATAGCTTTTGCTCGACAATCTTTTGGAACAAAATTTGAAGAACTCCTCTTGGTCTCAAAGGTTTGGCTTGACGGCGACGAGGTTCCTTTGGATACCGAACTCTCCAATAATAGCGAGTTGGCATTTTTACCCCCTGTATCAGGTGGATAACAACTCTAGATGACAACTCCTCCTGAGCCTTATGCTTCCATAAAAGGCCCCACATAATATCTCAATTGCCTTTCGCGATCGCCTTAAAAGGGTGATTAATAGGGTGACTATAAGATAAATGTAGATATTGCATTTTTGGGTCAAAGAGATCAACCCCAAGGCTCATCAGGCACAGCCGTAACCTGCCCGGACTAGGAGGTAAACTTATCCCGAAGGATAACAAACTACCGGTCTTTTGTAGAGCCATATTTCACCTGCAATGGATCACTCGGGCCATGGGCGATCGTTCGGGGAAAATTTGGTTCTAGAGCAGAAATCCTAACACTTGGTCTCATTGTTCTATCTCCAATTACTATCACATCACAACACCTTAGAATATGGCCAACCACATTTGCATAGATAGCAATACCTAATTACTCATCTTGAGGAGTAATTAGGTATGAGAAGATTTCCTATAGTTATCCAAATAGATATTAGGTCCTACCAAAGTCAGAGGGGACATTACAAACATATGCTCGATTTGATAGATCTCACCAAGACGTATGGCCAAGTTAAAGCTCTTGATCGAATGACATTTTCCGTTCAACCTGGAGCAGTCTTTGGGTTTCTTGGCCCAAATGGATCTGGCAAAACCACGGCGATGCGATCAATCTTCGGGTTGATCTCGCTTGAGGCCGGCCATGTCCAATGGAAAAACGCACCCATTACGCCCGATGAAATAAGACAATTCGGATATATGCCAGAAGAACGCGGGCTGTACCCCAAAATGTCAGTAATGGATCACCTAGTCTACCTAGGTCGTCTTCATAGCCTATCCACTGAAACCGCTACCAAAAGGGCGCAGGCTCTTATAGACGAATTAGAGGTTAAAGGTGGTGGAAGTGCCAAAGTAGAGTCGTTATCGCTAGGAAACAAACAAAGGACCCAGATTGCAGCGGCGCTCATACATGAGCCCACCCTGTTGGTTATGGATGAGCCATTTTCTGGCCTCGATCCTATCTCGATTGAGGTAGTGCGCGGGATATTTAAAAAATATGCGCAGGAGGGCAAGACTGTACTCTTCTCATCGCATCAGCTAGAAGTGGTCGAGGACCTTTGCGAATCAGTGGCGATAGCTTACCAAGGTCGAATCGTCGCCTGGGATCGGCTCACAACGCTCACAGAGTTAGATAAAGACCTAATCATCAAGGTCCAAGACGATTTAGATGGTAACTATCTAAATCAAATTGATGATATCTCAATTTTAGATAATCATGAGGGCACCTTTCGACTACGCCTCGCACGACCAGAATTGGCTCCAGTCGTATTGCACAGAGCTATGGAGTTCGGGACCTTAGAGCGATACGAAGTCGCGCGAAGACGCCTCTCCGATGTTTTCAAGGAAGCCATCTCAACCTCTGGCCTATCAAATAGCCAATGGGAAACAAGAGATGACTTCGACGAAGACCTAAAATTCAAGGCAGAACACCAAACCGAACTAGGCCACGACCTAAAAGATGAGATCTCATGAAACTGAAACGACCCCAATTCGGGACTTCCTCGCTGGCACTAATCGCTAAGAGAGAAATTAGACAGCGCACCAATTCAAGAGCATTTAGGATAGCAACGATCCTAACGATGCTCGCAGCCTTTGCATATGTTCTGGTACCGCATTTAACCGCATCAAAGGCTGGACCTCAAAGCGTCGGTATCGAATCCTCTGCCCCAAAATCCGTTCTAGAGGCTTTTCAAATCGCCTCAACTGAAATTGGTGTTCACATTCGGATCGAAACCATCGCATCATCCAGCCAACTTGAGAAAGAAGTTCGAAGCCAAGCCATATCCGTTGGCTATTCACCATCAAAGCGATTCCTAATAAATTCCGCCTCTACCTCCTCTTCATCTTACGTTCTAGCCAATAGGACCGCCAATGTTCTTGCAACCATCAACGCACAGGATCAAGCAGGATTGACAAAGAGCCAACTCTATATAATCAATCATCCCGCTCCTTTTTCAATCACCTCCTTAACGCCAAGTAAAGCACCAAATCAGGGAGCGCAAAAAGCTGCGATCTTCGAGTTGATATTAATGTACGTTCTTCTATCCCAATACTCCAGTTGGGTAATGTTTGGAATAATCGAGGAAAAATCGACCCGAGTCATAGAGGTCCTTTTGTCGATCGTACGTCCAATTCAACTATTGACGGGAAAAATTGCTGGGATTGCAGTCGTAGCCCTCATACATGCCACCTTACTGATCCTCTCGCTAATCGTGGGGTTAGCTGTAATTGGAGTGTCGCCGACCAGCGTCGTCTCCGGATCACTCTTGGTCACTGGTCCTATCTGGTTCATCGCAGGTTATGGCTTTTATGCAACTCTCTTTGCTTCGGTAGGATCGATGGTCTCTCGAGTTGAAGATGCCCAAGCTGTTAGTTTCCCATTGGTTCTACCAATGCTTGCCGGCTATGGACTTGGCTTCTTTGAGGTCGCATCGTCCTCTCCCTCGCTATTGGCCAAAGTGCTCGTATTCATCCCTGGGGTATCGCCATTTTTGGCACCGGTTCTTTTTTCTCTTGGAAAAATCTCACTTGCATATTTCATAGGTTCGATTGCAGTTTCAATAATTGCGACTGTCCTAGTCGCACGAATAGGTGCTCGTATCTACATTGCTTCAATTTTGCGAATAGGTGCCCGCGTAAAGTTTTCCGAACTAGGCCCTATGGTTCTAAGACGCTCCAAAGGCCACGACTCTAAAAAACTGCACCAACTACCTCCCCTTTGAATTAGCGACCAACTAAATTTAGGAAATTCCACTCGAGATATTGAAGATTGGTTATGGAAGTGCCGAAAACTATAGATAGGTATGACTCAGACTTCCTTCGACATCGCAAATGTCTCTAAAAAAAATAACAAGCGAGCTCCTAGAAACTTCGACTTTCGCCAGCCGAAGTCTCTAGAGCGTAACCAACTTAGAACCCTCCAATTGATATTGGAGAGCTTTCTAAGGGCAGCTTCGTCGGTCCTATCTGCCAACCTTCGCATGCCATTTCGATTGAACATCGGCGAGTTAGAACAAAAGCCTTGGGAAGATGTAATCACAATTCTTGAAGATCCTGCGTCAATTGCAGTCTTTTCCCTCCCTCCATTGCCGTCAAAGGCTCTATGGCATATGCCAATTGAGCTTGTTATGCGTCTCATCGATATGCGACTTGGCGGAAACGGAAGAGGCGAAAACCCAAGAAGATCTCTAAGCGACTTAGAACGGGTTATCGTTCGAAATCTCATCGAAGAGATGCTTGCCCAATTAATTCCGGCATTCGCCCCAATAACCCAAATTTCAATAGGATCCATCCATCAAGAAGCATCCCTTCAATTTGTTCAGCTTGTATCGCTGTCTGAGATGTGCGTCTTGGCTCAAGTTGAGATGTCAATCTCAAATGACCCGCCAATTCAAACGGCTATCTGCCTACCATTTCCGCTACTTCGTCCCATCACTGACATATTAAACAATCGAGCCAACCCAGTAGAAGACGCGGCCGATACCACCTTAAGCCATGATTTAGAGGCTCGGCTATTTGACATTGAGGTAGAGGCAACGGTGGAATTCGAGCCAACGTCTCTTACCTCACGAGAGATAGTCTCTCTTTCGGTCGGTGACGTGGTGCGATTGAAACATCGAAAAGGTAACCCTCTGAAAATAAAGGTCGATGGAACCTATCTTTACTGGGCTCAACCGACACAGGTCGGTAAACGAGTTGCCTGTCTATTAGTCGAACCGGAGGAGACAAATGACCGACATTAGTACTGACTTTTCCGATACTAATCAAAATGGAAACGAAAACTTTCTTGGGAAGAGACTTGAATCAGACCTTGGTCCGCTAGGGGTTATCCAAAATGTCGAGATGGAGATTACGGTCGAATTGGGTCGCGCCAAGATGTCAGTTCGAGAACTCCTCTCCCTGACAAGCGGCGACGTCGTAGAGCTCGATCGCTTGGCCACCTCCCCAGTGGATGTTCTGGTGAATGGAACCCTAGTAGCCAGAGCAGAGGTAGTCGTCGTAGAAGACGAATTCGGCATACGTATCACCGAAGTGGTCGGCCGAGATGAGCGAAGCGACTCCTAGCCAAGCGAGTCAACTTTATCACTTAATTTTTCTATTACTTTTCAAACACGGAAGAATCCAAACCCTGCCAAGGATCGGCTTATTTAGACATCGCGATATGCGATGTCAGGAGAGTTACTTCAATGAGCATGGTCCTTCTAGCAGCACGAGTTGTTCTTTCCTTGGGAGCGACAATTGGAATCATCCTTCTCTTTTCAAAAATCTACCAAAAGCGAATGGTCAAAGGGACGCGACCCAAGCCCAAGCAGTTGCAGAATCTTGTCATCAAGAGTCGAATAACCATTGGGAAATCGAGCCAGATCGCCCTTGTAGAGTTCGGAGAGCACTCCTTTATCGTTGGAATCACGCCGTCCAACATCTCGTTAATCTCAAAGATAGAGGCCGAATCAAATGATGAAAGCTCCCATGAAGCCTTAGATGCCACAAACCTACTTGTCATGAAACCGCAAAAGCGCCAGGGTGGATATCAAGGTGAAGTTATCGACTTGACTGACGATGCAAATCAGCTCTCTAATAATAGCCTTGAGGATCTGACTGCACAGATCAGACAAAGCCAAGGTCGCTCAGGTACAAAACTTCGATTTGAAGAAGCTCTCGCTACCAAACTCTCCCAGAGCCTATTTAGTGGAACCCAAAGATTCACCAAGGCAAGCCGATGACACCCATTCTCGCAGCCGCCGGTCTCATAACACCGACCACAACAACTCTTCCTACCGTCAGCATCAATCTAGGTAACACCCTCACAAAGCCAAGTCAGAGTATTATTGTCATTCTGCTGTTGAGCCTGCTTTCAATAGCACCATCGCTTCTAATTATGATGACTAGCTTTGTCCGCATTATCATCGTCCTTTCCATTACCAAAAACGCCCTGGGCCTCTCAACGATCCCCCCAAGTCAGGTCCTGACAGGACTTGCCCTATTTATGACATTCTTTATTATGGCGCCAACCTTCACCCAGATTAATAATGTTGCAGTCTCACCGTATCTAAACGGCAAAATATCAGCAGTGACTGCATACAATGACGCCCAGGCGCCCCTGAAGACTTGGATGCTCAAACAAACTCGCACACCCGAGCTAGCGCTCTTTACACAGGTGACAAACCAACATCCCGCAAAGCCACAAGACATCTCAATGAGTGCATTGGTTCCGGCCTTCATGCTCTCTGAGCTCAAGTCTGCCTTCATTATTGGCTTCGTTATCTACATACCTTTTATGATCGTGGATCTGGTGGTCGCATCGATATTGATGTCAATGGGAATGATGATGATACCACCAACACTTATCTCTCTGCCCTTTAAACTTCTTTTATTTGTGCTGGTGGATGGCTGGACCCTGGTGGTTCATGGGCTACTGGTGAGCTTTCGGTGACCGACTCTCAAGTAATAAATATTGCAGGACAAGCACTCTACCTAATTGGCAAGATCGCAGGGCCAGTTATGGTAGCAACCCTTGCAATCGGACTGATCGTCTCCTTTATCCAGGCGATAACGCAGATTCAAGAGCCAACTCTAACTTTTGTTCCAAAACTAGTCGTGGCGGCGGCCGTGCTATTTGTTGGGGGACATTGGATGATCGGCCAATTGATCTCCTTCACCGACTCGCTGTTTTCTCAACTACCTCAGCTACTGGCTGGATGAGACCGTGACGCTCTCTGAAGCATCCTTGCTCTTGTTGCTTGGCGCACTGCTTCGCATCGGAGCATTCGTTGCTGTCGCACCGCCATTTTCATCACAGCAGATCCCGGTCTCAGTTAGAGTCGGTCTCTCCTTGGCGATGGCACTTCCAGCAGCTCATCTCTTGGCAGTTCCAAGTGGGACATTTTCAAACCCCAACTCGACGCTAATCTTTCTGGTTGTACAAGTCGTATTAGGGCTGGCCCTTGGAGTCCTTGTCAACACATTGATATCGGCCTTTTCTAGCGCTGGCTTTCTTAGTGGTCTACTCGGTGGATTTTCACCTCCGCCTCAATTAGACCCACTGAGTTTAAACCAAAACTCTGGACTTGGCATCTTGTACGAGATGATCGCACTTATGCTCTTATTCACCTCAGGTGCCTACCTATTTATTCTAAAAGGACTATTTGTATCACTGAAGATCGCGATGCCAACCCACATCTCATCCTCTGCGATTAGTCAACTAGTTATTAACAACTTCTCGACCTTCTTCGGAGCGACCCTGCAGATAGCAGCGCCAATTGCAGCGGTGGCCTTTACGGTCCAAATACTCTTATCCATCCTCTCTAAGGTCTCACCTTCGATCTCTATCTATGCACTCTCATTTCCCATTCAAATCTTGGCAACAATCCTGGTCGTCTCCTTGGTAATTTCGAATCTTCCTGGCTTTGTACAACTAATTAGTGGTGACTCGGTAACGACGATGATGAACTTCATGCGTTTGATCAACGGGGGGTGACCAGATGGCCGCCGACAAGAAGAGTAAGACTGAAAAACCCACCGCTAAACGAATCAAAAAGGCGAGATCTGAGGGTAGTGTAGCAAAATCTCCGGAATTATTTTCATGGTTTTCACTTTTAGCAGCGACGATTCTGATGCCAATCCTATTGGGACCTGCCGAACAAAAGATCGAGGTGCTCTTTTATACAATTCCTCGCGTAACCCTGAATCCAACGACAACAAGCACAACGGCCATGCTCAGCGATGGATTCAGCGCATTCGTATTGATTGTGGGTCCGATAATTGGAGGAGCAGCCCTTGTTGCTATCATCATTTCGGTTGCTCAAACGGGATTTGGTCTCTTCTATAAATCTATAACCCCTAAACTCTCCAAAGTCTCGCCCCTCAAGGGCATCAAGAAGATCTTTTCCCCATCTGGCCTCACAGAAGTGCTAAAGAGTTTTGTCAAGCTAGTTGTCGTGGTTGGGCTTGGCTATTCACAGGTTCATGGCCTCACATCTTTGCTCTCCACAAATTCAAATCTGGCAATTGGAAGCGTTACAACTGAAACGGCCGGTATTGTCCTAGGAGCTGCCAGAATGATAGCAGGATTTGGTCTAGTAATAGCCGTAGCCGACTATGCCCGTCAGAAAAAAATGCTTACCAAAAGCTTAAAGATGACCAAACAAGAGGTCAAAGAGGAAAACAAAGACGATCAAGGCGATCCAACCGTAAAAGGTAGAATCAGAAGAATGCAGATGCAAATGTCCAGGCAGAGGATGATGGCTGCAATAGCAAAATCAACTGTTGTGGTGGTAAATCCAACCCACTTTGCAGTCGCCCTCTCTTACAACCCCAAGATCTCACCGGCGCCTAGGGTCGTAGCCAAAGGAAAAGATAACATAGCGCTCCTGATAAAGGAACGAGCAAGCCAAAATCATGTTCCGATCGTTCGCGACGCACCATTAGCTCGCGCACTCTATGTTTCCACGAAGATTGACGATCAAATTCCATTTGTGCTTTATAAGGCCGTTGCTAAGCTGATCGCATTCGTCTTCAAGCTATCTGCCTTTGCTAAAAGCCAAGAGATGAGCCACACAACTCCGAGCGCAGAGATCCCCAATGAACTATTAATCAAAGCGGATTCAATTGCCTAGGCGACACCTCTATGGGCAACCAACTATCGCGATTGGCACTGGAGGTAGGCAAAAGATCGATCTAAAGAGCGTCCAAGAGGGCTAACCTACTATCACATCGATTTGAAATATCACGGATCAAATTGAGATATCGCTACGTGAAGTAAAAGCCCCTAGAACCCAGACTATCTATAGTCGACCTATAGTCGACCTATAGTCGACTAACCAGAGCTCGCCTAGGTCCGTCCATTCAAAAAGATTGTCTCTTTGGGATCGTCTCTTTGGGATCGTCTCTTTAAAGCAAGCGAGGCGGCCAAAGTGCCGTCCTTAGAAAAAGAATCAAACGAAATCTAAAACCAAAGATCGACTTCTACCTCAGGTCAACAAAGTCTCGACTTTCAATCAAAGTTAGTTCGAGGGGGCTCAACGCTAAAGGCAAAAACGCTCTACGGCAAATAAATTGACCTTGGTCACAAGGCCTCAGATTCCTCTATTTACTTTGGCGCTGTAATCGGGTGCTTATCTCTGCCTGGTTGATTCAGTCCCTTTTTCAAAGACTCTATCCTGTGGACTCCTCAAGTTCACTGAGTGCAAGACAGAGCGAGCGAAATTCTACTACCCGAGCTCGATCGAACTCACACCCCGAAGGATCGATGACTTGGTCCACGCCTTCTAGAAAGTCCAATGCATCGTGTGGTTGACCGGCTTGAGCCAAAGCCTGGGCGCACAACCAATTGCAATATCGCTCTTCACCACCACGCTGGCGTAGCGAGATCGCCAAGCTTATGCAATAGCGGAACCTTCCAAGGGCAAGATATTGGCGTGCTAGAAAGTCAGTAGCGCACATCCAAAGTTGCGGGTCTCTAGCGGTGCCCCGAGCTTGCTCAAAATATTCACAAGACTCTTCTCTACGGCCTAAAGTGACTAAACTGCGCCCAACTTCGAAGGCCTTTTGCGCAAGGAGGTTTTGATCGAACGAGAACTCTTGGTGATCTAACAAGTCACGAAGAGCCAGGGTATAATTTCGCTCACCTTTAACCAAACAATCATCCTCATTTTGATAGCCAACGTCAATAATCTTCATTATCGACGACTCCAAAAAAGAGACCACTGGTTCAAAGCCATCTGGGGTCAAAACCTTCTCATGAACCCGATTAAACCAGCGAAGTTCCGTCCTGGTAAAGAGCCGTGGAGCTCGAAAAGAGTAATCTCCTCCAAAGCTAGTTGCGCTTTTCACTTCTATATCAATCAAATAAGCTTGAGTACCTCTTGGATATCTAAGCGCAAAGTCCAAAGCGTCCCAATTTACTTCCACCCATTCGTCTGCATCGATGCTCAAAATCCACTCCGACGAGGCGAGATCTAGCGCTGCATTTCTGGCGAGGGCAAAGTCGTCTTTCCAGGAGACCGAAAAAACCTTGGCACCAAAACCCTGCGCAATCTCAACTGTACGATCATTCGAACCGGTATCTACGACCACGATCTCATCGACATGGCCATAGACAGAGCTCAGACACCTCTCCAGGTGGATCTCTTCATTTTTTGTTATAAGACATGCGCTTATGGTCTTGACCATATTTTAATTATTCGACCTAACAACGAGGAGACTTGAATAGCATTTAACGGCGACGATTTAGATCGCGATCCTAGCCATTTTGCCCTTCTGCGGCTGGTGCACCTTGGTTGGATTCCAACTGGCCCGACCCAAGAGATAAAATACATTGATTGATCGCCAACTCTAGCAATCGAAGACGAAGCTCAAAGTAAATCAAGTAAAAATTTTAGTCAGACCTTCAAGCTGTCGAAAATTATTGAAAGCCAGGACGGCTCTTTGGAACTTAACCATGATGGTTGCGTAAGAACGCGATGTGAGGATAAGTCTTGAAGGCTGGTAAATGGACGCTCTTTGGTGTTCCCTTGGCAATCGTAGCGATCGTTGTCATGTTGGTGGTACCTATACCATCGATACTTTTGGACATCTTGATATCTATCAACATAACCTTTGCCGTGCTCGTGCTAATGATGGCGATACGAGTGAAATCAGTCTTGGAATTTTCTGCCTTTCCATCGGTCTTGCTCATCGCTACGGTCTTTCGCCTTGCGCTCAATATAAGCGCCACACGCCTAGTTCTCCTGCATGGATTCGCTGGATCCGTTATTGAAAGTTTTGGCCACTTTGTCGTCGGTGGCTCGATCGTTGTCGGCCTAGTAATCTTCTTTATCCTCTTCATCATCCAGTTCGTTGTAATTACAAATGGTGCCGGAAGAGTCGCTGAAGTCGCAGCTCGATTCACACTCGATGCAATGCCTGGAAAGCAGATGGCAATCGACGCCGACCTAAATGCAGGCCACATCAATGAGGCTGAAGCACGATTGAGAAGAGAAAAGATCTCAAAAGAGGCTGACTTCTACGGAGCTATGGATGGCGCATCGAAGTTTGTAAAAGGCGATGCCATCGCAGCCGTCATAATCACGATGATAAACCTTATAGGTGGATTTACCGTAGGCGTACTACAGAATCATCTTGGGCTCACTCAGGCGATTTCTACCTACTCGCTCCTGAGCGTTGGAGACGGTTTAGTCTCACAGATTCCGGCTCTATTGCTCTCAGTTTCAACTGGCCTTATCGTAACCAGATCAGCTGGAGAAAACGACTTTGGTTTAGACCTACTATCGCAATTCAAATCTCAAAAACATGCTATGACCATGGCTGGAGGTATCATCGCCGGCCTTGGAATCCTCCCAGGACTTCCGAAGCTCCCATTTATACTCGTTGGTTCAGTTGTCTATATAATTGGTCGTCGAAACAACGCACAAGCTGACGCTAGCGCCAAGGTGGAAAAAGAAGAGCCAAAGGTAATAGCTCCGCTTCCACTTGACACCCCAGAAGCCCTTATGAACACTATGAAGGTGGAACCTCTCACTCTGGAACTTGCAATTGATCTTTTGGATCTATTGGATACTCCCATGGGTGGCGACCTTTTGGATCGCGTTCGAGGCCTTCGTCGCAAGATTGCAAATGAACTAGGGCTTGTCCTCCCACCGGTAAGAACTAGAGACAACATAGAGCTAGCCATGACTGAATATGCGATCTCAGTCCATGAAGTACAAGTCGCAAAAGGACGAGCCCCTCAAGGGCGATCTCTAGCAATCGGAGGCGATCTCCATCTAATCCCGGGCGAGATGGATAAAGAACCAGTCTTTGGCCTTGAGGCCAAGTGGATCCCCTCTTCAATGAAGCAACAGGCCATGATGATGGGTGCGACAGTTGTCGACCGCTCGTCAGTAATTACCACCCACCTCTCCGAGGTGGTAAAACGTCACGCAGGCGAACTACTCTCACGACAACAAGTCAAAGAACTCATAGACGCTATCAAAAAAGGAAATGAGGCGGTTGTAGAGGAGTTGGGAGCAGCTGGCATAAACCTCTCGGAAGTACAGCGAACCCTAAAAGATATCCTCGACGAAGGCGTCCCGATTCGCGATCTCACACGAATCTTAGAAGCTATCACCGAAAGAGCTCGTGTGAGTCGCGATCCCGATAACCTCCTCGAAGCCGCAAGAGTGGCGCTTGGCCCGTCGATAGTCTCACTAAAACTCACCGATGGCGAGCTGCCTATGATCACACTGGACGGCCTTGTAACCACGCATTTGATGGAAACGCTCAAAATTACAGAGGCTGGTCTGACCCTTGGAGCCGACCCCACATATGTTAGACGAGTTGTCGACGAGGTGGGAGCGATATTTGCAGACTCAGAAACCAAGGGAAAGTCCCCGGTTCTAGTCGTCCAACCCAAGCTTAGGGCAGCGACCTACCGAACCATACACCCTCTAATACCTCGATTAAGCGTCATTTCGACCGCCGAACTGGGTGGTTCATACCGCCCCAATCTGATAGGAGTAGTGAGCCTTGTCAACGCTTCAGCAATTTGAGGGTGAATCCCTCGAGCTCCTGATTCTCAATGTGAAGAATCAATGGGGCTCCGCCGCAAAGATTATAAAAGCCGAAAAGATTAAGCCAGCGGGATTAAAGTCGCTGGTCTACAAAGAGAGATTCTCCATTCTCGTTGAAATCTCCGACAATCCCAACTTCTCAAATGCTTTAGTTGAAGACCGTTTTCGTGCGGAATCAGCCCGTCTAAGAGAAGATACTCTCGTTCGAGATCCTGCTGAATTTGCGGTACGACTAGCACGTGCATACGGAGAGGTCGCCCCATCGCAGCCCCAGTCACCTTCGACCTCTCTTCCGTTTCCAAATTTAAAGGTATCTTCGAACCCATCACAGCACCTCTTGGACGATCCATCCGATCCGGATAAACGAACGCTTCGCTCAAATTCAAAAGGAGCAAAAAAGACAAAGACGCCAAAAGAGGTTACCACTCCCCTTTGGACTCGCCTATCGAAAAAGTTCGATGGCGAAGCTGAAGCTAACGCCCCAACCAATGACAACTTTGAGTTGGACCTCACCAAAGAGAACAAATCTCCTAAGGCTAGCAAAAATGATCTGGCCTTTGACTTCTCCAGCGAACTCAGCCAAGCATATCTAGGAAGCGATGCCTCAAACGATGAACTCTCAAATGAATATCTAGTCTCTAGAAGCTCCAATAGCTCCTACGATTATTTGGAAGACGACCTCTCCCTTGAACTTCTCGATGACATCTCAAATAATGCGGCAGCACAAGCCACCCCGTCGTCCTATCGAATTTCTCCCGAAAAAGAACAAATAATAGACCTTCGAACTCTGAGTGCTTTTGAGCCCAAGACCCCTTTTGAGCCCAAGACCCCACCAGAACCCGAACTTCTGCGTGGGAATGTAATCGAATTAGACGACCTTCGTCAAATTAGAGACAACAACTCCGCTCACGATACGAAGTCCGATCCTATAACTTGGCTCGAAGCTCGAATCAACAGCCTCACACAGGGCCTAGCTGCCGACATAAACGAACAAAGCCGCCCACCGAGCCCAAACGGAACTCTAAATCAAAGTCGAGATGGAACTCTAAACTCTCCTTCGCTGGCTGCCCTAAGAACGATTTTCATAGGCGAGAAAAGGCAGATCCGCAAAGGTTCCTACCAGCTTTTAGATCTTATTGAATCAGAATATCGGATGGAGAGTCCTTCACTCTTTCTTGCTGTGGCTACAATCGAGCAGATCAACAACCTCTTTGGACAAATTGAAACCTCTAATTCTCCAATGACAATTGCAATGGAGATCGACGAAGAATCGCTAAACCCGACAGAAGTGGCCTTTGTACGTCGCGAACTTGGCCTTCCATCTACATATCTATTTTGTGATCCACGGTGGTCTAATGCCTACGTCAATCATCTAGCTAGAGAACTCGGTGGCAAAAGCGCAATGACGCTCGTCTTTTTGAGCAACTCGCCTGGCTTTGACGCAAACAACTTCGACCTGCCAGTTCTGAACCTGGCAACAAATCAAGCCGGTCGAGTTGTTCCAACCAAGATGACCAGGTCGCAAAGTAACCCTGATTGATAGGAGGCGAGACTCGATGCACTTTCGACCAAAACTAACATTGGCAGCATCTGCTGCGATTACCTTTCCGGCCTTTTCGTCTTATAGTGCGGGCTTCATCTCCCTCAACGACCTTCTTGGCCGTGCATTAATCTCAATTGCGGTCTCGTTTGTTGGGGTTACCCTTCTTTCGTATGTACTTGCGATCTTTACTGCTCAATCCTTGGAAAGTATAGAACTCTTAGATGCCAAGGAGAAGGAAAACAAAGGCGATAATGTGGTGCCTGCCAAACTCGCCTTAGAGGAGATAAACCAACAGACCTCTCAGCCACCACCTGCCATTGGCTAAAAGAGCTAATTTAGAACCTATCGACAACTACGCCATGGCTTCAATCTAAAGAGCATTGTCTCTTTAGATTGAAGCCATGGCGTAGTCAATTTAGTTAACTGATTTAGTTCCATTGCGCCTCACCTTTGCGCCTCACCTTTGCGCCTCGTCCATCATCGGCTATCTCAAATGAATCTGCGGAAATCGATCCCTAAATCGATCTTCTCCCAAAATGCTAAAGATAGCTAACTAGCTGGACCCTATCAAAGGGTAAAAACATGGTCTTGGATCGTCAAGAAGACAAGAGACGAAAAGAGAAAAGGAAGAGATCAAACAACTGCGATAGCGCAGATAGACTCTGCAAAATCAATTTGGAGGTTGCGACCTACGGTACCAATTCGAATCGTGTCTGTGTCCCAATCCCTGGCAACAATCCTGGTCGTCTCCGTGCCAATTGCGCCTGGAGGGTCTTGAACTTTGTAGCCGACCATGAGAAAGTCAATCACAGCTCCAGCTCATATGTTCAGTCGCAGCGCTTTGGTCACACTAACAATGAGGACCCGAGCTCAATGAATCTCTTTATAGATCTATTCACAAAAATGCAGAAATCAACATTCGCTCATGATATCCAGTAGCGCGAGTCAGCTAACCTAGATTCGGAAGCGTAGTCAAGGTCGGCGCTAAAGAGGTGGCCGTAGAAGAGAGACTCGTCGATATCGTCGTGTTGAGGATCAAGATATCAACTCGTCGATTTTCCATCATGTTAGCTGGGGTGGTATTTGGAAGCAATGGCCGGGTGGATCCATATCCAGTTGCGCTCAAGCGCGAAGCCAAAATATGATCGTTCTTCACTAAATACTCAAGCACGTTCACGGCACGCATGGCCGATAATTCCATATTAGAGCTGTAAGGTCCTCCTACAATTGGCTGGTTATCGGTGTTACCTTGAATAACTACATTATTTGGAATCGGTGCAATCACCGAGGCGACGGCATCCAAAATCTTGGTTCCACCAGGCTGAACGTTGGCAGAATCAACGGCGAAAAATACCTTATCCGTCAGAATCCTAACAATAACTCCTTGGGAGCTTGTCAAAACACTTACCGAAGAAGAAAGTCCAGATGACGCGATCGATCTGCTCAACTGGCGTTCTAAGCTAACAGTCGCATTAGAGGAGCTCGAATTTGATGAGGACGAGATCGTAGCCTTAGCTGACGAATTGCCAGGACTCGATATAAGTGAATTCGCTTGTAAAATTCCAGTTCCTCCCGCTTGTAGGGAGTTTATTTGAGGAGAAAATGCAGAGATCACACCAGTCCTAAATTCATTAAATTTCTTTACACTGATAGAACTCATAGCAAAAAGAACCACAAATAGAGCAAGCAAAAGAGTAATCATATCGGCATATGTCAGTAGCCAACGTTCAGAGTGCTCACCAACTTCTTCCTCGTGCTTTTTCTTTCCTCGATGAAGTGCAGGAGCAGTATGTCCCTTAACGCTCATCTTTTTATGCTGCCTTCTTCTTAGAAGCCGCTTTTGCAGCTTCAAGCGCTTCTCGGTCTTTTGGCGCCAAATAGGTCAAGAGTTGCTGTTCGACAATTCGAGGAGCAGATCCCTCTTGAATTGCCAATATCCCATCAAGAGTCAATTGCTTGGCTTTGACTTCTAACTCTCCCATGCGATGAAGTTTGCCTTCGATTGGAAGCCAGATCACATTAGCAGTCATAACACCCCAAAGGGTTGCGGTAAAGGCTGCCGAAATTGCGGGCCCTAGAGTGCTAGGGTTAGAAAGGTTCTGCAGAACATGGACCAAGCCCATAACTGTTCCCAAAATACCAATCGTAGGTGCATATCCTCCCATGTCCTTGAAGATCTTTCCCGCAGCCTTATGCCGTGCCTTCATCGAGTCGATATCGCCCTCTAAAATCATCCGAATTACCTCCGGATCGGAGCCATCCACAACCATTTGAAGGCCCTTTTTCATAAAGGGATCCTCTATGTCTTTTGCCGCAGATTCCAGCACTAATAGGCCTTCCTTGCGTGCAACCTCTGCGTATTTGACTAAATCGGCTATCGACTCCTCTGCCACTGGAGCCTTTGCTAACATTGCAGATTTGATTCCACCGATCAACATAGACATATCTTTAAGACGGACCGTCGCCATAGTAACGCCGATCGTGCCTCCAAAGATCAAAAGCATTGAAGACGGAGCGATCAGCGATGCAGGATTGCCCCCGTCCATTATCATCGAAACCATAATTGCCACTAAGGCAACTCCAATTCCGATTGGTGTTGCGAAATCCATTTCTACCCCTCTTGGTCAGGTCCTATAACCAGTCGAAGTGCGGGAGAGGGCTCTCCGGTGCGTCCCAAATATGCAGCCTCTGCCAAAACAGATGCCTGAAAGGTACGAACCCCAGCAACGATCTCATCGACGCTCTCTCGAACAACGTAATGAGTCCCGTCACTCAGCATTATCACGGTATCAGGGTTAGCCTCAACGCGTTGTATGAGATCCGAATTGATGACCATCTTCTCACCATTCAATCGAGTTAGATTAATCATCTATAAGTTTCCTTTTCGAACATCTCCCGACAATTCCAACACCTAGAGTGTCGGCACTCTAGGTGGCTAATTTAAAGAAATCAATAAATAAATAACGCAATGCTCAAGATCATCGAAATTACAATCTGAAGATTTCCTCAATTGCGTTCGACCAAAAAGGCTGGGGTCCGAGGCAAATAGTGTTTTATTGGATAATCCAAAAATCGATAGATACATTAAACGATGGTGTCTTCGCTATCTCATTTGACACCAATAGTTTCAGGGGTATCGCCTCATGGGGCTGCCCTTTAATCGGTTGAACTATATCTGTTATAGACAATGGAAGTTTCTGACACAACGATCGAGTAGCACGCATATCTTGACTGCTCACGGCATATCCGAAGGCAAAAACATGGGCACCAGGTTCACAGTTACCCGGTGCCCATTTGGCGGATTCGTCGAAGAAAAAGTGATGAATTTATTTATTCAAGGTGGTCAGCTACATCTGAACCAACGACTGAAGGACCATGGAAGTTGTTGAAACCACTTTAGTGTCAGCCTGGTAGGCAGTTTGGGCGACTATCAGGTTCGATAGTTCAGTTCCAAGGCTGACGTTAGAGTTTTCCAAAGAACCACCTAGAAGTTGCCCTCGACCACCAGTACCAGGAGTACCAAGTTGGGCAGTTCCAGAGTTCAAGGTGGATTGATAATTTAGATTACCCACCTTGGTTAGGCCATTTTCATTGGCAAAGTTTGCCATTGCGATAACTCCCAAAGATTGCGTCTTACCGTTTGCATAAGTACCAGTTACCGTCCCGTCAGACCCAATGGAGAAGTTCTGCAAGGTTCCAGAAGGATATCCATCTTGAGAAGCAACCGCTATCGTACTTGATCCAGAAAACTGAGTTACAGCCCCTGTCGTCCCAGCGGCCGGAAAGTCCAAATTCATTCCCGCCGTCGGCACGCTATAGGATGTTGGAAAACCCGTCAACGGTATTGGAGTCGTTGACGTCATTTGCCCGGTGGTCGGAACAAAGGTAATCGTACCGCTCCCTAGGGAGGTGGTGCCTCCCGTTGTACTTCCTGGCGTCGGCGTGGTTACCTTTACGCCATAGCTATCTGCCGTCCCCGATGTGGCTGTAAATGTAACCGTAATTGGTATCTGATTGCCAAGGCTATCATACGCTGTAGTCGTAGCTGTATAGCTTGGCTGCGTGGTAACCGTAGCTCCGTTCCAAGCAGGGAGGTTTCCCCCCAAGGTTATATTCGCTGTAGCTGCTGGATTTGCAGCTTGGCCCTGAGGTATTGATAGGGGCCCTGTCGGTCCTGTAGTTAAGATAGTACCCCCTGCAGTCGTTGGGGACCAGCCTTGGATCAGTGCTCCAGTTTGAGTAACGAGCTGACCGTTGGCATCAAGCTTCAAATTACCAGCTCTGGTGTAGTAAGTTTGGCCATTTTGTTGAGCTACCAAGAAGCCCGTTCCTTGAATTGCAACGTCAGTCGGACTTCCGGTTTGAACATTTGTACCTTCAGTAAAATTAGTACTTGTGCTACTGACACGAACACCGCTACCGACAAAGATTGGGTTTACGCCACCCGTTACTCCAGTCTGCGGCGCTCCAGCAGGAGCTACCTGCTGATTTAAAAGGTCTGCGAACTGGACACTTGTGTCTTGGTATCCAACCGTATTGACGTTTGCAATGTTGTTACCGACATTATCAAGCATTGTCTGTGCGGCATCTATTCCTGATATAGCAGCGGATAAAGAACGAGTCATTCGGCTTGCCTTTCTAATTTAATTGTTGGTCGAATTGAAATACTTATGATTAATAAATGGATAACTAAGAGAGCAAGATCTAAGAGACTGAGCTGACGCTTGCGAGTGGCACGGATTGAGAACCAACATTTAAATTTGGCCCACTTGCTGTTACGGAGACAGAAGATACCAAACCCGAAAAAGGTGTTCCATTGGATAATGTACCCGAAACCGTCTTACCGATCATCGACGTCGACGCCATCACCCCCATCTCCTGGTTCGTTTGAGCTGACGATGTTTGAACCGCTTGAAGCGCCTGAACCATCGTAAGTTGTGCAGTTTGAGTTACAAAGGTAGTCGGATTTGTTGGATTCAGGGGGTTTTGATTCTGCAGCTGTGCGACTAATAGTTGCAAAAACTCACTCGAATTCATCGAAGCAATCGCATTGGTCGAAGTTGCACTCGAACCACCCGACGAGGACGAACTTGGTGTCGTCGAAGTGGATGACGTAGTAGGCGTCGTCGTAGAAGTACTGGTAGGCGTGGTACTGGTAGGCGTCGTCGAGGTTGAAGTGGTGGTTGTGGGTGATGCGATCGAGCTAAAGGTCGGCATCGCAGGTGGGATGATCGGTGGTATCGCCGGTATCGATGAAATAGATGACATTAATTTCCTTCTCTCAAAAAATAGATAGTTCTCTCATTAGTCACTTCAAAGACGCATATCAAGTACGTGATATCCGCTGATCAAAACTGAAGAAAGCGAAGCGGGCGAGGGCTGTTGATTTTCGATAGGTCCGTCTAGAACGGCTGTGGCGGCCGTTGGTGAAAATGCGCTCGGGGTAGGACTTCTTTGCCCAAACGAGCGATTCTGCGAAAAATCTAAGTGGGTAGATAGGCCAGATGCACTCGTAAGTTCACTCGTGAGTTGGCCAGCATGTCGCAATAGAAGGGAATTAGTTGCTGAATTGCTAGAGGTCAAAGAGACCACTAGACCGCCTGAATCAATGGTCATATGTGCTGTGATTGGTCCAAGATTTGGTGGTGTAATAATAAGTTCCACATTTGCGCCCATCCCAGCCTTAATCCCCAATGTTGCTATCGCACTTGAGATAGCTTCAGAAGGTGCAAGGGGCGTCGGAAATGAAATGGTCAAAGTCTTCGGCGCGCCAGAAGTTGGGTCGTTTGATGCAATAGTTCCAAAGTTGGCTAAAAGACTAGCCAACTTCTCTTCTGAGGGGCCAACTGTGGCAACGCTTGGTTGGTTCTGTGTTCCTGGGGTTAAATTACCAGAAGTATGACTCTGAGACGCAGCCGCCTTAGTAGCTTCGCCAACCAAGGTTGAAGAGATACCAGAAGCACCTGATCCGCCAATCTGTGCTGAAGAAGAAGTCATTTTAGAGCCGCTCATAAGTGCACTAGTAAAATCAATAGGGGCTGCACCTTTAGAAGACGCCTCCTGTTGACTTTGACTAGAAGACAAAGGCTGACTCACACTCGATGCATCTTGGGTTTGGTTAGGGACTGTTTTGGCTAAATTCTCTCCCAAAACAAAAGTCGGACTGTTTGAATTTTGAATCGCCTTATTAGAGGCCGTCGCCTCCGGCGCAGCAGCAGTGCTGGATTTGTTTCCAAGCTGATTTGGCAAAAGAGCACTCTCTGACACTGAGGCACTAACCAAAGATACCGAAGCACCTTGCTTTGATGCACTTTGGACGCTTTGGCCATTGGTGCTCGAAGATGCCACCTTACTTGAGAGATTGGAAGCACTCAATGCAATCGTGATTGGTGCAAGCTGATTCGACAAAATCTGATTCGGAACAGTGGTCGACTGTGCCGGTGACCCTATCGAATTACCAGGTGATGAAATAGGTTTCGACTTTGATTTGGTAGCTGTGGTTGTGGTTGTCTTCGTAGGTTGCTTGTCCAAAGGCGCGCCAATTGTAGTTATTGGCTGGGAATTTGAATTTGCGAGATAAGCATTTTTGGCATCCGAAACAACACTGGCTAAAGACGGATTAGTCGCTGGTCCAGTGCCATTTGCGACACTGACATCTGTCAGCATCACTGTCGAAATAGCAGCACCTTTAGGACCATTATTCACCCCATTCGAAGAACTATTCGCGACCGCAGGGCTCTTTGAGGTCGCATCTTGACTCTGAGAAGAGGTAGGTGTGCTCATATTGGTTTGGGAAGCAGATGCCCCTTGGCCGATAGTGTCACTGACGCGAGAGATAGTTTGAGACGAAGAACTTGATGCAGCGTTAGATGTTGCAGCATTGGGAGGGGATGTCGCCTGCGAGATCGCATCTAAAAAAGAGGAACCGCCTGACGAGGAGGACCCATTTGAATTTGGCGTTGAACTTACTGTAGAGCTAGAGGACGAATTGGATGCAGAAACACTTATCATGCAGCTGCTCCTTTCATATTCTGAAGTACCGAGGTGACGTAATTTTGAGTTTCTGGATACGGAGGAATTCCTCCATAGGCTCTTACCGCATTGTCGCCGGCATTATAGGCAGCTGCAGCTAAAGCCGGGGTCTTGAAGGCTCCAAGCTTTTCGCTGAGCAACTGAGCAGCGCCATAGATAGCTTGGGTTGGATTCATTGGGTTAATTCCAAGACCGCTAGCCGTTGATGGCATTATCTGCATTATGCCTTGGGCGCCCGCCGACGAAACGGCATTTGGATTAAAGTTTGACTCGACTTTAGCGATTGAAAGCAACAAGTTCACATCAATGTGATTTGCCGCAGCCGCAGCCTGGAAGGTCGGAAGGTAGCTTCCAGCTTGGCTCACCAAAGAAGGATTTGCTGTTGCGCCAGTTATTCGCACAATTGAAGTAGGAGTGCCAACCGAATTTACCTGAACGTTCTGGCCTGCTTTTGGAGCATCGATCATCTTTCCATTACCTATATAAATGCCAACGTGATAAGCAGGGCTTCCATAAAAGATCAGATCGCCAGGTTGTGCAAGTGCCAATGATGCAACTGGGGTTCCTGTGCTCTGTTGTTGAGCCGCGGTTCGAGGAAGTGAGACGCCGAGATCCGAAAATACCTTTTGCACCAGGCCCGAGCAGTCAAATCCTGTTGATGGAGAGGCCCCACCCCATTGGTAAGGCACACCTAGATATTGCATAGCATCACTAACTACAGATGCACCATTTACGACAGGCGCGCCCCCTGTGATAGTTCCGCTCGAAGCTACAGGAGACGCTGGAGATGTAGCAAACGTAGGAGATGCAGGAGACACAGAGGGGGTAGTAGATGGTGAAAATGCCCAATTGCCTGTGGCGAGAGCTTGTGCGCCGCTGGGTGATGTGGGCTGTGATGGAACTTGAGAAGTTACCGCTGCCGCATTAGATAAATTTGTCGCCGATGGATTTGCCGCATTATTTAAGTTCTGCAATAGGTTTGCGCCATTGATCAATCCGCTAGGAGTCGCAGATGCTAAAGCCGAGGCAAACGATGCACTTGAAGGTACCGCTGCATCAACGCTGCTTGCCAAGGTCTTGCCCATGTTAGAGATGGAATTTATGGTAGCCAAAATGCCTGAAATCGCACTTTGGCTCATTTGGACCGATGGGTTCACAGAAGAAGAGCTCGATGGAGCGGGGCTAACCATACTCATTGTTCGTCCTCTCTCTTTCTCATATACCACATAACAGATCCAACTTCATCGTTTTCCATCTGTTCAAAGCGTGTTAGTTCCTCTATGTAGCTTCTATAATCGCGTTCCTCTAAACGAGAAAGCGATTCGAATGAACGCTTTTCAACGGTCCACTTACCCTTTGCACTATCTCTCTGATCAAGAGCAATCGACTTTTCTCGCTCAGAAAATTCCAGGGCTTCCACTCCGTTTAGCTGAAGGGCGAAGGTGCCTTGCAACTCCTCTTTGGAAGAGGCATTAAAGCTCATGGCAGATAAAGAATGAGACCTCGTCTTCACCTGGACCTCCGCGAGACGAACGATATTCTCCTGAGTTAAAAGCTGTGCCCGAGCCACCTCCTCGCGCATCTGAGCAAGGCGCATCAGCCGCTCCAGGGAAAAGACGAACTTCTTCATCGAGACACCTCTTCGTAGGAGGAATTCAAAATCTCACCAAGTCGCCCAAAGGCTAGATCCACATCACTTTGATCATCGATAGTCTGACGTAAGAATTCATCCAGTCGTGGTTTGACTGAGATAGATAGGTCGATCTCAGGATTAGAGCCACGCTGATAGGCACCTACCTCAATTAGATCGCGCGCCTCGCGATAGGTGGCCATCAACCTTCGAGATCTTGTGCACAAGGCTCTGCGTTCAGGTGTCAATATTGCGCCTTCAAGACGAGAGATCGACTCCAATACATCAACAGCTGGATACTGACCTGAGGTAGCTAACCGCCGTGACAAAACAATATGACCATCCAAAATCGACCGTGCGGCATCTGATATTGGCTCGTTCATCTCATCGCCATCAACCAAAACTGTGTACAAACCAGTTATGCTACCTAATTCGGAGTTTCCAGCTCTCTCGAGCAACTTAGGCAAAAGGGCAAAGGCAGATGGTGGATATCCCCGTGTAGCTGGTGGCTCGCCGGCACTTAATCCAACTTCTCGTTGAGCCATAGCTAAACGCGTTAGCGAATCCATCATTAGCACTACTGAGTTGCCCTGATCCCTAAACCATTCTGCAATACGAGTAGCGGTAAATGCGGCCCTGATTCTCACCAAGGCAGGTTCGTCAGAGGTAGCCACCACAATTACCGAACGCGCCAAGCCGTCAGTCCCAAGATCGTTCAAAATGAACTCATTTACCTCCCGACCTCGTTCGCCTATGAGTGCGACTACATTTATATCGGCCGCGCTACCGCGAGCTATCATCGACAGCATTGTGGACTTGCCGACTCCAGAGCCAGCAAAGATCCCAAGGCGCTGGCCAATTCCACAGGGAACTAAGGTGTCAAGCACCCGTACGCCTAGAGGGATCTGACGTGAGATCGTTCCTCTCGCCATGGGACTTGGCGGCTCTCCATGAACTGATATCACTTCGCCACCACTAATAGGCTTACCGCCATCGATCGGGTACCCTCGGGCATCGACCACTCGCGACAAAAGCGATTCGCCGACTCGAATTGTTGGTGGCCGACCTGCTGGCATTGCAGAACTTCCGAAACGAAGGCCACGTAAATGACCAAATGGAGTGCAAATCAAACGCCCCTCTCGAACGGCCACTACTTCTGCTTCCATAAAACCATCATCTCGTTGGACCATTACCAAGTCGCCAATTGCCGCGCTAACGCCTTCTATCTCAAGCTGAAGGCCGGTGATTCGAGAGACCTTCCCAACTGGGCGAAATGCTGCTCCCTCACGAAGGGCATCTTTGATAGAACTAGGTATCATTAGTCGTTTCCTAGTTCATTAAGGACTTCCCTCATGCGAGCCAATGCTGAAGAGATCTGAAGATCGAGTTTCATGGAATCCGCCTCTAATATTGCGGCGCCAGCCTCTATATCCGGATCTTCAACTAGCAAGAGTCCTGACGGAGGTGGAATCTTTCGCTCTTCAAAGGCGACTGAAACCACTTGGAAATCTTTAGGATTGAGTCGAATCGTGACAGCTTTAGCATCGATACTCATGGAGATGGTACTCTTGAGCACCTCGATCAATCTCTGACGCTGATCGAAGATAGGGGCAGATAACACTGCTTCCACCAAGTCAACCACGAAGGTAGCTAGGTCGGTTGACTCAGTCATCTCTAGGATTTCGCTCTTTGACGAGATTGACTCGATGGCTTGAGAGAGTGACGATATTGCTGAATCAAAGGCTCGAACCTTTGCTCCAAATTCACTTTGGGCTTGTTCTCTTGCTTCGTTGTAACCCTTTAGCCTTCCCTCCTCAAATGCATCCTGGCGTATTCTCTCTTTTTCTTGGGATTCGAAGCCTGATGAGGGATTCCCCTCGGATGAATAAGATGCAACCGATGGTAGCTCAAGTGGTGAGATCAGCTCTGGATTATCGCGCATTGCTCCAAATCGCAAAACAGCTCTCGTAGATGCGTCCATATTTTCATATCGATTGCGGCTCATTAGATCATCTCCTCATCGTTTCGAGTGAGAACAATCTCTCCAGCTGACTCCAATTCGCGTACAACCCTAACGACCGCCGACTGTGCCGCTTCAACAGCTGAAACCCTCATAGCACCAAGCGTCTCGATCTCATCGACCAAGTCCCCAGCAGCACGCTCTGACATATTCTTTAGGACCTTTTCTCTCATGTCGTTTGGAACACCCTTGAGTGCGACGGCTAGATCCTTAGGCACAACCTGCCGAAGGATGCGTTGAAGCGTTCGATCGTCCAAATTCATCACATCTTCAAAGACAAACATCTGCGTTCTAATTCGGTCAGCCAATTCAGGATCCATGGCATCTAAGTCGCTTAGGATCCTCTTTTCTGTATTTTGCTCTGCCCGATTCAGCATCTCCACAACTGCTGAGACCCCACCTCTGCTAGAAGTTTGCCCAGCTTTTGCCAGACCAGCAAGCTTTCTCTGCAAGACCGATGCAGCAAGCTCTAGAACCTCTGGGTCAACTCGCTCCATGTTGGCTATTCGCCTAGCTATATCGGCGCGCGAAACATCCGGAAGTGCAGACAAAATTGCAGCCGCAGTATCTGGGGACAAAAAACTTAGAATTACTGCGACTATCTGCGGGTGCTCATCTTGAAGGTAAGAAGCAGTCTGGCCCGCATCCACATGTGCCAAAAACGAAACCGGATTATTTGCCTGAGATCCAGAAAATTCATCAAGTATCTCTTCGGCCGCCTGGGCTCCAATTCGAGAGGCCAAAAAATCCCTGGCGGTGTCAACTCCGCCTTGGGTGAGGTTTCTAATTCCAGCCAAAGAATTAATAAAGTCATCAGCAATTTGACGATTCAGATCATTTTCAATCTTTGGAAGGCGCGCTATTTCGAGCGTGAGCGATATCGCCTCAGTCTCCGACATCGATCGAAGGATCCGACCAGCAACATCTCTTCCGAGTTGCACCAAAACAATGGCTGCTCTTTGGGTTCCTGTGAGTTCGCTGGCTTTCACCGCCATCATCCCGCCTTTACGGCTGAAGTCATCCAGACTCGAAGCAGCTTGGCGACATCTTCAGGCTGGCTCTCTATAAAGCTCACAATTTCAGTTGAAATCATCGGAGCTTCAGCAGGTGGAAGTTGACGAACCTGTGCCTCTGGAATCTCATCGTAATAATCGCTATAGGCAGGAATATCTATCTCGGCTCGAACCTCTTTTTTGGACGATCGAATGACAAAGAACATGGCCAAGATCACGCCTAAGACTAGCAGTGCAGTCTTTATCAGGGAATAAAGCGATGATGCAGAAGACGCTCCAACAATCGGGGTAGTCTTAGGTAAAGCGCTAAAGGGCATTTGAACAACCGAGATAGTATCGCCCCTGGCCGCTACAATTCCGGCAGCCGCCGAGACAAGTTGCGAGACTCGCGCCGGGGTCACACCTTTTACCTTTGAGTTCAACAAAACTGCGACGCTCAGCCGCTGAACCTGCCCTGGTGCTTGGGTGGTGCTTTGGTTGATTTGGCCAAGGGCGTAGTTGGTCGTGTTGTTGGTTTGCTGGTAGGTGGAATTAGCAGCACCGGTAGCGGCATTAGTCGTGATACTTCCCAGAACTCCACCTGTTGGGGATCCAGTTCCGCTAAAGTTCTGAGTTGCAGTTTGAACCTGCGTTGGAACCGTGATCGGAGTTCCCTTAGGGTTAGTCTGAACAGCTTGACTCTGAGTGGTGACTTGATTGAAATTCAGGGTTGCAGCCACGCGAACCACGGCGTTGTTAGCTCCCACCAAGGGAGTCAGAAGAGACTCTAGAGCGGTCTGAAGGTTCTGGTCATAAGCAGTAGTAGCTGCTGAATTGGTCGAAGACGCAGTATTCATCCCCGGTGCTGAGAGAACATTTCCATTTGAATCAACGAGGGTGATGTTTGATGCTGAAAGATTTGGAATCGACGAAGCCACTAAATGGACGATCCCTTGGATTTGCGTAGCGCTAAGAACAGTCCCGGTAGCCAGTGTTACCAAAACCGAAGCAGATGGCTGTTGGGTATTTGAAATCGCAAAGACATTGTTAGAGACCAACGCAAGGTTGACCTGAGCCGCAGTAACACCTTGGATTGCTTCGATCGTAGAGGCGAGTTCTCCTTGCAAGGCACGCTGGTAGTCGGCTTGCTGTGTGAGTTGCGAGGCAGTAATTCCGACTTTGTCCAAGATCGCAAGGCCAACCGTCGAATTGGCTGGAAGATTTGCTTGGGCCATATTTAGGCGCTGCTGGTAGACATCTGGCTGTGGGACCATAATTGTGGCTCCACCGTCAGCTATTTGATACGGAACGCCCGCCGCCTGAAGCTTTGCCGTCATAGCAGCAGCGTCAGATGCTGCCAACCCAGTAAACAAAGGAGCATAACTGGGCTTAGATGCGTACTGGGAATACACAAATCCACCAAGCGCTAGAGCCGCTATGGCAAGAACTGTGAGAACTTTTTGACCGGACGTAAAGCCATTTGCGAACCTTACGCCATATTGCCTAAGCGATCCTACGCTATCTGAAACTGCCACTTTAGTACCTAACTATTTCTTAGACCGGCATGGCCATAATTTGATTGAACGCTCCAACTCCAGCAGTTTTAATTGCCGTCGCTACTTGGGTATCCAAAGAAGCCTGCTGTGCTGAGATCATCGCGTCAGCGAGATTAGCTTGACCGGTAGAGACTTGAAGTGCTTGAGAACTTGCCTGGTTCTGAACTGAAGAGATCGAATCCACAGCCGAAGCGAGGGCATTACCGAAGCTAGAAGTTCCACTGGTAGCTGCAGCCCCTCCGATTGGCTGTATTGCGCCGATGCCAGGGTTTGTGGCAATTGCACCTGTCGCAGATGAAGAATTAGTCGAGTTAGGAGTCGTGATTTGATTCAAAGGGGACAATCCGCTCTGAAGTGGTGGGATCGATGGAATGGCGGAGATAGCCGGAATCGCAGTCATGGTAGTCTTTCTCGGTAAATAATTTAGGAAACTTTTCGCTTACTATACAGCGAGCGTCAATGCGGATTGATAGATCGACTTCGCATGGTTGATCACAGCAACATTGGCTTGATAGTTTGCCTCAGCGATGTTCAAGTTTCCAAGCTGATCGGCAAGACTGATCCCTGGAGTGCGCACATAGCCACTTGCGTTAGCTACCGGGCTCGTTGGATCGTAGGTGAGAACTCCATTTGGAAGATTCGTCGTAACAGCTGCGACGTGCACACCCATACCATTTAGGGGAGATGTTGGAATTGCACTCTGAGAGGGACCGTATCCTGTTGGTACCGCTCCCGGTGCGGCTACGATCTCCTGCTGCAAAAATGGCGTTTTCGCTGGATTTACCGCGTCGTTAATATTGGCGATATTACTTCCAATTGCATTCAACCAGGTTTGATTAGTATCAATGCCAGAACCAGAAATTGACAAAAGGCCAAACAAAGACATTAGTAGGACCCTCCCGCTGAACCACGCATTAGGTGATATTGGTTATTGATTTCAGCAGAAGCTGATTGATACCAGACCGTAGATTTTTCAATTCCAACAAGCTCTTGGCTCATGGAGACGTTGTTTCCATTTGTGGAGGGCAATCTACTTGAACCTGTTATTGCCACCGAAGCCACAGCTGGAGCACCGCTTGTGCTTGACGCCAGCGCGCTCTGTAGAGAAGATGCAAAGTCAACCCTAGAAGCAGTGAATCCAGGCGTACTGACATTTGCGATATTATTTGCCTGAACATTCTGCTGGATCGTCAGGCCATCTAATGCGAATTGTAATGCTTGAACTACAGGTCCACCCATTAAGTACTCACCGAAATCCTTCATTTGGACACAAATGTCCGAATCCGAATACGGCCCTTCCTGGGCTCCTATTGCGCTATCCTGCTCGCACTATTGTTTTCGGTGTCAATTGAACAGTACTTAAGGCAATTTCCAAATAATTTGGATACAAAGGGTAAAAATCCGTTAAGCCAGTGCTGGTATTGAGAATTCACTTATAACGATAAGAGCCAACAATCGACTCTCCCCTGGCAATCGGCCGGAGCAACCATCTTTATTTATTCCAATCCAAGCAAGCGATTACTTGAATCTCTTCAGGTTTTGACCTTCCAAAACAGATCGCTATAGAATAAATACCGCTCATAAAATCTCATGCGTTTCACAACTTCTCGCTCAAGTTAACGGGTTTCAATCCTCTCGTTGAGTATTTGTTCCTTTACCGTCACGGACATCTATAGCAGCCTGTGACGCATCAAAGCACGAAAGCGTCTTGGGTGACATTTAGTGATTCTGAGCGACAGGATGACTAGACGGTCAGTATCTTTATGTCCGAAGTCAAGGATATTTACCCTGGTGGTCATTGACCCTTCCTAATGCGCAGTCACGAACTTCGGGGGAGTACTTCTTTACTCTGCCACAATGATAATCCCTTGACTGAAGGCCAAGAAGTCACTAAGAGTTTTGAGATGAATTAATTGGTTGTCCAAATTATATAACTTGAGTGTGGTCGGCTCGCATAGTTGCCACCTGCAAGTCCGTAACTATGAGAAACATATATAGCGACTTAGCCAACCCACAAAACAAATAAATTACCCCGGTTCTGTTGGCGCTAAAGGAGAAAAACACTAATCTGAAACAAAGCAAATGTGCCAACTATATGGACACTCACCGTCCTGGATCTGATCGAAAGACCTATTCGTATATCAACTCCAACTCTTCATTACCTGAGATATGTGGTATCGATCCCCTAGCCCTCAGAGTCTTTGCCGGAAAATCTACTACAGTCATATATAGGGCGAGGATAGAGGAGTCATGAAAAAGGTATACCCAAGAGAACAAAAGGAACGAGTGCTGAGGCCAATAGCGCTGGTGTCAACCTCTCTTGCGCAGTAAGGGAGGTGGGAATCTGCGAGAGCACCTATGAGCGTTGGAGGAAGGCAGGTGGAGTGGATGCCACCAAAGCATCACCTAAGGAGATCTCAGATGCGATCCTCGAAGATAAACGACTCACCAGGGTCTATCCAACCCCACCTAATGCCCTGAGTGATCAAGAGAGGGCCGAGATCCTAAAGGTGTGCGCCAGTCCTGAGTACCGCTCACTGCCACCGGCTCAGATTGTCCCAGCTCTAGCGGATCAAGGAGTCTATTTAGCATCAGAGTCCACCTTCTATCGGGTCTTAGGAGACGCGGGACTCAATAAGCGACGAGGACGGGTAGCGCTGCCTCGTAGGCGTTCCAAGCCCAATCATGTAGCCATGGGACCACGTGAGGTTTGGGTCACCGACATTTCCTACCTGCCAGGGCCTATCAAAGGTCTCTTCTACTACCTGCACTTCATTATGGACCTGTACTCCAGGAAGATCGTCGGCTATGAGATCTACGAGAATGAATCATCTGAAAATCTAGCAACTGTCCTAAAGAGGGCCACTTTGAATGAGGGTTCACTCGCTCCTTCTGTACTACATTCAGACAACGGTTCACCTATGAAGGGGACAACCCTAGTGGCACTGTGTTACCTACTTGGTATAGCTGCCTCCTACTCACGTCCCAGGACGTCGAATGACAATGCTCACATGGAATCGATGTTTCGCACAGTCAAGTACTGTGCGAGCTATCCCCACGATGGCTTTGCCTCCCTCATGGCGGCAAGGGTCTGGATCGAGGGATTCGTCCAGTTATACAACGAGGAGCACCATCACTCTGGCTTGAACTTTGTGACCCCAAACCAAAAACACAACGGCGAAGATGTCATGATCCTCGCCAAGCGAGTCAAGGTCTACGAGGAGGCCAAAGCCAAGAATCCAAAACGATGGATCAATGCCAACACCCGGAACTGAAAGCCAGTTGTCTCTACGTCACTTGTTCCAACAAACCAGACAACGACAGCATCAAAGTCCACCACTGCAGCGTCTGATGCATTGTCTGATTTGAACCTAACGAGTCTGCCATGAGTGCC
>NZ_JXYS01000081.1 GCF_000949295.1 Acidithrix ferrooxidans
GTTCTATCCAACGCCTGGATCTGTGTCTTTTCGTCAATACATAGTACCAGTGCAGCATCAGGGGGATTGAGATAGATCCCAGTTATGTCGCGGACCTTTTCGGTAAAGGCCGGATCGGTACTGATGTTGAAGTATCCCAAGACATGGGGCTTGAGGCCAAAGGTTCTCCAGATACGTGAGATGCTCGCTGGTGATACCCCGATCCGCTTGGACATTGAAGACGTCGACCACTGGGTAGCAAGCGGGGGCTCTTCTTCCAAAGTGATCCTTAGAATCTCGGCGATCTTTTCGTCATCAATGCTTCTCGGTTTTCCACTTCTCGGTGCGTCATCGAGAAGTTCCACTCCGTAGTTGATAAAACGCCGCTTCCATTTGCATACCGTCTCTGTAGATATCTGAAGTCTTTGCGCGATCTCGTTGGTTCCAACCCCTTCGTTACTCCATAGGGCAATGCTGGCCCTTGCCACCTGTCCTATGGGAGCTGTGGACTTTCTTACCACTGCTTCTAATTCGCTACGTTCTTTGGGACTGAGCGGAACCACCGAAGCTTGTCGTCCAGATCTCTTCTTGGGCGGCTTGCTCTGGTTGGCATCAATGTTTGGCTCCTCTGAGACGGTGTGACTTTGCATCGTTCTCCCTTGCAAGGTTATGTCCTTACCAAGGAGAACAACCTTACGAAGGGATTAATTCCTCAGTTTCAGGGAAATTATGAGAGGGGACACTAGACAGGTAGGTAAAACCACACTGATCAAGGAGATCCTCGACACTCGAGGCGGACGATTTGTCACGTTCGACGATACAGTTGCAGCCATTGGTGCCCGAGAAGACCCGGTTGGATTCGTGGACTCAGACCCAAATCGCCTGCTGACAATTGATGAAGTTCAACGTGTTCCAGGGTTGATATTAGCCCTAAAGTATATAGGTGACCGTGACACTCGCCCGGGTAGATTCCTATTGACCGGATTGGCCAACCTGATAAAGTTATCGGCTATGCGGACAAGTTCGGTGGGCGTACTGAGGGTATCGAACTTTACGGCTTTAGCCAGGGCTAACTCGTAGAACACACGGTAAAGTTCATTGATAGGCTTCTTTCTCGGGATCGTTTCACAAACTGCACCAGTGAACTTAACCGAAGTGATTATCTCAACCTGGCGATTATCGGTAGTTACCCTGAAACGATCGCCCGGCCGACGCCGTAATCGTTGAATCGATAATTGTAGGGTGACGCTTTGGTTGATTACTATGGGGGTGTAGAGCGTCACTGGAGCTGATGATGCTGTGGGGGCGACCGCGTAGCCGCCCGAAGCCGATCTGGCATGCGATACTGAAATTTCCCAACGAACTTTAACTACTTACTTGGAGTTACTGCAGACGCTCTATCTAACTCAGCAGATTCTAGCTTGGAACACTAATCTAACTAAGGGAAGTTTTCTCCAAACCAAAGGTATCGCCTCTCGATAAGGGCTTAGCCGCGCGGCTATTCAACATATAGTCAAAAGGAGGTTCGCTCGAGGCTAACCCAAATGCAGAGGGTGGATTGATCGAGAGTTTTGTCGTCAGTGAAATCAGACGTCAACTCACATGGAGCCAGGAGGCAGCCAGGCGTGCACACTTTGATGACCAGTGCCGTCGGTGAGGTAGACCTGGTCCTTGAGATGCCCGACGAAAGCTAGGCCTGCATGGAAGCGACGATATGTTTTCAAGCTGCAGCTTTTGGCTTGTTGATCCCATTTGCACACGTGACAAGGTCGATAAGAGAACAGAGAATGTTAAGTGCTTTTTGAGTTATGGGATGACCTTGCACTACTCGCCCAAGAGTGCGTCATAAAGACTAAATTACTATTCGACAACTTCGCACAAGCTTTTTCTCCTAAAAGAATTATGAATGCGGAAACCGCATCTGATTGTATTTTCGATAATTTTATTTTATTTGCTAAGGATACGAAGGAAGCGTCACTGCTAGTTGCTCAATTCGTATCAAACTTCGACCAACATAAACAATCCATGATTTTCAACAGCACTCCAGTAGTGGTTCTTTTAGACAATGGCGATCTCTATCTATGAAAATAGATTACGGGTTCAAGATTTTATTCTCAAGAATAAAATAGCGGGGAACTGCGGTGCAGTTTTGGTTGGTTGATCTTTTGCCGGATGAGAGCAAGCGGCCTAAGTTGACAGCGTTGAGCAGGCCGTTATGAGATTTTGAGGTAGTCACTTGGTGTCTCAAGTTGAATCTCTTGGTATGGATGGATCCGATACCAAGTTTTGGTTGAATTGCCATGAGTTCGCACGGTATCCATGATCTCTGTGGCCCAGGCGAGATTGCGGGCCTTGGTTTTAGACCTCGGCGAGCTGGGTAACATCAAATTTTAGGATTTCAGATATCAAAGATAGCGCTACCTCTATTGGCTAAATCTTGAAACGGCCCCTATACCGAAGCCAAATTTTAAACCAATAGCGATAACGCTATCTTTGCGTAATTGTAATGGTTCTTGCTGGATCTCTTTGGAAAACACTAGAGATCCAACCGAGCTATCAATCGGTTTGGCTAATTTTAGCGATCTGCGCCATTAGGCGTGACTTGCGTCGCGATGCCTGATTCTTGTGAATGATACCCTTGGTAACTGCTTTGTCAAGCTTGGAAATCGCAGTTCGAAGCGTTTGCTCCGACTTTTCCGCGTTACTTTGGGCGTCTGCGATTGCTACCTTAACACGAGTCTTGAGCTCAGATTTTAGGGCCTTGTTCCTAGAGTGTGCCACTTCGTTCTGCTTATTGCGCTTGATCTGGCTCTTGATATTTGCCATGTTTACCTCAGTTGTCGTTATGTCTAAAAACTATCGCTTCGAAAGATGGCTTTGCGTGAATCCAGCCCAAGGTAGGATTTGGCGTTTGGCCACATATAGGTATGAATATTGAGCGAACCGCACTATTTTCAACTACCTACATCTATTGCGAACAACTTAGTTTAGCGCTAATGGATCATAAATGCGCCGAAAGAACCTAGTCTGATTGTTCAGAAATGGTAGAAATTAATAAGATTCGCAATCTTTCAATAATTGCACATATAGATCACGGTAAGTCAACTCTCTCAGATCGAATTCTGGAGCTGACTAAAGCCGTCGACCCCAGAGAGATGCGCGAGCAGTATCTCGACTCGATGGATATTGAGCGCGAACGAGGCATAACCATAAAAGCCCAGAATGTGAGGGTAAATTGGAACGGACATATTCTTCATCTGATCGATACGCCCGGCCACGTTGACTTTGGTTATGAGGTAAGTCGATCATTGGCGGCCTGCGAGGGAGTGGTATTGCTGGTGGATGCGTCTCAAGGAATTGAGGCACAGACCTTGGCGAACTGCTACTTAGCGATCGAAAATGATCTCGAGATTGTCGCGGCGCTAAATAAGATTGACCTTCCCGCTGCGGACCCCGATCGTTATGCCGCCGAGATTGAAAACGTATTAGGAATCCCAGCGGATTCAATACTTAGGGTCTCAGGAAAGACTGGCGTGGGGGTAGATGCTCTTTTGGATGCCGTTGTCGAGAGAATTCCCCCTCCAAAGGGAGACCCAAATGATCCTTTGCGTGCTCTGATATTCGATTCCATCTACGATCAATATAGAGGTGTCGTCTCTTCTATAAGAGTAATGGACGGCACTCTGCATGCCAATGATAGATTGCGGTTTCTTCAGGCTGGAACGCTACAGAGCGTCGAAGAGATTGGTGTTCGTACTCCGGTTCAGGTATCTGTGGAAAAGCTCGGACCTGGAGAGGTTGGATACCTTATAACCGGGCTAAAGGATATCGGCCAAGCACGTTCCGGAGAGACGATAACAACGGCTGAAAAGGGGGCTACGGTCGCTCTAGATGGCTATTTGCATCCAAAGCCTATGGTCTTTTGCGGATTGTATCCCATCGATGGTGATGAATTTGAAGACCTTAGGGAATCCTTGGAAAAGCTGCGTCTGAACGATGCCTCATTTACCTATGAGCCAGAGTCGTCATTGGCGCTGGGGTTTGGTTTTCGGTGTGGGTTTTTGGGGCTACTACATATGGAGATCGTTAGGGAGCGTTTAGAACGGGAGTTCGGCTTAAGTTTGATAGCGACGGCACCATCGGTTGAGTATATGGTTACCGTTGCTGGATCGGTTGACGCAGTTTTGGTGGACAATCCTTCAGAGATGCCGGCCGCTCAATCGATAATAGCAATTTCAGAACCATTTCTCAAGATCAACGTCTTAACTCCAAGCGAATACACCGGCACCATCATGGAGCTTTGCCAAAGTCGGCGAGGCGAGATGGTTAATGTCAACTACATCTCACCTGAGCGTGTCGAGATGATCTATAGAATTCCACTTGCTGAAGTAGTGATGGACTTCTTTGATGCCCTTAAGTCCCGAACCAAAGGATATGCCAGCTTAGATTACGAAGCTGATGGTTATGCGCCATCAGATTTAGTCAAGGTCGATATCTTGTTGAATTCGACTCCCGTGGACGCCTTTTCTGCAATTATTCATAAGTCAAAGTCATATGACTACGGACGCAAAATGACCACAAAGCTTCGCGAGTTGATACCTAGGCAGCTATTTGACGTTCCGATTCAGGCAGCTGTTGGCGGTCGAATCATTGCTCGTGAGACAGTGAAAGCGCGCCGTAAGGATGTCCTTGCTAAATGTTATGGTGGCGATATCTCTCGTAAGAGAAAGCTGCTCGAAAAGCAGAAAGAGGGTAAAAAGAAGATGAAGAATATTGGAAGGGTAGAGGTCCCTCAGGAGGCATTCATCTCCGCACTGCGCCTCGACGATTAGAACGGCGACATGGAGTAAGTCTTTTATCTTGTTGGGTGGCGTAAGATAAAAGACTATGATCCAAAATCCACTTGATATCGTTCAGCTCTTGGCCGGCGATTCAAAGGTGCGCGAGAATCCTTTTCCAATCTACGACATGGCCCGTTCGATGGGAGAGGTAATCCCTGTAATGGAACGGTTTTACTTAGCTACTTCATTTTTTGCATGCGATAGCGTGCTTCGTAACCATAGCTTTGGCAAGCGAGCAGATTCGATAGAACAGGCACGACCTCTAATCTTTGATTCCAAGTATCCGCCGTCGATGCTCTTTCAGGATCCGCCGAACCACACCAGATTAAGGCGATCGGTCACGACGTTTTTCACACCCTCAAAGATCTCTGGTCTAGAGCCATTGATTCGTGAAACTACTAGGAGCGCCTTATCGTCAATGGTCAAAGATGGAGGAGGAGATATCGTCTCAAAGGTGGCTCTAGAGATACCGATTTCTGTGATTTCAGCGATGTTGGGGGTCGATAGAGGTGAGCGGTCGAACTTGGCCCAAGAGGTCGCCATCGTTGCAGCCAGTTTGGATATCGGAGAGCGCGTTCGACAAGGTGACCGCCAAGAGCTAATTGATGCTGGAAGTAACCTGTTGTCTTTTTTTGATGAGCTTATTCAATCTGACCTAGAAAAGACCAGATTGCTTACATCCCTAATGGAAGGCGATAGTCCTCTTGATGGTAAAGAGACCGCCGTAATGGCACTTTTGCTCTTCATGGCAGGATTTGAAACTACCGCCAATCTCCTTTCAAGCATGGCCTATCGCCTGGGTACCGATGATGAGGTGTATTCGAAAGTAGGGGGTTTTAACGACCTTTTGCCAAGGGCGGTAGACGAATTTTTGCGTCTCGACTCTCCGGTTCAACTAGACGGTAGGGTGGTTCAATCTGAGGTGACGATCGCCGGCGTCGAATTAGAGGTTGGAAGTTTTATCCTGACGTTGCTAGGTGGGGCAAATCGAGATCCATCCGTCTTTGAAGATCCGAACGCTTTTAGGCTAGATCGGTCGAATTCCTCGCTTATCTCCTTTGGTGCTGGTATCCATCATTGTGTTGGTGCGACACTTGCTCGACGTGAGGGTGCGATCTTTTTAGAGGAGTTACTGAAATTGCCGACTTATGAGGTGGTTTCGGCTAAGGCGAAGAGCTCGTTGACCCTGCGAGGTTTCGAATCCATAGAAGTAAAGTTTTAACAAGATAGTTATCAACCACTAAACCTTGACCGTGGCTTCGAAAAGGCGCGATGCTAAGGTCAATTCGTACGATCAAAGTTGAATTTGAGTATTGGAACTTTCCAGTGCCTCGTGGTGAGCCTGACAAGATTAACAGAAAGTTCACTGGATGCAAAAGGTGATTGTCTGGCTAAGGCGAGACTTGAGATTGAGCGATAACCGAGCCATGGCGGCGGCTTTGTCGCTACCTGATGCGGTTGTCTACCCCTATTTTGTTTTTTCACCCAAGTTGTTAGAGAAGACCTCTCCTGTTCGTTCGTCTTATTTGGCTGGTGTGGTCAGGGACCTCGATGGAGATCTCGATGGTCGACTCAATTTGGATTGGGGCGATCCTGTTGGGTCACTCGTCTCTTTCGCGCTTGAGATTGGCGCCACAAAGGTCTATGCAACTAAAGAGTTCTCGCCGCTAGGACGGACGCGCGATGAAGCTGTTGGACTGAAGCTCAGGTTAAATGGTATTCAATTTTTACTAGGAGATTCGCCATATTTGATCTCACCCGGAAAGATCAATCGTCAGAGTGGTGGATGGTACAAGGTGTTTACTCCCTATTACCGTGCTGCGTTGTCCCATGGATTCGAACTTCCTTTCGATATTCGATTTGATCCAAATAGGTTCTCAAACCGAGTTCTCTTTCATCGCCAGGCTGAGGCATACCTTGAAGGTTCCGATTGCTTTGATAGGAAGCGGTTCCCTACCAAAGCTTCATTTGTGTTGGAGGCCTTTTCGACCTTTGTGGAGGAAAAATTAAGTCACTACAGCATTGGTCGCAATAGTCCATCGACCGAGAATACCTCCGTCGTTTCACCAGCTCTTCGCTTTGGAGTGGTACATCCCCGCCAACTCGCGTACTTGGCCTCTGGCCAGGAGGGTGGCTCTGACTATATTCGCGAGCTTTTTTGGCGAGATTTTTACGCCCAGGTCTTGTTGAACAATCCAGAGAGCGCATGGAAGAACCTTAATGAACAGTTTGATCAACTTGTTTATGATGAAATAGACGAGGCAACGACGCGCTCGCGCTTGCAAGCATGGAAATTAGGGCTTACCGGATATCCCATTGTCGATGCCGGCATGCGTCAGCTGCTTGCGACGGGCTGGATGCACAATAGGTCAAGAATGATCACTGCGTCGTTTTTGATCAAGGATCTGCACGTTCCATGGCAGGTTGGTGCCCGCTACTTTATGGAGCATCTCATTGATGGAGATTTGGCCTCGAATAACCACTCTTGGCAGTGGGTGGCTGGTTCGGGTACAGATGCAGCCCCCTATTTTCGAATCTTCAATCCCGTGCTTCAATCTAAAAAGTTTGATCCCAACGGAGACTATATAAAAACATGGGTCAAGGAGTTGGCGGAGATCCCGAGCCGATTTGTGCACGATCCCTCTGAAGCCAAGCGTCTCGGTCTTATTGGGGAAGCCTCTTATCCGTCGCCGATCGTTGATCACGCCTTAGAGAGGCAAATAACACTGGAGCGTTACGAGGCGATGAAGGTCGTTACCGCTTCGAACTCTGATGAATAGCCATCGACCCTTCGCTTTGACTTTTCGGCTTCTTCAACCATTGGATATTCATTTTTGGCTGCTCCAAGTTACTTCAAATTCACATGGCAACCCATTACAGCGTTATCTATCTCAAAGCTAGCCGGAGGACCACTGTTCTTGTGGTTTGCGTATTAGCCGAGGAACTGAGGTTTTCACTCGGTATGCTAAAGAAGTTGTTCAACCAGGAACGGCTAAGGTAAATCCATGCTTTGACATTTGGAGGAAAGTGGTGCTTGAGCCAATCAGTCTTAGACGAATTCATCATGTGTATACCGAAGTCCGATTTTATTAGCGGACGCTAGATCGCACTAAGATTCACTCTTGATCCATAAATTGTCAGATATTGACGTATTAACAGCTGTAAGTGCTGTAATAATGCTAACAAAATGTTTTTCTGCTTAGGTTTTAAGAATGGGGAGCTTCAATACAGCAGTCGCTATTTGAAGAGTCGGGGAGCGCTCCGGCGGTATCGCGAGAGTTAGCATTGGCACTTTTGCGTTTCGCTGATTCTGGTATTGACGATGTACAAATTAGCGAATTTAAAATAGATGGGTCGCGGGAAACTCGCCAAGTACATGTTAACCCCCGAAAACAGTTGCGATTGATACATCGTGTGCTAGGCGAAGAAATAGCTTTTGATTTTGAAGAAGCATTAGTTGGAACTCAAATGTGATTCTCTCTCATTGGGCCTACTCTAAGAGCCTTAGGCGGAGGCCAAATTCTTATCTTTGATGAGATCGATTTGAGTTTTCATCCAAGATTATCAGCACGTTTGGTGAAACTATTTCAAGATCCCGAGATTAACCCCCCCCAAAAAAAAAGGTGCTCAGCTGATCTTCACCTCCCACGATACCAGTCTTCTAAACCACCTAAATCGTGATGAAGCCTGGCTAACCGAAAAGGGTGAGAGTGGTGCGATTACTTTGACCGCTCTGGTGGAATATGGTGGAGACAAAGTTAGGAGATCCTTAAACTCGGAAAGAGCGTATCTGCAAGGAAGATTTGGCGCAGTTCCTGAAATTGACCAGTTCGCGCTTCGTCAGGCGATTGGACTGGTTTCGACCGGTGACTAGATCTCAAAGAACCAAGGGTACCGGAGGAAACTCTCTCAAGCGCCGGGTGGAAGTTCGCAAACCTCGATGATTGTTTCTCATATTTTACGAAGGGGTTAAGGACCGAGCCGGAGTATCTTGAAGCACCAAAGTCGCAACCGTGGGTACGTGATAGTGTGGCAGTCACCTTACAGGTGCAAGATGGACTGACGCAGTGTCGAATAATCATTGTCTAATTGAGAGTTCCTCACTGCAGTAATCCTTAGTGCATCGGCAATCTCAGGTCGCTGGTAATGGCGGCACAGAGGAGAGTTTGCCAACCTGACTCATCATCGGCGCGCTAAATTATTACTTTTCTAGCATGACATAACCAACGCGAGAGTCACGGCAGAAAAACTTTCTCAAATTTCACTCATTTTCGGGCCTGGTTGCTCTCAGCTACTGGCAAACTTGACTAGACGTAGCTAGCTACAATCACTCCGGCGACAACCCACTTACCTAGAGCACATCTCCAATTGCGAGTCCAAACCAATCGGACAGCTGGTAAATATAAACAACGACATAATGTCTCTTTATGCTGGTCAATGGGACTTGAATCCAGTACTGACAGGTTGAACCGGGGAGAATCGAAGTACGATAACGGGTATACAGCTTATTTCGGAAGGCTAGTTAGGCTGAGCGTGTGCGGAGTCCTATCGAGTTCAGAGAATACGAAGAAGGCGATCTCGATGGTGTGATTGCCTTGTGTAGTCAAGAGAGCTGGACCTCCTATGCCGACGACAGAGATCGAGCGCGGGAAGTCTTCGCCGCGCCCGGGGTGGTCGCCGTGGTTGCCACTGCTTCCAGGCATATTATTGGGTTCGCCTACTTCCAAACCGATAGAGCGATACAAGCTCACCTGTCTCTTCTCGTTGTAGAACAGACCTTTCGCAGACTCGGTGTCGCCAAGGGAATCATATCCTACGCGTTCCCGTTGCTTGGGGCTACGAGAGTCGATCTAATTACCGATACCGCCGAAACCTTCTATCGCTCTCTTTCCCACAAGGCGGAGTCGGGCTTCCGGCTCTATCCACCTAGGACATCCACTAACGACATGTAAGCGAGGTAGGTTCTCTTTGGCGATGAGAACCGATCCGATTTTATTAATGACCAGTTATGGTGGACGCTAGACATATGCCGGGCCGTCTTGCTGCTGGAGGGCAATGGGTGTCGTTCTGCCCGGATGGTTGAGAGTTTTGCCTCGCTCGACACAGCTACCAATTCGTGTCAAAAAAAAGTTACGGAATCCTGAACAACTATGAATGTTCTCGACAACTACTGAATAAGTTACCCGCTCTGAGCTGCGCTGATATAACTCATGACCCTTATTTAAGAACCCAAGAGCCAACTATCCACATATTGGAATTGACCCAATCTGTGGAATTTATGTAGTGATCGACGCTAGCGCCATTATTGCAATTTATATGGCATCAACTACTACTTTTGTTGTAATAGTTGCTGAGTTAACTTCCAAAAGCTACATATCTGATCGAGGCGGAATCCTTGCCTCCGCATGGAGCCTCGAACTGTTGATGCGGTTTTTTTGCAACCACACTCAGAGATTAGCGACACTGGGAAAACCAGGTACTAAGGGAAAACCAGGTGCCAAAGCGACCACTTCGAGCAATCAATAGTATTGATTTGGCAAGAAGATGGCGCTTTTCTTGGCCAAATCTTTTTTGGAAGTGTGTTTGTGTTGCCAGCAACCTGTTTTTGACCCACCCCACTTATTCGTGGTAGTGCTTTTGAGCATATAGAGATATCGCTGATTGTAGATTTTTGAATTCTCTTGGGTAGGTCGATCCATGAGAAACCGCAATTAGCTAGATTTTGCCGGCACCAAAATGTCAAAAAACTATTAATCGAAAAACTAAGCAAACGTGCCAACTATCCTGACACTCACCGCTATGGACAACCTCGTATCTAGGTCGTAAACCTATCTAATTCAGAGGATCTGAGATTGCGATCAGAGCGCTTTTTTAGTCATTTTCGTATGAGTCAATCGAATGTAGATTGTCATAACGGTAACTAAATAAGTAATCCAAACAATGCCTTGTAGGACTGTGGGTGTTGAAGCGTATCCAAAAAAGCTATGGACGATATCACCGAGAGTTGAAGAGTCGGGTAAAAGCGACGAAGAGTTCCACATCGTCTCTCGAAGTAGAGGGAGATATCCCAGACTCTGGAGGTTTTCCGCTGCGTCCACCAAGAGCCCAGCGCCAAATGCCATGAGTGCGATCCCAAGTATTCGAAACGCTTTAGCTATATCTAGCTTTTTTCCAAGGCGATAGATCGAAAAAGCAAAGGCTAAAGAAGCAAGTAACCCAATTGCACCGCCAATAATGGCGCCCTTCGCGCTGGTAGCAAAGACGATTGCAAGAGTAAAAACCATCGCTTCGAGAGCTTCGCGCCCCACAGCTTGGGCTGCCATTATCGCGATTCCTAGGCGTGCACCTCGCTCAAGGGCTTCATTGGTCTGTTTTTTTAGTTGTGTTGATACTTTTCTGGAGTGACTGGTCATCCAAAATGTCATATAGGTCATTACGCCTGCGGCGATGAGGTATGTGACCGTCTCGAATTGGGTTTGAAGGCGTGTTCCCGCGTAATCTTTAAGGGTCAGGTAAATTACTGTTCCAGCTATTAGAGCAAAGGCTAGAGCAATGCTCACGCCTAAAATGACGTCTTTGAAGTTTTCCCTTTTCCCGATCTTGTCAAGGTAGGCGAGAAGGATCGCAACGATTAGAGATGCTTCAATCCCCTCACGTAGAAAGATTACGAGCGTTGCCAGCAAACAGTCCGCCTCGATTCATGATTGGCGACGTCAAAGGGTTTCTTGGATAGCCCTTTAGCCACATAGAGCGTATGAAATCGAAGATTCATTCCAAGAAGGATTCATAGTTTACACAAATTAGAGGGGCTGCTGGCTGCAATTGCGAGGTTGAGTGCCCTAGCTATCTCTTAGATCTTTTATTGAGTTTTGGTGGCTTGTTGAATTGATGGGGCTATGGATGGAGGAGGCCTACTGTTTTGATAGGCATAGAGTCTGATTCGACCAGGTGCGATAAGCGCCTAATAGTTCTTTGATTTTTCGCCGATAGTTGCTTGGTATCTTTGTGAGGGTAGCCTAGTTTCTTGCGTGCACTATTGAATTTTGAGTCTTGATGTGGTTTTGTGGCTTCTGGTACCCCCTAGGGTATGGTTTTAGGGATAATCGGTGACTCGAGATACGGAACTTCGAAATATTGGACTAGTCAAGGAGCGGTTTTGAAGGATAATGAGTATTCGCTAGCTGAAGAGATTGAGTCTCACGGCTATGTCATTGTTTCCTCGAACGCTATCCAGAAGTTTGTGCCTGAGGGCGAAGACGAAGTTCCTCTTATCTCGATTGTAACTCCGTTTTATAATCCGGGTGAGCATTTTGAAAGCGCTATTCGTGAGATGGTGAATGTTCTAGATAGCGTCGGCCTCTCATATGAGCTGATCGCGGTAAGCGACGGTTCGACTGATTCAAGTCCTTCCACCATCTCTAAGATCGGAATCTCTACCATCAAGGACGTATATCACCTGCGACGTCAAGGTAAAGGTGCTGCTCTTAGAACGGGTTTGGCGCTAGGTCGTGGAAAGTACCTTGGGTTCATCGATGCTGATGGGGATATCGATCCATCTGCGCTTAGGGCATTCATTGGCACGGTCGCGCTTTATGAGCCTGATATTGTGCTTGGATCGAAGCGTCACCCAATGTCCAAAGTCGTATATCCTCCAATCCGGCGTCTCTATTCGGCAATGTATCAACTCTTGATTAAGGCTCTGTTCGGTTTGAGCATTCGAGATACCCAAACAGGAATCAAACTTGCTCGCCGTCAAGTAATTGAAGATGTTCTCCCACTGATGGTTGAAAAGCGGTTCGCATTCGATTTGGAGCTGTTTGTGGTGGCTCGCCGTTTGGGATATCGGAACTTTTTTGAAGCACCGGTGGTGATTCGGGAACGACTTACCTCTACGGTCAATAGCCGAGCAGTCTTCAATACCATCGTCGATACCTTTGCGATCTTTTATCGCGAGAGGATCTTGCACTTTTATGATAGGGTCACCTAAGACCTCAGGTGACGCTGTAGTTTTCATTGTCAACCTGGACTTGTAAGGTTGTCACATAGCATTTTTGCTAACTATTTGTCACCTACTGGCTCTAGCGGAAGGATTATTGAAATCCCTAAATCTGAAGGAGGAGATTTCGGGTAGCTTTTCATTGTTCTCGATTCAATGGTTGATGTACGTCCAAAGTCTTTTAGTCGATCCCCAATGTAAGCTTTGTCTTTTAGTTTCCGCGGATATTTTGCCTGAAATCATAATTTGACTTACCATTTTTTGAGACGGTGTCGATATATTTTGATGGTGTCGCGATTGCTCAATCTGCCAGTACGGCGTTAGTGGGTTGTAGCAAGGTCACCAAACGAGCCATAAAACTCCGGAAAACTTTTAGCACTCGGTAAACTTAAGTGCTAGAAAACTTCAAGATTTAGTCGTTAGGAGTCGAAATTGGGCTCTCATTCGGATGATAGGCGTGCGCGAATCTTACGTGCAGTTGTGGAAGGGTACGTTGGAACTGCTGAGCCAGTTGGTTCTGCCTATATTGTTGCAACTACCGATATTGCTGTATCGTCGGCCACAATTAGAAACGACATGAGTTTTCTAGAGAGTGAAGGATATCTTCGTCAACCCCATACCAGTGCCGGTAGAGTGCCCACTGAAAAGGGATATCGTCGCTACGTCGATGAACTTATGGGTGAAGCTGATGGTGGAAACAAGAGCGACCAGGTTTTGGGGTTTTTCAAATCTGCTCACTTGGAGATAGACGAACTCTTGGGCGCGACAACGACGCTATTGACGAATTTGACTAATTGTGCGGCAATTATTACAGGCCCCTCTCCGCAGCGCGCACAGATAATCTCCGTAAAGTTCGTAGGACTTGCCTCTAGGCTCGTTCTGGCTGTAGTGGTCGATGTAAATGGGTCGGTTGAGAAACGAGCTATCGAATGGCCCCTAGATGTAGATTACGGGCAACTTGAGCAGCTTTCAGAGGTTATGACCGACCATTTCAAGGAGAAGGAGCCTCATTCGGTCGATGAAGCTCCATATTTTGACGATCTTGACTTTAGTAATTTGGTTTCGCGTTGCTTTGTCGCAGTTAAAAGTGCAGTCGCCGACGCTGAGCGAGACGGTGTATTTATTGGAGGAGCCAGCACGGTGGCTGCTTCGTTTAATGCTCTTGAGACCGTGCGTGGAATAATTTCAATTTTGGAGCGTCATTATCTCGTGGTCTCGTTGTTGAGATCTGTGATCTCCACAGGGCAGGCGGTGGCTATTGGCTCCGAACACGGGCTTACCTCCTTGCGGGAGTGCGCAGTGGTTGCTGCCCCGTATTCGATAGATGGTATTCAAGTGGGAAGCGTTGGGCTCATTGGTCCAACAAGAATGAATTATGGTTCGGTGATCGGCGCTGTTCAGTTGGTCAGTGAGAACCTTGGGAAGAGACTTAGCGAGGGATAGATGGCAGCAGATTTTTATGAACTTCTTGGAGTTTCTCGTACCGCCTCAGATGATGAAATCAAAAAGGCATATCGCAAGTTAGCCCGTGAGCTACACCCCGATACCAATCCTGGTGACAAAGAGTCCGAAGAGCGCTTCAAGCAGGTCTCTAGGGCATATGAGACTCTTAGCAACGCTGAAAAGCGTAGAGCCTATGACGTCTATGGTGAAGGCGGAGCCTCACAAATGGGCGGTGACCCCAATGACTTCTTTGGACAAAGTGGATTCGGAGACATTTTCGAGTCGATGTTTGGTGCTGCTTTCGGAGGAAATGCCCGAACTTCAAGGTCTGGCGCATTGCGTGGTGAAGATATGCAAGTTAGCGTATCACTCACCTTTGAGGAAGCCGTATTTGGGGTTCATAAGGAGGTTTCGATTCGTGTGCCCGCTACCTGTACTACTTGTGGCGGCAATGGATCTAAGCCAGGAACCACCCCTACGATATGTCCCTCATGTCAAGGCGCAGGAAGCGTCAAGAAGATTGCCCAGACGATTCTAGGACGTATGGTTACGACAGTTGCATGCGATCGCTGTCGAGGAAATGGTCAGATTATTTCAACTCCATGCCAGGACTGTCGAGGTGACGGTAGAAGGACCGTGGATCGAACCTATACCGTCGATGTGCCACCGGGTGTGGATGATGGGACCACCTTACACCTGACAGGCAAGGGTGCTGCGGGAGGTCGGGGCGGGATGCCTGGAGACCTTTTTATTTCGCTGAGAGTTACACCAGATCCTCGCTTTACGCGAGAGCGAAACGACATCCATTCAGTCCTGCACATCAGTTACGTCCAAGCAGCGCTGGGGGTTGAACTCGAGGTTGAGACGATCGATGGTCTTGAAGGGCTGGTTATTCCAGGGGGAACTCAATCAGGGAAGCGTTTCACGATTCGTGGTAAGGGTGTTCCTCACTTAAGATCTCGTGGACGCGGTGACCATATCGTCACAGTCTCGGTTGACATTCCCACCGCGGTAAGCCACGAAGAAGAGACTCTACTTAGGCAATTGGCAACGGTAAGGGGAGATATAGTTGCTCATCACGAAGCTGGCCTTTTTTCGCGCATAAAGTCGGCACTTTTTTAATTAGTTGATTGATTGGTTTGGGCTATAAAATTTCAGATCCTCATTTGGTCTCTAAAGCGCACCTGATCGTAGACGATTTTAATGAGCCTTATCTCACTGAGCACGAGGCCCATCATCTTTTTGTGGTAAAGAGGCTCATAGAGGGTGATTCTGTTACCCTTTGTGATGGAAGAGGGACTGTAGTTCCCTGTCGAGTCGTTTGTAACCCAAGCGATCGAACAACTCGGCGCAATAAACGAGACAAGGTGCTGGTTCTTCAGACGGATGGTGATCGCTATTATCGTGATTTTTCAGCGCCAATCTTGGAGATGGTTCTAAGCGTTATTGATCCAGATCGGTTAGATATAGCTATCTCAAAGCTTACCGAATTGGGTGTAGCAAGAATTACCCTTGTTGAGGCTCATCGCTCGCGTTCTGTACCACAGCGTCTAGGTGAAGGTCGATTAGGTCTCGCCAGACTCACAAAGATCACAAGGGAGGCGGCCGGTCAATCCCGAAGCTTATATCTGCCCGAGCTTTCATTTGGTGACTATGACGAAGTTATGGATCGGGTGATCGTATGTGATATGGACGGAGAGGATCTAGTCCTTCCACCGTCTTCGGTCTTGATCGGTCCAGAGGGTGGCTTTGCTCCTGGTGAAATACCATCAACTGTTACGAAATGGCGTCTTCCTGGAAATGTACTGCGTGCAGAGACGGCCGCTTTAGTTGCAGCTTCATTGGCAATGGGAATGTTCCAAAATTAATCTGACATTGTTGTAATTTTGACGCCTAACGTGGGCTTTTTGCGCTAGTATCTTCACTAGTAACCACATAACCATGCGAAGAATTATGACGATAAGAGATGAAGAATTAGTAGACGGATACGCAGCAGCGGTTGGGTCGCGGCTTCGTTCGGTTAGAAAGCAAAAGAAACTTTCGCTCCAAGCTGTTGAAGCTATGTCGGAGCTGGAGTTTAAGGCGTCTGTTCTTGGTGCGTACGAACGGGGCGAGCGATCGATCTCTGTTCCGCGTCTTCAAAGACTGGCAGCACTATATGATGTCCCGATTGATCAACTCTTACCTAAGGATCCGTTCACTTTAAATTTACCACCGAGTGAATTCCGTTCTGGTGAGATTAATTCGGCGGATCTGATTCTTGATCCTATGATGCAGCCAGAGGTGACCTATCGTCGTTCGTCGCCGACTGAGACAAAAGTTACGATTGATCTAAATCGTCTTAATGAAGTTTCAGGACCTGAGCGTGACGTCTTGAAACGGTATCTTGGAATGATCCAGGTTCAGAGGCAGGATTTCAACGGTCGAATGATTACGATTCGAACCGACGACCTTCGGGTGATCGGATGTATCTTTGAGCTCACTTTAGACCAGATGAGTGCGCGTCTAGATGAACTCGGTTTAAGGCGTTATTGATTGAATTTTTTGAATTCAAGGCTATCGTTTCGTTCGAGGCGATAGCCTATTTGTCGTGATGGGTCTGTATATTCATGTTCCTTTTTGTATCTCTAGGTGCGAGTATTGTGCCTTTGCAACTTGGTCCGATCGTTTTGATTCCATGGATAGGTACCTAGAGGCTCTCGCAATAGAACTCTCCGAGGCCGGTAGCGGCCTTGTCTTCGGCACTGTATTTTTTGGTGGCGGCACTCCCAGCCTTCTTTCCCTTGAAGCCTTATCTAAGATAATGGCAATGATCTCTCTCTCGCCGGGTGCTGAAGTTACCATTGAAGCCAATCCAGAGTCTTTGGCCGATGAACCCGCAGATTATCTGAAATTAGGGATCAATAGGGTTAGTGTGGGGGTCCAATCGCTTAGCGACACCGAGCTAAAGCGTCTAGGTCGCGATCATCGATCATCGACTGCTAGAGCGGCTCTTGGGCGACTCTCTAATAGTGGACTTTCCTACTCGGTTGACCTTATGTATGGTGCCGTCGGGGAAGACTTTGGATCCATCGAAGGGTCGATTGCTCAGATAATGGAGGTAGAGTGCCCTCCGGATCATATCTCCATCTATGGTTTGACGGTTGAAGGCGGTACCCGACTCGCTGCTAAAAAAGAGATGCATCCTGATGACGATGATCTAGCTTGGAAGTATTTGGTGATTTGTGAGATCTTGGATGGTTTTGGCTTTGTTAACTATGAGGTCTCTAATTTCGCACGAGCGGGTCACTACTCAAAGCACAATTGGAGCTATTGGATGCAGGGTCGATATTTAGGAGTTGGACCAAGTGCTCACTCTTTTATTGGAGATGAACGTTCCTGGAATATCAGAGATTCCCTGAGGTGGATCGCCTCGATATCAAATAAAAAGAGTGCGAAAGCGGGCTCTGAGCGCCTAGATGTTGAAACCGCAAAGTTTGAAGGATTGGGCCTCTTGCTTCGTACGGTATTAGGAATTCCGTCCCAGACGTTTGAGATGGAAAACGTTCCCGAAGACCTCTATAGCCTAACCGAAGACCGGCGATTGGTGTTGACGCCTAAAGGACGTCTGCTTCACAATCAGCTGGTTGGATTTATAGACACATCGAAGATTACAATAGAAGAGCTAAACGAATTTCAAGGTAGGCGTCTTGAGGATATCTTGTCCTTTTCGAGCAGTCGCTGACCGAAAATTCCAAAGGACACTTGTAATGCTTTCAAAAAAAATCGCTATGGACATAGGAAATCACCTAGTCCAGTTGGATTTCAATAATTCGCAGGGCGTTAACGAGATGCTTGTGCTCCTTGAGAACTGTTTTTTTGAAGTAGGCGTCGGCGACGATTTAGGGATCTTTAGTTTTCTCGTACGTGCCTTTGATCGAATTGTGGCCATGGACGCACTTGTAGTTGCAAGGGCAATCTCTTCTAATGTGAATAATGGCTATGTGGGCGAGTCTTTGAAATTTACTTCAAGTCAAGAGTATTTAATTGAAGACCTATCAACTCTCTTGATTGAGACCAGAGGCCTTCTAGAGCCAGTAATTGATCCGAGAAGCCAAAGGGAAGCCGTAAATCTATTCAGCAATATATTGCTTGATATCCGCTACAATAAGCCACAAGGGGTCGTGAAGGCTCTCGCTAAGTTGCTCGTGTTGGATGGCGTCGGAAACTTCGTCGATAGCATCAGCGTGATCCTTGAACACGTGGATGCTTTGCCAGGTGTCGATGAAAGTGGGGTGGTCTTTACTGATCTGTCGTCGTTGAGGGTAAAGTTACGCGAGGTACTTTCAGGGGGTCCATTCGAAGCTCTCATAGTAGAAGTGGCCAGAGGTTAGTATCGATTTGGCTGACGACTCTTAGGCAAAGGTTCATTCAAAATAGTAGATACATGGTTGGGCTGATCTTTGGCTAGCCCAGTTGAGGCACTGACATATAATTAGCGGGAATCTACTCTTGGGTAAGCTCAAATGGTGCCCTTTGAATGTTTGTTGTCCTCGAAATTATGGCTTGACCTGTTTTCAATTCAGCGTATGATTTTTGCAATTTTATAGTCCGCGATGGAATAGATGAGGTCGAATTTACTAAAATTCGCTTTGATTTTAATTAAATTGTAAGCCCCAGAATCTTAAGGCGAATTTTCTCCTGGGATTCTGGGGCCGTACTTTTATAGGGCTTTAGATCAAGCTGAGCTGATCAATTTTGCAAAGTTACAATTACTTCTTGAATGGGAATAGCGGAAATACCGGTTTGCCAAATGTCGTATTAGCGATGTTCGCCATTGCAGCGTACCAGGCTGCCAGAGCAAGGATAATACCGAAGTAACCTCCAATCTTGGTTGCCCCGGCACTGTTTCCGAATGCACCTATTGTCAAGAAGCCAAAGGTGATCACAAGCAGTCCGAAGATTGCAACCAAGATTCCATTCGTCCCGAAGGAAGCGACGAACATGAGAACGGAGAAGATCAGCCAAGCTAGCAAGAAGAGGCCGGTAGCCTTGTTGGCGTCACTTGCGGGAAGGCCGCCAGCGACGTACTTGACATAGTAGAAGAAGGCGATCCAGAATGCGCCGTATGAGGTGAATGCAACCGCTCCAAAAACATTGTTACGTTTGAATTCCCACATTCCAGCAAGGAGCTGAGCTACACCTCCGTAGATAAGTGCTAGTGGTAGCACGACGGCGGTTAGCTTGGCATTAAGGATCCCGGCATTGAAGATGCTTAGCATAAAAGTTGTCAATGCGAAGGCCGCAAGCCCTAACGGACCTGGGTCTGCGATTGTAGGCGTATTATCTGCCATTATTTTTTCTCTGTCCTTTCTGACAAAGTTTCTTCCCCCAATATGACCGCTCTTTCTCTTTATCGCGGCCATCCCAGGTTCGAGTTATTCGAGCTTTGTGATTTTGTGCGATTTGAGCTGCTAGTAGCCCGTATAAGAATTACTCCTATGGACCACTAACCAAGAGCGGTCGATCGATCTTGGTAAAAACCCTTGATCGATCTCATAAGGAAAATCATTGAATTCGTCAAAGACCTTTTGGTTTTTGTAGAACCCCATTGATTTTCCTTATGAAGTGACGACTGCTGCGCATATTTTGTATACGTTTTGAGTCGTCGTTGTCTCTCGAGTAGTTCTTTACTCTTGAGAAGCTTGGCTAGCTGCTGCAGAATTTGCGCGATCGGCTATCTCTCGAACAACATCTGCATTGGCTAAGGTCGTTACGTCGCCGAGCTTTCGCTGCTCGGAAATGTCTCTTAGTAGGCGTCGCATTATCTTACCCGAACGTGTCTTTGGAAGTTCATCGGTGAAGACAATTGAAGCAGGGCGAGCTATCTTACCGATCTTGGTGGCTACGTGCTCTCGAAGCTCAGCAAGTAGGTCGTCATTGCCAACGACGTTACCTTTTAGGGTAACAAACGCAGCGATTGCTTGTCCAGTGGTGGCATCTGCCCGTCCGACGACTGCAGCCTCAGCTACACTTTGGTGATCGACAAGGGCCGACTCGACCTCAAGGGTGGAGATTCTGTGGCCAGAGATATTCATGACGTCATCGACTCGACCAAGTAGCCAGTAGTAGCCGTCGGTGTCACGCTTAGCACCATCGCCGGCGAAATAGACCCATTTGTTCTCTTCTGGCTTGGAGAAGCGTCCCCAATAGACATCTTTGAAGCGCTCTGGGTCACGATATATCGTGCGCAACATTCCAGGCCATGGATGAGTTAGGACCAGATAGCCACCGCCGCCCAATGGAACTGAGTTTCCTTCGTCGTCAACGATGTCGGCACCGATTCCCGGTAAGGGAACTGTAGCCGACCCAGGCTTGGTGGTAGTTACTCCAGGTAGTGGTGAGATCATTATGTGGCCAGTTTCAGTCTGCCACCAAGTGTCAACGATGGGGCAGGTGCCGTTTCCGATGTTCTCGTTATACCAGATCCAGGCCTCTGGGTTGATTGGTTCACCAACGGTCCCAATGACTTTGAGGCTGGAGAGATCATGCTTGGCTGGGTATTCGGTTCCCCACTTCATGAAGGTGCGAATTGCTGTAGGGGCGGTGTAAAACTGATTCACCTTGTACTTGGCGATAATCTCCCAGAAACGATCCTTGTCAGGAAAATTGGGAACACCTTCGTAGATTACGCTTGTGCAACCATTTGCCAAGGGGCCATAGACGATGTAGGTGTGACCTGTAACCCATCCAATGTCTGCGGTGCACCAATAGACATCGTCTTCTTTTACGTCGAAGACATTTTTATGGGTGTAGGCAGCTCCGACTAGGTAGCCACCGGTCGCGTGTTGAATTCCCTTTGGTCGCGCAGTTGTGCCCGAGGTATAGAGAATGAAAAGCGGATCTTCTGAGTCGGTCTCAGTAGCTGCTTTTTCTGTCGATTGATCTGCGACTAGGTCGTGATAGAAGATATCTCGGCCGTCAACCATGTTTACTTTGGCGCCAGTGCGTGCTACTACGACGACATTGGTTATGGTTGGTGTCTCTTCGATCGCTGCATCTGCATATTCCTTGAGCGCTACGCGGTTTCCGTTTCGCCAAGATTCATCACATGTAATTAGTATTTTTGCTTCGGCATCATTGATACGGTCTCTTAGGGAGTCTGAGCTGAAGCCACCAAATACTACTGAATGGGTTGCGCCCAGGCGAGCAGAGGCAAGTAGTGCTATGGGAAGTTCTGGAATCATTCCCATGTATATGGCGATTCGATCGCCCTTTTGAATACCTAGGCTCTCTAGACCATTGGCTAGCTGATTGACTTCTTTGTAGAGGTCGGAGTAGGTTATGACCCGGGAATCACCAGGCTCGCCCTCAAAGTAGTAGGCGACCTTGTCGCCGTTTTTTTCCAAATGGCGATCGAGGCAACTTTCGGTAACGTTTAACTTTGCATCTACAAACCACTTCGCGAATGGGGCGTTAGACCAGTCAAGCGTCTGGGTCCATGGTGTTCGCCATGAGATGTTTGCTGCTTGACCGTCCCAGAAACTTACGTAATCGTCCCCCTCGGCGTAGATTGATTGCGAATTGATGTTGGCTTGCGATTTGAACTCTTCGGACGGAGTAAATTTTCTTTGTTCGTCCATGAGAGCCTCAATTGTTACCGCATGCTCTTCCGGTAACTCAGGCATAGCTTCCCCCTTAACATTGTGACAAACTTCATACAAAGTTGAAGCGACACGATAATAGGCATTTAATGGTCGCGATGTCCAAACGAAGCAAATAATTCTTATATTTGTTGTTTTCGGATGATTGATCTTGATTTTATGGGTATCATGTATTCTCCCTTTGGCGAAGGATTGCGATTTTCTCTAATTCGTGTTCAACTGTGACCATTGGTGCCCAGGCGATAGCGTGCATATCTTCTCCTCGGATTGGCGCTTATGGGATTTATGTTTGCCTCTCGATCGGACCATTGCGGGATTGGTCCTGTCTAAGATTGTGGCGACGCCTAAAGCACTCCTAGAGAAGCAGGAGACGTCTACCAAAACCATTCGGGCCTTTTAATTTATATAAGCAATTTCAAGCAGATCTTTTTCAAGCTAAGGCGAAATCTTCAAAGCCAATCCAAGAGATAGGCCACGGCTGTTCAAGCGCTATTTAGAGTGAAAGCGTACTTTAAGTACCCAGGGGATTTTTGATGAAAATTTTTTGTTGCAAGAGTTTTGCGCAATCTCCTATCGCATGAGGTAGGCCGGGTACGGTCGAAATTGACGATGGAGCCCGGTGTTTTATGGACATGTTGTGCGCTTCAATATGGAAAGTCCGAGAGGGATCGGTGACGAGCGTAGAGGAATCTTCTTATATTGCAACGTTTATTTGCAACGTTGCAATCAAATTAGGACGTTCAAGGGAGACTTTAAGGCTATGTCTAACAATTGTTTGAGATGTTCGTGCCAAGGGTCTGAAGTTTTTAAGAGATTGTGGACGAGGAATTTTTAGCCATTTTTACTGTCCTGCTTAGCCTCTAATGTTAACATTTGAAATGGATCTTATCAATCTGTCAGCATTAATATATAACTCGAATTGTCGTCTTGATGAGATCAAAAGTTTGGATTAGATGCAATCAATTTAGCATATCGTTGACCAATTAGTTATAAATTATTAAAAGGTACGCTAAGCCATCAATTTATGGGTGGATTGAGTTAATAAACGTCGTAGCGAACGGATTTTTAGGTCTATGACTACATTAATGGATCTTGATAAAATGGGTGTAGGTTCAAGAGATATGAGTTATTGATTGTTGAACTTAAGCCGAACTTGCAGTTATTTCCTAGCTTACATATTAGAGATTGCGATTTAGTACTTTATTCCGTTCTCTTCGATCTAGTGAATGCAATGGATTTTGTTTTGGCTCGTTAGCTTTCAGAGGCTAGGTAGTGGTAGCTGATCGTTAGTCAGACACTTATCGTCAGTATTTGCGAGGTAGCACCGCTATTCTAAGCGGGTATCGCCAGTATAGAGGTAAAACTTCACTTGCTATCGTGTTTATCTAATTTGGATATGGGAGAGATGATAGGACTATAAATTGGGATTATCTATCGTTTCAGCAGCCTCGATTAGTTCGTCAAATATTGACTCTAATGCCTCGTATGGTGCTGATAGATATGGCTTGAAGTTTTGTATATCAATTGAATGTTCCAAAAAATGTGGTTCAAGCGTTTTCATTCGAAGGGGAGTTCTGTATCTATTTGAAAGTAAAAAATCATGGAAGATCGTCTCTTGATCTACTCCGAAACTAAGTTGAATTAGAGCAGCTAAAATACCGGTTCGGTCTTTCCCTGCGGTGCAATGGAAGATCACGTTGTCCTGTTCGTTTGCGATGATTGCGCTTGCAACCCCGAGGAGGTCATCAAGGTGAGTGTCAACGATGGATTGGTACATTTCACACATGTGGTTATCGTCAAGACCAGATAGCTTGCCAGCTAGGATTTCTGGCAAAGCATCGCTTAGATCTGCAATTGTGCTAGTGATCGGTACTTCGATAATTTCGATCTCTGACGACTTCAATAGTCGAGTGGGACTTAATTCGCGTTCTTGATCCCGGCGTAGGTCGTAGATAGTCGAGATCTTTAGCTCGCTCAAGACTTTAAGATCTGATTCAGTTAGATTGGCAAGATTGTCACTTCTAAAATATCGCCGCCAAGGCATATGTATACCTTTGAGACCAGCGTATCCCCCAGCGTCTCTGAAATTTGTGGCACCTTCCAGCTTTATGTGGCGCATGGCTAGCTCTTGGCTCTTGCCGTCACTGAATTCAAAGTTGAAGATCGTCATATGGTCAATCGGTGCTTCAAACTTGAGTTCGATTGATTCGAATTTGGTCAGACTAATTATTTCAGTTGTCATCAATCCAATTTGACCCTGGCGTATGGTTCTTAGCAGTACTTTAGGATCGTCGATGAAGGAAAAGAGTCTAAGGCTATTCTGGTTATTATTGGTGTAATTTTCGTACAGATATACAGAAGTGTTCTGGCTATTGATGATTAGCATTGATCAGCTCTTTCTGTCTAATCTTTTTGACGCCATCCCAACAAGGTGGCTTTATCTTTACTTTCGATCCTAACGCCGAGTTGAGATTTTGGGTGATGTTAGGGGTTGATCACTTGAAAGTGTCGCTGAGGTGGATCTTTGATGGCGCTATGTAACCTTTTGAGATCCTCACCTCCATAGTAGCAAAAAAGAGTTACTTGGTTGTCGATGCCCCCTTTGCGATCCAGAAATAAGGGATAACCCTAAGGCGAGATGTTCTAGGTTATTTAACATTCTTTGGGGATTCGGATCTTGTCGATAAGCGGTTTTACTTCAGTTGGTGGAGGTCGACTACAGAGGGTTAATTGTTGTGCTAGTAGGGCCTATAAAGCGCCAGAGGCGGTGCACGGAGTTCATTTGGCTAGGGACATTAAGAGACAGACCTGTTTGGTCTTCATCCTTAACCGCCAGCCTTTTTTACAAATTGGGCTATTGCTCTACCGACTATATATCGGAGAATTCAGATTGTAAGGTTGGCAATTGTGCGCTGTTGGCTTGTCTGTGATTGGAGTTATTCTCCGATCAAATTGCTTTGGGCAAGACTGGTGAATTGATTTCTTCTTTTTCTTTTCAAAGATGGGTTTTATGGCTGATGCTCGGGTTTAGTGCAGCGTTGGCGTAGATTATCCTCTTCCAGCTGGGAATGCCGATCTTCTTCCTCGCAGTTACGATGGCCTTAGAGATATAGCCTGGCGTAGCGGTGCTCAATTGTTGATTTGATCACGATGTTTTAGGTTTCTGCGCGACCTCTATCACCAAAAGGAGTGCACTGATCGCAATTTTTACGGTTTGAAATGTTTTTCCAGTTTGTAGAAGCCATCGAATTATTGATATTGCTAATTGGATCGCTTGTTAATCTGGGATATAGAAGATTAATGTTAAAGGTAATAGATGTTAATCTTAATTTATTTAAATTATCGACTCATACGTAAGTAGTGCGAAAGATCTTTGTTTTACTTAGGTATTTGAGAATCGTGGATTAAGCAAATGTGATTTAGCTTGATTAGCAATTTGGTATTGTTACCGGTTGATTGTTAACGGGGTTGGGTAAATATGCAACCGTTTTCGAGGTGATTGTCGGAGCGATGCTCGATAGTATTCCAGCAAATGCAGGTAAGGAGACAGATGCAGTTGCGTTGACACAAATAGAGGAGGCGCTCGAAAGGAAGTTGTAGGCGATTATTCGATAACCGTGACCTTGGTGATTATTTAATGATTGCCACAAAAATTGAGCGCTAGCGTTCCGATCGATTTCTATCGTGCCATTTTGATAATAGAGAGATTTGTTGACTGTGTTAGCTGCTTCTGTGGCCGCAACCTCAACTCTATTTTGAAGCTGTGTTTTTGCCATGTAAAGGTAATTTAGATCGATCAACAGTCCCGCGAGGGTGATGGCAACCACAGCAATGGCTGGTGCGAGGATTATGATCGAGCCGCGATCTTCATCTCGGTCACAGAAGGTGGTGGCAGCTGATCTACATAATCTTCGAAGTCGGCTACGTTTCATGGACAGCCCTTCGAGATACCAAGGTTGGACGTGGACGACGACGTAATCGGAATTATGGCGATCAAGGGATTGGAGATAGAGATCGTGAAGGTCTCAAGAGTGCAGCCCCCGTAGGTCATATTGGTATTTACGTTGAGCGTTGAAGATGAGATGCCCAACTGCTGTAGATAGCTGGCCGCTAGGGTAAAGCTTTCGCTCTGGCTCAGAGGCGTTTGTCTTATTTGAGCCGTTCTCACCAAGTTACGCAACGTCTGTGAGATGCCGCTTGAGTATTTCTGGGTTACCGACGTGATCGCGAATATATAGCTGGAGAAGCCGAGAACTATTACTAGCGCGATGATGGCTAGGGCTACATCGATAACGCCCGATTCATCTTTTGCAATTGCATACATTCATTACTCCTCTTTGTTAGTTGGTTATTGTGGCACGTGAGCTTATGGACGAACTGACTATATTTCCGAGGGAAAATATCAACGGAACACTGCACTGTATCGCTACCGTGACGTTCATTGGTGCTTTTGTCGTTTCATTTAGGGCACATTGCTTTGCTAACGACCCGAGATCGGCCTTGGCGGTATCTAGGATCGTTGCTCGGGAAAGATAGCCATTTTGGTAGTCGATTCCGGCAAAGAGTCTTGCAGTATCTTGAGCTACCGCAAGCGAGCGGATACGGGTATCAGCTATCCTGGCCAGGTAGACGATTGCCTGAAGGATCAAGAGTGCGACAAGAATTCCAGCTATCGAACTAATGATTCCCGTACCGCTCTCGGAGGAGATTGCTTGCTTGGGATCTTTCAAGTGAGGTTATTGTCCTAACTTTGCAACTTGGGCATTTATGGTGTTGGTCGCAGTTCCCATGGTTGCTTTGAAGGCAACCCATAGGATTACCCCAAGAAAGGCGAAGATCAGGACCGCTATTGCTGCAGAGACGACGCCTTCTCCGGCTTCGTCAAAGTCGTAGCGATCTCTCCACTGAGAAAGCCAATGAACTCCGTCTCCGACCAAAAGGGTTATTTTGATTATTGTTTGATTTATTAGTGACATAGCGACTCTCAATCTTTTGTGTGCGGTGCATACCTTTGGAAGTTGGTTACTGGAGGCGTTCTGGGCGCGATAGTTTTTCAAAGTTGAATTCGAGAGGTGGTTTACTATCCGCTCACGGTGCGGAGTATTGAGAGGAAAGGAATAAATATCAGGATGATGCCTGGTACCAATGCAGCGATTGTGATTGGAATCCAAATTTTTTGCGAGTTTTTTTCCATTAGGGCGAGTGCTTGACGATGTGCATCGACCCTTTGCGATTGAGCCTCATGTCTGGCAGCCCTAGGTAAGTTTCCGCCCCAAAGTCCGCTCTCTAAGATGATACAAAACCGATGTAGAGAATCTGAATTGAATGTGATCTGTAAGATGGCGAGGGCCTCGGAGAGTTCGACTCCACTGGCGAGGGAGAGATTTAAATCTTCAAACAGTGCTCTGCATGCGATGGTTGAGTTTTTGGACAGCCGTGCTATTGCAGATGTGATTGATAGTCCTGCGGAGAGGTATACAGCCATCTTTTCGATATCCAATGCAAGATTTGCATCGATCGCTTTTGTGATTTTAGCTTTTCGGAGTTGGTCATTTACGACTGGGAATGCTACCGCCAAAGTTAGGCCAGATAAAAAGGCTAAGAACGACAAGACAGAGACCGACCAGGACCTGCTCAGAATTGACAGAACGAACAGTCCTATTGTGGCCAAAGCTATGTGAGGTGTGTAGTTGGCTTTTAGCCATCGACTCCGTGCAGTTAATCCCTCTATGAGATCTTTCGAGGAACTATGGCCTTTCAAATTGATTGAGGGCGCACTTTGTTCTGCTATCCAATGGCGAGAGATTCGTTCTTTGGCGGATCGGTTTTTTTGATAATAAACTGATATGGTGATTCCACCTCCGATGCCCGATGAGATTGTCGCTAATGCAGCTGGAATGGATGGATTCATTCTGGGAGTACCGCCTCTTTTGTCTTTAGAGTTGCATACAGGCGCTTGGGATCCGACAGACGGCTTGCCCAAACCCACGTTGCTATCAAAACCAAAAGCGATAGGACAAGACCGAGTTGACCGAGCGAACTTTGGTAGGGCCCTGTCCCTGCTATTGCGCTTCCTGCGCCAAGCATTCCCAAAGGCACGATTATTACGAAGTATTTTGCGAACCGAACTCCTGCTAGGCGAGCCTCATATTCGCTTTGACGATCCCATTCGGCTTGTCTATCTTCTTGTAAGTCTGAGATCAGTGTCATAAGATCTGACCCTGGAGCGTCTTTGGCGACACTCAGAAGTTCAGTGACTATCGAGGTGCCGCTGTCATTTAGACCCTTGGACAAGATGGCAAGGGCTGAGTCGAAAGAGCCAGTAATTGAGAAGTTCCGTTCGGCTTGGTGAAAAAACTTCGATATCGTGGGCGGCGCTGATTTGCCAGATGAAAAGAGTGCGTTCGGAAGCGGTGCGCCCATTGTGCCGATGCGTAGTTGAAGCTCGGAGAGGATTAGTGGCCAGCTTCTAAGTGCATCAACGCGGATCTTTGTCTCTTTTTTGATCTTTAACCCACGGACACCGCCTAATGCCGTGATCGCAAATACAATCGATCCAAGGATGGGGCTAGAGGACAAGGAGAGGGCAGTTCCGGTTGCAAAGATTGAGAGTGCAAAGATCAAAGAGAGTTCACCCGTGCTAAATGTTGACAGTAGAACGTTGACCTTTTCGACTATTTTTTCCTGGTGACCCTGTTTTCCTTGGGTTTTTTTCGCATTGGAGTGCGCAATTATGACGGTTGATGCACCAATGAAAGCGATCCCGCTGGCTAGAGTCGTCAGCTCCTTTGTGTTAAAGCGTCCTGGATTAATCATTCAAGAGCTCTTCCATGGTAATGTCAATCCCTTTGTTTCTGCTCTTTTGTCTGAGCCTTTGGGGGAGGAGGCCGCTGGGCACCAACTTATTGTCGACAAGTTCAAAGATCGTGGAAGTTGTGAAGGAATTTGAGTCGACTCCACCGTTGGGATCTTCAACCGCCACAATCTCAGTTACTTTGGGGACACCGTCAATTCGATTTGCATAAACCACTAGGTCGACGGCGTCCGAAACCATTTGAGTGACCGCGCTAAAGGGCATTTGGAAGCCTCCGATTTGGATTAGCAGTCTCAGTCGAGAAAGCGCCGCCCGCGCCGAGGTGGCGTGGATGGTCGTATATCCAGGTACCCCTGATGATAGGGTGAGTATGAGAGGTAGCGCCTCTTTGTCTCTAACCTCTCCCACGATCGCAAAGTCTGGTGACATTCGCAAGAAGCCTGCAACTAAAGTTCTAAGGTCGATTCCGTTTCGATCACTTCTTGTGGGTCGGCTTTGGAGATGTGCAACATTGGGCAGTTCAACTAGAGTTTCTAGGACCTCTTCGGCGATGGTAACTCTCGTCTCAGGTGGCAACTCACCTACCAAAGTCCCCAAAAGTGTAGTTTTGCCGGATCCTGGTGGCCCCGCAAAGATAATGGTCGATCTGGCCTCTTGCGCTTTCAATAGAAAGCGAGCAGCAGAAGCTGAGAGCATCTGCCGTTTGATCAGCTCTGATATATTACGAATTGGCAGGCCCGTAAATTTCCGGATATTTACGATAAGTGACCCTTCTTTGGTAAGGTCGGGATGCACTATGTGTAACCTGGCGCCCTGGGCTAATTGCACGTCTTGGAGACCATCAGCTGGTTCTAGCTTGCGCTGATTTAGGCCATTTTCCGAGAGAATTCGCGCGATAGTTCTTCGCAGGTGCTCTGGGTCATGAAAGCTTTCATGGTGGAAAGTGGTTCCTCTGCCATGTCGTCGAATGAAGATTGAATCGTGGGCGTTGATCATGATCTCCCAAACAGAATCGTCGGCGAGAAGGCTATCAATCGGGCCATAGCCAACAATGTTGGATTCAATCCGTCCCGATATATGCCGCTTAGAGTCGTCAGTTAATGGTCTGTGCGAGTTTCGCTGTTGCCAAAGGTCGATCTCTTGGTTTATGATCCCTACCAGCCTCGGGCGATTTGAGACTATCGTGACGTCAATATCGTTCTCATGTGCAATGAGTTGAACTGATCGCTCGATCTCCTGTAGTGGAGTTTGGGTGCTTATTATTGTCAATTTATAACTCCCTGAATAAGATCCCAAGGATCCAAATGTTCTCCTAGCGGGAACCCGGAGATCCTGGATGGTTCATTTTGGATCTGACATCTAGCGATGATCGTGCCGACATCGACGATTTTTCGGGACCAAGTTTTAGATCAAAAGGGGATTTAACCGATAGATTTAGCATCGAACAGAGTTTTGGCTTGTGCAAGTCTTCTTATTTGCTCAAGTTGTCATTTTTGGCCGTGCGGTTTTTCAATAGAGATCAAGGAGAAAACTGGCTTTTCTGTTTTGAAGCTTGTGGATATACGCCTTGATGACGCTTGGACCCTGTCCGGTCGATTCGAAAATTGATATCAACCAAGCATGATTCACAGTGACTGGAGCGACCTGCTTTGTTGATTACTTAAATATATATCAAACAAGTCCGATAAAGGGTGTTAACATTCGAAATAACTCAAAAAATTTTAGTGATAGATCAAGAGTTTGTTTAGTTGCATGTAACATGCAACTAAAATAAGATAAAAACATATAATTAGGAGCATTATGAAGATTGTTGATAAAGCACCTGAACCAGGTGGTGACGGTCAATCTAAGCAAGAACGGCGTTACCAATGGATGGTTCTCTCCAACACAACTTTGGGCGTCTTTATGGCTTTTTTAAATTCGTCCATCGTAATAATTGCACTTCCTGCAATCTTTAGAGGAATCAAGCTCAACCCCTTGGCGCCTAGTAACGTAAGTTATCTTCTTTGGATGCTTCTTGGATTCTCGGTCGCCTCTGCTGTTCTGGTGGTTTCGCTAGGTCGATTGGGTGATATTCTCGGACGAGTACGCCTTTATACTTTGGGCTTTCTAATCTTTACCCTGGGATCTATTGCCTTAGTGGTGACTCCAGGTAGCGGATCCAGTGCGGCCCTTTACCTTATAATTATGCGAGTCGTCCAAGGAATTGGTGGCGCACTTCTCTTTGCGAATTCAAATGCAATCTTGGCGGATGCTTTCCCGCCATCGCGCCGGGGTACGGCACTTGGAATTAATCAAGTTGCCGGTCTCTCTGGAGCTTTCCTTGGTCTGATTGTGGGCGGTCTTTTGGCGGATGTCAATTGGAGGCTCGTCTTTGGTGTCTCGGTCCCATTTGGTATTTTTGGAACCGTTTGGGCATATTATAAGTTGAAGTCTTCGGCACCGCGTAGACAGATCAAGATTGACTATCTAGGTTCAGGCCTCTTTGCAGGTGGCCTCATTTTGATCCTCATCGCGATCACATACGGAATTCAGCCTGCCCCTGGCCACACAATGTCATGGGCAACTCCGACGATTCTGGCAGAGTTTGCAGCTGGATTCATCTTGCTCGGTCTATTTTTCTACACCGAGACCAAGGTTGAAAATCCCATGCTTCAGATCTCGCTCTTTAAGATTAGAGCTTTCGCGGCTGGAAACGCCGCGAACCTGATGGCAGCTATTGGACGAGGTGGCCTTCAATTTATGCTGATCCTGTGGTTGCAAGGGATCTGGTTGCCGCTGCACGGCTATAGCTTTGCCCGCACCCCTCTGTGGGCCGGTATCTACATGTTGCCTCTTACTGTAGGGTTTTTGGTAGCCGGGCCGGTTTCAGGCTTCCTTTCAGATCGCTTTGGCGCGAGGTTATTTGCGACGCTGGGAATGTTGGTGGCCGCGATCTCTTTTTTCCTTCTGATTCTTCTTCCGACCAACTTCACTTACTGGGTCTTCGCGCCAATTCTGGTCTTAAATGGGATCGGATTTGGCCTCTTTGCGGCCCCCAATAGCTCGGCGGTAATGAATAGTGTGCCAGCTAACGCTAGAGGGACTGCCTCTGGGATGTTGGCTACTTTGACCAACACGGGGCAGGTGCTTTCAATCGGTATATTCTTCTCCCTTATGATTGCCGGAATATCCTCGACCCTGCCTGGTCAGCTATATTCGGGGTTGAGAAGTTCGGGAGTCGGTATTCATAAGGCGGCATACATCGCGCACCTGCCCGCAGTCGCCTCATTGTTTGGCGCATTTTTAGGATTCAATCCTATAAAGACGCTTCTCGGCTCCTCGCTGTCAAGTCTGCCTGCTCACACCGTTGCAACGCTAACTGCTAAGAGTTACTTTCCGACCTTGATATCCAACTCCTTTAAGCATGGAATTACTATCGCCTTTAGCTTTGCTCTTGCACTATGTTTATTCAGTGCCATTGCGTCGTGGATGCGAGGTTCGACCTTCGTTCATGAGGATGCACATAATGATTTGAATGATGAGCCAAAGCCTGTTCAATAAAGATCCTCTTCAAAAAAGACGAGAACTTACCCATTTCTCATTGACTACACAACGATCTAAAAGGAGCGTGGTCAATGAGAAATGGCTTTGTTTTTTTGCTTTGTGGTGCATTTGTCTTCATGATCACATGAGCCGATGGTGAGGACCCTGGGCATTTAGCTCTGAGGAGAATCATCGATATTGATTCTCACAATAGCGAAAAATCTAGTTGCTAGAGGACTTTAGACGAACTTTCATCGTTACTATGGGATCTGTCCTTCTTGGATTCTAGATTGGAGTATCTCGTGCGATCGTTTTACTGTGGAGATGGTGAAATATGAACTTCGAAGATCTGCCTGTTGTGGATCCTAGGGTTGCACAGGTGCCTTTTGGCTCTATGGAAACGGTGACCGAAATTGGACCGAATGCGATACGAATTGTCGCACCAAATGCATCGCCAATGACTCTAGATGGAACCAATACCTATCTTTTGGTGGGCGACAAATTGTCCACATTTATCGTAGACCCAGGCCCTTCGACGCTGGAGCACCTCTTGGAGGTAAAGGGAGTAATCGAGAAAAAGGGGCTTGATCCACGTGGCATTCTTTTGACCCATGGTCACTTTGATCACTCTGAAGCAACCAAGGCTTTCGGCTTAGAATTTGAAGTACCTGTCTATGGGAATGGCCACCTAGATGATTTGGAGATGATACACCTTTCAGATAATGACTCCATCGAACTTGATTCGTCCAAGGTGATAGCACTTGGCACTCCGGGCCACACCGGGGACCATCTTTGTTTTCTTCTACCTGATGGAGAGCTCCTAACCGGTGATCACATTCTTGGCAGGGGTACCTCGGTGGTGGCCGCTCCAGATGGTGACCTCGAAAGCTACATCGGATCATTGATCAAGGTTTACGACTTGGATCGACGTCATCTTTTACCTGGTCATGGACCAGACCTAACCTCTGAGATATCCAAAGAGGTCGTAGGGTATTACCTGAGTCATCGCATGTTGAGGTTGAAGCAAGTTCTATTTTCTTTTGACGAAAATCCAAAAGATGTCAAGGATGTTGTCAGAGGAATATATGGTGATTCGGTCCCGGAATCACTTTTTTTTGCAGCCGAACTTTCCACCCGGGCCTCGGTTGTCGCACTCTTAGAAGGTGGCCATTTGAGAGCTGTTGGCTCAGGGGGCTACATACGCAATGAGGCATCTGATTTTGATATGACTCTCTTTTTGAAGGGGTGATTTGTCGGGCGACTTCTTATTTTGACGGTTCAATTGATTCCATCACTGGCGAGCTCTCCAGGCATTATTCGCCGCAAATTGACCTTAGGTTCGGACTTTGTTTGTTTGGGAGTATCTTCACGTGCAAGCCATGACATCAGGGGTTGATATAACCCTTTGGGAAGTGGTCTAATCGATTCATGAATTGACTCTAAATTGCGCTCAAATCCGCAGGTAAAGATCTTTAGTGCAGCATTATCGGGGCTGACTTTAAGGTTTCGTCTTGATTTTGAGGTATTAGGTTCGTTGTGGAGGATGAATTCACTGCAAACCTGGTTGCAGAGTCGTTCCAATTGAGAATGCTGAGGATTCGAGGAGCGTCGAATGGTTCGATTGGATTTGCAGACTACTAAGGCAATGCAAGCAATGGGCGTCCCAAGCGATAAGACTCGATGGAGTAACCGGAGGGCTCCATGAATTCCTCGCAGGTCTTCGCTAAGTGTGATTATTACACGGTCAGCTAAGGCGAGCGCCACTTCACTTCCAAGGACCGTTGGATCTGGATCTACGGCGTCGACGATCCGAGGAGCACGAATCTTATTGTCGATGTCAAACACCACGTAGTTGAACTCCTCTGTAACTTTATCGATCAAACTCCTTAGGTCGTTCTCTCGTGCTGCCAAGGTATCTTCTTGCCGCTTGGTTCCAACGATCATTACATAGCGCCGTTCTAGACACTGGATATAAAAGTTTCGCAGATAGGTAGCAGTGAGCTCAGACTTTCGCGCGCCAACCATTAATTCGCCGAGGCCAGGGTGGGCGCGATCGACGTCGTGGTACATTCCGATGTCACCATCGGCTTTCATATCGATCAAGAGCGTCGAATCCATTTGGGCTAACGCTTGAGCGATCGCCATTGAAGTCGTAGATGCCCCAGACCCGCCTACGCCAAGGACCGCAAACGTTCTTGATTGGGGTTGTGGCTTTTGCTCTATTGGATTTGTGGTATTTGCGAAGTTGTATAGCTCTCCTTCGTAGTCAAAGCTATCTATTTCTGTTGGATTGAAGTTGGATTCATGTAAGATCGGATTGAATTGTTCCTGGTTGATTGTTTGACTCTCCAGCCCCTCTAAGAAGCTCTGCTCGTCAAATCCTAGGTGAAGATCGCTCAAGTCAATAAAAGGATCGCTATCTGGGGTCTCGGGTGGTTCTGGAGTTTTTGGCGCTTCTGTTTTTGGCGAGTTTTTTTTAGAGATAGGTTCTATCGCGCCATTGAACTCCTCGACACTAAAGGGGTAGCAAAGGTAGTTACTAGATCCTTCGATCACTTTTTGGGGATTTGGGGTCGTTCCGATCTTGATTGCCTTGATATTGTGTGCCTTGGCAATTTCGTAGATTGAGATCAATTGTTCGCTGGCATTTGAATCGACCAGGATTGCCACGACCAAGGCTTTGGCTTGAAGGTACTCTATGACCTCCTGCGTTGACATTGCTACCGCAAGGTCAACGTCTACGACCGATCCATTACACCATCGACTTAACTCTCTTAGCCAAGCGTGGGTTCCACTTAAGATAGCGATTACTGTTGGTCGGTTGTTAGGGGACGTTATGGATGGTGAATGTCCGTCTTCCATTATTCCTTCTTTGGGGTATAAGCGTCTTTGTTCTTTTGATTGCTAAAGTCTTATCCTGCGAAGTTGACCGCATAGGTTCCTGGGTCATTTGGAGGATTGACTTGGTTCGCGAGATCAATTGAAACTGTCTGAGATGCGGTTCCATTTGCAATTGCTAATGCCGTCATTGAATCTGGGACAGCAACGGTGATGGTAATAGGTGCGTTGGTTGGGGCAGATACGCCTGTTTGAATGGCTGAAAGCGCTTCTACCACGAGGTTTCGCCCCAACACGGTCGTCACCGCAGAGGTGCCTTGCCCAGCGGTGCCATAGATGTCTATGCGATCGCCAGTAACGATTTCGCCATTTAATGCTCTCGATATGGGGATGGCAAATGAGATTAGCCTCTTTTGATTCCCCGACTTGGAGGCGACTACTTCGCCCGGTGACACTGTTTGGCCCGATTCTATAGAATAAAGAGTCCGTCGGCCAATAATTCCGGCTTCGGCAAGGGTTGGTGTCGGCGCACCAACAGTATTTGCTGATGTCACCCGAGCAACAGAAAGGTCACCAGCTGATACGATCTGGCCAGGTAGGATTTGGCGATTAGCAATTGTGATATATCCAACGGTGGTACCAGCTGTTGAGGTGGAGGTAATGGCTTTCAGCGCGAGGCCGACGCCTAGGATCGAGAGAAGAATGCCAACATTTCGATAGATATTGCGAGGTTTCCAACTGGCCTTGTTTGGGCTGGAGCTCAGACCGAGTCTTATATTTCGCTTCGGAAGTGTTTTCAAAGGGGTTTTTCCTTGAGTAAGCGCTCGATTTGAGCGTACGTCTCAATGAGGCCTAGTAGGCAATTTGAAAAATGAAGCAAAATCGTTATATTGACGTCAATATTTACGATATCTTAGAATAGCATAGTTGTTTGATATCTTTCAAAATAACATGATAAATTGTAAGAGCAGAGAAATTGATGTTTCCGCCCGATTTGTTACGAATTGCTTAGCGCCACCCACAAAACTTGCGTAGATCAAAGTGGAACCGAATTCTCCAATAACGAGTTGGTAACTAGATCACCACTTACGAGGAGGTAATTATAATGGCAGTTCACCGAAAAGCTTATGAGGCTATCGACTGGATGTCCTCAAAGGAGGCCTCTGAGTATTTAGGGGTCAGTCTTCAAACTTTGTATAGATTTATTGATTCGGGGTCGCTCACCGCCTACTTTATGGGTCGTGTCATTCGACTTAAATACAAGGACGTTGTGGAGTTCTTGGAGGGCCAAAGAATTGGCAGGGGTACGCTACATTCCATCCTCGAGGAGTCTCAGTAGTTAGTCTCAGTAGTCAGTAGTCAAGAGTCTCGGTAACGAAGAGTCTCGGTAATATCGCCCAAGTCACAGCCTTAGCTCCCTAGAAAATTTTCTTATGGTCAATGTGATCGCTAAGTTTATTTTGCCAATTTTGTGGTAGTCGAAGCGCCAATCAAACTCTCACTCTGATTCGAGCAACAAGTATTGCTGTCTATTAGGGAAATATTTATCTTTGGCTATTTTCTTTTCGAAAGATCTGTTCGCTTAAAATTGAGTTCAAAGTGCTGGGTAAACTCCAATTTGTCCCAGCAATCTTCTCCAAGCAGACATAGCCTCATTTTGACTATGGCCTTCTTATTGAGATCGTTCCAAGTGCTGCCAATGGGAAGATCGTCCTAAATATGGCGATTTCATTTAGTTTTTCTAGAAAGATCAGATCCTCGCCGACTCCGGCGAAGTTGTATAGAGCTTTATGGTTGTTATGCAGTAGCGTAATTTCGAGCTTTGAACCAAGAGGAAGATGCCTATCCAAATAGGCGAGGATTGAAAATTGGGCCTGAACATCAGGACTCTTACTTTTTTTTAGCGCGAGATCAAAACGCTCCTTGAAGGTTACCTCTGAGATCGCACCGAAGGTTATGAGCACTACATCCCTTTGGCCAGTAGAAACATCTTTCTCAATTATCACGGCGTCGCTGAGAACTTTGGCGACTATTCCGGTAATCCGTATGCCCGAAATGGACTGAATGTATATCTCAGTTTGACTACGGGATAAGTTTTCTAAAGCTTTTTTCGTGTCAAGAGGAGCTCTAGCGACCTCCGAAAACGGTGTCTTTTGTGCGCCATAGAGGTTCCGCTCTGCTAGGACTTCATTCATTGCCCATCGATCCAGGGCCGACGTGGGGTTGTCTAGAAAATCTTCCAACTGAATCGATCTACTTTCTCTCCAAGAAATTCATACGGGATGCAGGGGGTTTATCGCAAGTTTTGCGATGTGAGATTTGGAGGCGATTTTGGTCGCAATTAGTTGGCGATGAAGCCTAGGCAGGCTTCTTGGTTTAACAACTCGTCTCGTTCTCGTAACGAACCAAGACTTTGCTTTCAAGTTAACCACAATATAATAACTTAATCTCGGATCCGAGAGGGGGCCGTTGGCCGCTTATTTTTGGAATTACATTGTTAGTGAAGTTACCTGGTCTATCATCCCAGCCAACTCTGACTTGTGACCATAGTGTGAAGATGGTCCTTCCTCGTGATAGCATAAGTAGGTGTAGATCATTTAGGAAGGCGATCTTTTCTTGAAATTTGTTAGCGTGGAGTCTCACCTTTGTCAATGACCGACGCAGTGGTGGTCTTCGTCCCGAGCAATAATCTAATGGCGGGGCTATTGGGACAGGGCGATAAGTTCCTTAGGATGTTGGAAGCGGCATTTCCGAACTCTCTGGTGCACGTCAGAGGGAATCAAATTACGATCGATGGCCCGGATGCAGGTTTATTATCCAAGCTATTTCGCGAATGGGTGGTTCTTTTGGAAGCCGGAGAGGTTCTTGATGAGAATGCCGTGTTGCGTACAATCGATATGATAAGCGCCGATGTCAATCCATCTGAGGTGTTGACGACCAAGATAGTAAAGTCTTCGCGAGGAAAATACGTAAAGCCCAAGACTGCTGGCCAAAAGAGATACTCAGATGCTATAGCGGCAAATACCATAACTTTTGGTGTTGGACCAGCTGGAACTGGCAAAAGTTATTTGGCCGTGGCGCAGGCCGTTCAAGCTTTGCAAGAGAAGTCGGTCAATCGAATTATCCTAACTCGACCTGCGGTTGAGGCGGGGGAACGCCTTGGATTTCTGCCGGGTGACCTCATGGCAAAGGTGGATCCCTACCTCCGCCCTCTCTATGATGCACTCTATGATATGTTGGACACAGAAACCGTTCTGAGGCTTATTGAGCGTTCAACAATAGAGATCGCTCCGCTTGCCTTCATGCGAGGTAGAACTCTAAATTCCAGTTTTATAATCCTAGATGAAGCTCAAAACACCACGCCAGAGCAGATGAAGATGTTCCTAACTCGAATCGGTTTTGGCTCCAAGGCGGTAATCACTGGTGATGTTACTCAGGTTGATATTGCGGGAGGACGTTCTGGGCTACTCGGCCTGGAGAGCTTATTGAGCGGGATCGAAGGAATTGCGTTCGTACATTTAGGTCGCCAAGATGTGGTTCGGCATAAGATAGTTTCTGATATCGTAGCCGCCTATGAAAAGGCTACTCCTCCACCGAATCTAAGGTAGAATGTAGTTCTTTTAAGAGACCTTACACCTCTTGGCCTACATGGACGTTTTATCCAAAGAGTAGGCTGTCTGGATAGGTTTGTGGTTGCCTTCCGAGCTATTTGTGCTGAGCATTTCTAATTTGCTCTTGACGAAATGTTGTTATCGTGGCTCCTGCAAAGTTTAGTGGAAGCCTTTCGATACATAGGGTTAGTTAGAGTGACGATTATTGTATATTCGGTCGATGCGCAGCAAGACTCGTCGCTGGACCCTACTGTTTGGGGAGAGCTGACAAGAGAGGTCTTGCTCGCAAGCGGTGTTAGCGGAAATGCCGAGTGTTACCTATCATTTGTAAGTCCACAAGAGATCGCCAAGTTGAATATGGAGTATATGGGAAAACAGGGTCCCACTGATGTTCTTTCGTTTCCAGTAAGTTTTGAAGTGGAGATATCGGCTGAGATTCCTCGTATTCTAGGTGAGATATATATCTGTTGCGATGTGGCACGTGAAAATTCTCAAGAACACCAAGATGATCTTCATGATGGTAGTCTTGAAGATGAATTGGCTCTTTTAGTGGTACATGGCGTATTGCATCTTTCTGGAATGGATCATGAGATAGAAGAAGAGGCAGAGGTCATGGAAGCTCGTGAACGTGACCTACTTAATGACTTTTATTATTCCAAGAAGTTGAAACATTGAGCAGATCGATAGACCTAGTTGAAGACCTAGATAAAAGGGGCGGAAGTCATCCTTTGCGCCTCAGTTTGGGCGTCGGTGGAGACGTATCGGACCGAACGGTATAGACGATGAATATCATTATTGCGGCTGTTGCATGGCGAGCGAGCGATACGCTCACCGTTTTTGCTGTAGTCGTTCTTATAGCTGCGTCCGGCTTTGTTGCTCTGGCTGAGACCTCGTTGACTCGCATAACAAAGGTTAAAGCCTCCGTTCTCGCGGAGCAGAATCGACGTGGAGCCAAGGATCTTTCAAAGTTGATTGAAGAGCCCGGCAAATTTTTGAATGCGATTTTGTTGACCGGATTGGTTTTTCAACTTGTAGCTGCCACGCTGGTCGGAGTTATAGCCGCTCGTCTTTTTGGTGCCCTAGGTGTGAGCGTAGCCATAGTCTTTGAAGTTATTGTAATTTTTATTGTCGCAGAGGCTATCCCAAAAAATTACGCTGTTCACCATGGAGAACGTGCCGCACTGTTTTCCGCCCCTATCGTCTCTTTGTTGGTGCGGTTTCCACTTGTTAGAGGGGCTTCGATGGTCGTCTCTGGTATTACGAATGCACTTTTGAAGGGGCAGCCATATTCTACAATGGGAAATGTCTCAGAGCAGGAGTTGCTTGCTATGGCAGATGCGGCTGCCGAAGATGAGGCAATCGAGGATCAAGAGCGAGAAATTATTGCGTCGGTTATTGAATTTGGCGATACCGTTGCACGTGAAATTATGGTGCCTCGCGTAGATATAGTGGCGGCTGATCAAACTTCCACTATTGACTTCGTATTGTCGCTGGCGTTAGAAAAAGGAGTCTCGAGACTTCCAATTTACGATCACAACTTAGACAATATCACTGGAATAGTTATGATTAAAGATCTGGTTCGCGCTAGTAGGAGCGGACAGCGTTTGGCTTTGGTGGCTACAATAACACGAGGCGCTCGATTTGTCCCAGAGACCAAACCAGTCCTTGCACTTTTACGCGAGATGCAAGCCGGTAAGTATCACCTAGTTTTGGTGGTCGATGAATATGGCGGTACCGCGGGTCTAGTGGCAATGGAAGATCTGATTGAAGAACTCGTCGGAGATATTGTTGATGAATTCGATCTCGAAGAGGATGAAGTTGTTGAAATTCGTCCTGGTTGTTATCGAGTGAAGGCTACTAAAAGTGTTGATGAATTGAATGAAGAGTACTCTCTTTCTCTTCCTACAGGTGATTGGGATACGGTAGGCGGCCTCTTTTTGCAGCTTCTCGAACACCTCCCGAAGGTTGGAGAGGAAGCTACCAGTGGAAAGTACGCCTTGATCGCAGAAAATGTAATAAGAAATCGTGTTGTCACCATTCGTCTTGAGATCCGTGATGGCCCATCTGGCGATTCGGGGATTTGAATATGACTTTTGATGATTACAGATCTGGTTTTGTTGCGATAATCGGTCGACCCAATGTGGGTAAGTCCACCTTGATCAATTCTCTTGTCGGCAAGAAGATCTCTATCGTTTCCACCAAACCGAACACGACTCGAACAGCGATTCGTGGAATTATAAGTGGGGACGGCTATCAAGTCGTCTTAGTCGATACGCCGGGAATCCATAAGCCGAGATCCCGTCTTGGTGCTCGATTGAATAACACAGCAACAGATGCTATGAGCGATGTGGATTTGGCAGTTGTCGTGGTGGATGCGTCGGCTTCGATGGGTCCTGGCGACGAGAGAGTTTTGGCAAGTGCCCCTCCGGGTAGCTTTATCGTCTTGAATAAGGTGGATCGGGCTTCCAAGAGTGCAATTATGGATCGCCTTTTAAGGTTGAGCTCCTACAACATGGAAGAATATTTTCCCATTTCCGCCAAGACCTTAGAGGGTGTAGACGAACTTCGTGAGGCGATAGTTGCCAAGATGCCAAGCGGGCCACCATACTATCCACCAGGTGTGGTCTCAGATACGACTGAGACAGAGTGGATTGCAGAACTTGTTCGAGAGGCTTTGCTGGAGATATTGCGAGAGGAACTGCCACACTCGCTCGCCACAATGGTGACCGAGGTTGAGGAGTCCTATATTCGCTGTGAGATATTTGTAGAGAGGGACTCTCAAAAGGGTATTGTGGTCGGACACAGGGGTTCCAACTTGAAAGAGGTGGGCATTCTGGTCAGAAAGAGCTTGCCTCCAAAGATGTACCTGGAGCTTGTGGTGAAGGTTGCCAAGGATTGGCAATCTCAAAATCGCTATCTTGATGAGTTTGGCCTTTAGCACTTCTAATTGGATTGCAAAGAAAACTTATGGAGTCCAATCAATAAAAATCTATTTTTCAATGAGATACGCTCCTTGGCCAACTTTCATCTTTTAGTGTTATATTTCCAGAGAGATCGCGGTCGTTGTTTGGATTGAAATCGCGGATGTGTTTTAGACTCTCTCCTTGAGTGGGTATCTGAATTTTCAAAAAGGCTAAAGCTGTTTTTGATTTAGAATCAACAGTCGCGATCTATTTGGATCTTCCCGTTGGATTGTTTAGGAGCTCGAATGGAAAACGGAGCGGTTATCGAGGCTGTCTGCGGGCGATTTGTAGGTCGTGGAAGTGGAACGTATCCAACGATCGCTGATTTTGAATACAATGAAATAACGATCTTTTCGCTATCTAAAAAGGGATTTATCAAATACTCCCAAGGGACTACATCGATTGGAGACGATACTCCAATGCATCAAGAGATGGGGTACCTTCGATTGGGAGCAGATCAATCCGTTGAATTTCTAGTCGTTCAGCCGACGGGATTGACCGAAGTTTCGGTTGGGTCCGTCGCTATTTTAGGCGATGGAAGCGTTGAGATCTCAAGTGGTTGCGTTCCGATGTCATCACCAAGTGCTAAGGCGGTGCGACGAATTGAGAGGAAATTTACCTTCGACTCGCTGGGCCTGGCCTATTGGATCTCGATGGCGACGAATGACGTCTTTCTCTCTCATCATCTATCTGGGGTTCTTACCCGAAAGGTGAGTGTCAATTGACCTTCGATCCTAATTGTGATTCGGATTCAGATGTGACGCTCTCTTGGCTGGATAAAGGCCGAATTCCACGGCACGTGGGTTGTGTAATGGATGGCAATGGTCGATGGGCCCAGCGGCGAGGTTTACCACGAACCGATGGCCATTCTGCTGGCGAGTCTGCGTTGATGGATACCGTATATGGATGTCTCGAAGTCGGTGTGAGCTGGTTAACCGTTTATGCATTTTCTACCGAGAATTGGAGGCGACCCGCTGACGAGGTTCGATATCTGATGAACTTCAACGAATCCCTGTTGATGCGGCGTAAGGACGAACTTGATGAAAATGGTGTTCGTATAAACTTTGCAGGCAGACGAGATTGGCGTGTGCCCAAGAAGGTTCTTCGCCAGATGGATGAGAGCGCAGATCAAACCAGGGATAACGAGAAGTTAGTTCTCACTATTGCTTTTAATTACGGAGGAAGGGCAGAGATTATTGACGCCGTTCGATCGTTGCTGGATAGTGGAGCTAAAAGTTCAGACATCACCGAGAAGGCTATCTCTAAACACCTATATAACCCAGATGCACCTGAATTGGACCTTGTGATTAGAACGTCGGGAGAATATAGGATTTCAAACTTTCTTCTCTGGGAGATTGCTTATTCAGAGCTGGTCTTCACCGATGTTCTGTGGCCAGATTTTCGTAGAGAAGATCTATATAAGGCGATCTACGAATATCAGGGGCGAAATAGGCGCTTCGGCAAGATTGGATAGAGATGAAGACCATAGCAGCCCTTGGAATCTTTGGAATTTTTGCTTTTTTACTCTTTGCCGCTATTGGTGGGTTTAGACCGGCTTGGATCGTGTTGGTGGTCGTGATAGTCTTTTCCCTCCTATTTAATATCGGACCAAATAGGAAGCGCAAGACAAAATAGATGCCCCTTTATAACGACCAAGCAGTTGTCTTGCGCAATTGGAAACTTGGCGAGGCCGATAAGATCATCTCCTTATACGGTGTGGAGCACGGCAAAATCAGGGCTGTTGCCAAAGGCGTTAGAAAGACAAAGACCAAGTTTGGCGCTCGACTTGAACCGATCAGCTACCTGAAGATTCAGTGTTGGGAGGGTAGCTCTGAACTGCATATCGTCAGCCAAGTTGAGTCAATTGAACTCTTTCCTAGGATAAAATCCGACCTCGAGCTTTTGCGTAAAGGGCTTGCAATAGTAGAAGTCATTGAGGAGTTGATCGGAGATTCAACGGGTGATATTGAGATCTTCAAACTTCTCGTGCGCGCCCTTGATACTCTGGAGCGGCGTGATTCGCCATATTTGCTGAGTGGATTTTTATGGCGGCTTCTACAGGTAGAGGGTGTCTCCCCTGAGCTCTCGTGTTGTGTTGAATGCGGAGAGCCAGAAGGGCTCGAATTTTTCTCTAACTCTGGGTCGGGACTGGTGTGTTCTAGCCACGGTAGCGCTAAGCGGATTTCAAAGGGTGCCATAGAGGTGATCTCCTATATCAGCCAAGGTGAAGTAGCCCGCGCCCTTGCCCTTGGTGATTCGCCAGTGCGATTAGAAGTTGAAGAGTTGGCGATTTCCCAAGTGGAGAATTTGATATCGCATAAGGTTAAGGCCCTTCATCTCGGTTCTTATTAGAAGAGTTCTATTGTTTTGGCATTAGGATCAATTGGATCATGGCTAATGCTGAATTAATGGAAAAGATTGTAAGCCTCTGCAAGAGACGCGGGTTTATATACCCGTCAGCGGAGATATATGGTGGATTTCGTTCCACCTACGACTATGGCCCCCTCGGGGTCGCGATGTTGCGTAATGTCAAGAACCAATGGTGGCATGCCATGGTGGAGCGCAGACGAGATGTGGTTGGCCTTGACGCCTCTATCTTGTCCACGCCAAAGATTTGGGAGGCTTCGGGTCACCTTGCGAATTTTACCGATCCTTTGGTGGATTGTCGTAAATGTAAGGAGAGATGGCGCGCCGATCATATAGATGGCGTCTGTCCCAACTGTGGATCTAGCGACTTGACCCCATCACGCGAATTCAATATGATGTTCAAGACTCATGCGGGTCCGGTCGAGTCAGATGGATCGGTCGCATACCTGCGCCCTGAGACGGCCCAAGGGATGTTCATAAACTTTGCGAATGTTCTCACAACCTCTCGAAAGCGGCCTCCTTTTGGTATAGCTCAGGTGGGGAAGAGCTTTCGCAATGAGATAACGCCTGGGAATTTTGTCTTTCGAACTCGTGAATTTGAACAGATGGAGATGGAGTTTTTCGTTCCGCCTAACGAGGCTCAAACCTGGTTTGAATATTGGTATCAAGAGCGCTTTGCATGGTATCAAGAAAATGGCATACCGAGCGAAATGTTACGCCTACGCCATCACGAAAAAGAGGAACTGTCTCACTACAGCGCTGGAACCGTAGATATTGAGTTTGATTTTCCTTGGGGATGGGGTGAGCTAGAGGGCATCGCCAACCGTACCGACTTTGACCTCAAATCACACCAAAGCGCTTCGGGGGAGAAACTGGAATATTTCGACCAGGTAACAAACAGTCGTTATACTCCCTATGTCATCGAACCTGCTGCTGGTGCGACCCGGGCTATGATGGCCTTTTTGATTGCTTCATACCGAGAAGATGAAGTCGAAGGCGAAGTCCGCGTGGTACTTGGTCTTCACCCTAAAATTGCTCCTATTCAGGTTGCAATCCTGCCGTTGATGAGAAAGGCGCCCTTGATGGAGAAGGCGGGGTCGATCTTCTCAGCTCTTTCGGATAGATTTCTCTGCGACTATGACGACACTCAATCAATAGGAAAACGATATCGACGCCAGGACGAAGTTGGAACACCAGTCTGTCTAACTGTCGATTTTGATTCACTCGAGGATGATACAGTTACATTGAGAGATCGTGATTCGACTAGCCAAATTAGAGCCAAGGTGTCGGATTTGCCGAGTGAGATCGATAAGTTATTTAGCGCTTTTGAGAGATGATTCTTTGAATGCGTATCGTTTTGGCGTCTTTTATTTTGATGGCGCTTTAGCTTCGTAATACCTTATTTTGGAGCTTACGAGATGATATTTATAGTTGACCATAAATCGTTGACCACAATGAATCGCACAACTGAAGCTTTATATGGATTTTGTAATCTCCGGTGATCTTTGATCTCCGGAGATTCCTCATTAGGGTGGTAAATTGGCTGATTGAAACGCTTTTTATGAAAATCAATTCGCACTTTCAGCCAAGGTAGAAGTTGTGTCATCGCATATTTTAAAGCAGTATGGATATATATAGTAGTCAAATTGTATACATTGAAAAATCACCCTTATGGGTGATGATTTTTTACTATCTATTTGACAAAGTTAGTTAGCATAGAGTTGCTATGAATTTTGTTTTTGACTTTGATTTTCACCATGCTAAAGCGCCTAGGGATATGCGAGATCTTTTGGGTGGCAAGGGCGCCAATCTCGCCGAGATGACTTCGGTACTCAAGCTTCCAGTGCCCCCAGGCTTTACGATATCGACACAGGCTTGTCGTGAATATATGCACTCTGGATGGATCCCACAATTTGACCTTGAGATAGATGCAGCGCTTGGTCGTCTCGAGGACAAGATGAAAAAGCGAATCGGAGATCCAACAAATCCACTACTGGTCTCGGTACGTTCTGGAGCAAAGTTTTCAATGCCTGGGATGATGGATACAGTCTTGAACCTAGGGCTTAACGATATAAGTGTCGGTGGTCTGCACGATCAAACACAAGACGAACGCTTTGCCTACGACTCCTATCGACGGTTTATTCAGATGTATGGTCGAATCGTCTTGGGTGTCAAAGGCGAGGTCTTTGATGATCTTTTCGATGCGGCAAAGGATTTGGCGAGTGCGCGTTCGGATTCGCAGGTACCAACAGTTTTGTTATCCTACTTGGTGAACTCATATAAAGAAATCGTACTTCGATATGTAGGAGCTGCCTTCCCTCAGGATCCCAAAGAGCAATTGCGGGGGGCAATTGAGGCGGTATTTCGTTCATGGAACGGCGAGCGTGCGATCGCCTATCGACAACGGGAGGGAATTCCCGACGACTTGGGTACTGCGGTGAACGTCCAGACGATGGTATTTGGAAATCGTGACGATAACTCAGGGACTGGTGTTGGCTTCACGCGTAATCCATCGACCGGTGAGGCCCTCGCGTATGGTGATTTCTTAGTCAATGCACAGGGTGAAGATGTCGTTGCTGGTGTAAGAAACACGGAGCCTCTTTCGGCCATTGCACAGCGTTTCCCGGTTATAGATAAGGAGCTGCGCGAGATCTTTGGTCGGCTAGAACGTCACTATCGAGATATGTGTGATACAGAGTTTACGATCGAGCAGGGCAAATTATGGATGCTTCAGACTCGCGTGGGAAAGAGAACTGGCTTAGCCGCCCTGAAGATGGCTGTCGATATGACCAATGAACCCGATATCGGCCTATCTCGCGAGGAGGCAGTCCTTCGTATTACCTCGGAACATTTAGACCAGGTATTGCATCCGCAATTTACGACAACTGAGGTCGAGGTTATCGCCAGAGGGCTAGGGGCATCTCCAGGAGCCGCCGTTGGAAAGGCCTACTTTAGTAGTGAAGATGTTATAGCAGCTACTCAAAGGGGTGAACGGGCAATTTTGGTCCGCAAGGAGACCTCGCCTGAGGATGTGAGTGGCATGCTGGCCGCAGAGGGTATAGTCACATCTCGGGGAGGACTTGTCTCTCACGCTGCCGTAGTGGCTAGAGGGTGGGGCAAGCCAGCCATTGTTGGTGTGGATTCGATTCACATTATCGGTCGCTCCTTCGTAGCAAACGGCTTTAGTGTGGTTGAAGGTGACGAGATATCACTAAATGGAACGACCGGCGAGGTGATTCTCGGAGCCGTAGAGGTATCAGTCTCTGAGCCTTCTTTTGAATTTGAGATGATTCTTGGTTGGGCGGATGATATTCGTAAGGGTAAGGTTGCGGTTAGAACTAATGCCGATACCGCTCAAGATGCCGCTAACGCTCGTAAATTTGGAGCTGAAGGTATTGGCCTATGTCGTACTGAGCATATGTTTTTAGCTGAGGATAGGCTTCCGATCGTCCGAAGGATGATTTTGGCCGAGACCGAAGCGGATGAGGCAGATGCACTCGAGGAGCTTCGGATTGCGCAAAGGATCGATTTTCGGGAGATCCTGCTCGCCATGGATACTTTGCCAGTTACGGTTCGCCTTCTCGATCCTCCCCTTCATGAGTTTTTGCCTGACACAGAGTTTTTGGCGATCAAAGAGGCTTCGATTGGTCTAACCGAAGAAGAAGGGCGGCTCTACAAGGCAGCTCGCGCTTGGAGAGAGGTCAATCCAATGCTGGGCACGAGAGGCGTTCGCCTAGGGGTTATGAAGCCGGGACTCTATAGCATGCAGGTTAGAGCTTTGATTGAGGCGGCTCGAGATTTGGCCGACAATGGATTTCACCCCAATGTCGAGATAATGATCCCTCTGACAGTCGCTAGGGCAGAGCTTGAGCTAGCTCGTTCGTGGGTTGAAGATGCAATCTCTTCCGAAGGTGACTTTGGAGATGTGGCTATTTCTATTGGGACTATGATTGAGACTCCAAGAGCAGCCATTTGTGCCAACGAAATAGCACAGGTCGCTGAGTTTTTCTCTTTTGGTACGAACGACCTAACGCAGATGACTTTTGGCTTTTCTCGTGATGACGTCGAAGGCAAAATGATGGCGACTTACATAGATCAGGGCTTGCTTCCGTCCAACCCCTTCAAAAGTCTAGACGGTGATGGAGTTGGGGAATTAGTGAGAATTGGTATCGCCAAAGGAAGGCAGGGCCGTCCGTCTCTAAAGGTGGGGATATGCGGAGAACACGGTGGTGATCCCGCATCAATCGATATCCTCGTAGATGCTGGCGTGGATTACGTCTCATGTTCACCATTTAGGGTGCCAATTGCACGTTTGGCAGCCGCACAAGCCGTCCTTCGCCATGGCGTGAGCGATAAATAGTATTATTTTCGCGGAATCGATTCAATGATTTGGTGATAGTAATCCCGCTTGAGTGTTTGTGGGATTGACTCTAGAGCATAAAGCCCAAATTAATGTCTTTTATATCACCTCCAAAGATCCCAAGGCGGGATCTTTGGAGTATTTTTAGGAGACCTCTCATCTATTCTTAAACGTCATTTCGCGTATATCATGAGATTTGAGGCGTAAATTGGAATCGCTCGGACATCCTTTTGAGCGTTGAACGAATAGCTATCTTGTAATTTGAGGGTTCAATTTGTGCCAGTGGATCTGTTACTGTGCGATGGAGTCAATATCGACTTCGCCATGTGCGCTTTGAATAGTTTGGATGAGTTCCGATACGCTTGATCCCATCCCTCCTACTATCGTCCGGAAGCCGTTTTCCTCGAGGAGTTCTTTTGTAATTAGGGCCGATGGTCTTGCTTTTGGATTTGTTACAGACAGTACAACAAAGTCCGGCTTGTCGGTTTTGGCAAAATCGACTAAATCTTGCATTGGTACCTGTGAACCAAGGTGTTGAACGAGCCAGTGGTGAAAACGGAGAGAGGCGGTCGCCATCATAGAGGGTAATTCATGTTCGTCTCCCACGGGTGTGGTTACTACTACTTTACCGTGCGGTCGTCCTCGTCGTTGATATGATGCGGTCTCTAGAATATGGCAGCAAATCCTACTTGCCCTGTGCTCTACGGCGACTGAAAGGCAGCCCGTAGTCCATTCTTGGCCAATTTCATATAGAGCAGGAGCCATCATCTTTTCGATTGCCTCTACGATATCGAGCCCTCCAACCAACAGTCTCTCAAACTGATCTTTGGCATTTGAAGCGCTACCTGTGATCAGGTTGGTGTAGAAGTGTTGAGATAGGACTTCCCAATCTCGAACTTTTGTAACCTCGGGCGGTGGGATTGGAGAATATCGAGCGTCTCTGAATGCCGCTAGGTCGCTTTTGTGAACTCGATAGCGAGTCCCTACCTTCTCCGCCTTGAGGACGCCTTCTCGAATCCAACGGTAAGCCGTCTGGTAATGCACACCTAATATCTCTGCTGCATCCGCCAATTCAACGTATTGCGTCATCACATTCAATTCTACTTTTCAAATGAGTTTTCGCCATGACCTCAAAGTTCATTTGCAGCCATACGACTTTTGATCTTCAGGATGAATACATCAAAATAAAGATCCATTTTTTGTACTGGGTCCTCATCAATGATCGCCCTTATTGTCCTAGTCGTCGGCAGTAAAGTTCGATCTAGGTAGGTTAACTTTTGCTGCTGTTTCAAACTATGGAGTTAATTTTACAAAATTATAACTATAAAAATAGCCAGATTACAGCGTTAGTTGTGACGCAAAGTGAAATTTCTGAATTTTATCTGAATTCGATGGGGTCCGCTTCCAATCTCTTGCTTTGATCGGATTTGAACGCTGCGTCGGCTTCGAAGTTGAAGAGGTCTTATTCTTGGTTTTTGGATTTATAAAACAGTTTTATTTCCTTGGCGTAGACCTCCAATCGATAGCCGAGTGTTCTTTGTAGTCCAAGTTGCTTGCCTACTATTTTGTGCGGTATCTGGAATTGATAGATGCGACAATGGGGTCGAATGTCACAGCTATTTTATGAGTGATGATAACTTCAATGCCTTTCGCATAGACTCATCGGTGTGAGCTAGATTTTGTTTATAAGGTACAAAAGTGTGCCAAGTCACATGGCTTGTGCTCGTATCGTGTCGTATTCATCTTTGTGTGGACCTTTAAAATAGAGTTGCTCCCCTTGTCTGCGGTAGGTGATTTTCTTTGTGCGACTGGGCGTCAACCTGATCTCTTGAAAGCGGTTTTTAGTGTCAATTCCATCCTCTGAAGTGACTGCTGTGTTAGAACGCGTCGACCTGATTGGTTTGGTCTCCGAACACGTGCCTTTGCGTAGAGTCGGGAACCGTTTCGTCGGACTGTGTCCCTTTCACTCTGAGTCCACGCCGTCGTTTTCAGTAAATCCAAAATTAGGCGTTTATTACTGTTTTGGTTGCCAGGTTTCTGGCGATGCAATCTCGTTCGTGCGCTCGATAGAGAAGCTCGATTTCGCAGACGCAGTGGAATATCTCGCTAATCGTGTTGGTATCTCGATAAGTCGTGATTCGGGGGAGGACTCTAAGGCCAAAGGTCGCCTAAAGGTGTTGCGTGAGACGATAAGTAGAGCCAAGGAGTTTTTCGTCGCAAATTTGAATGACGGACCTAACTCTAAGATTGCTATTGACTATTTGGAGAGCCGAGGCATCTCTGCCAAGCTCAGAGATAGATTTCAAATCGGATTGTCCCCAGGTGATTCTCTTGCACTTTCTAGATTCCTAGGAGTCTCTAATGGCCTCTTTAGTGCCAGTGGCTTAGGGTTTGTTGACTCTTATGGCCATCAAAGAGATATGTTTTCGGGAAGGATAGTCTTCCCGATCTTTGATCAATCGAATAATCCTGTGGCCTTTGGAGGAAGGGTTATCCCTGGAGTTGAATACCGTGGAGAATCCGAGCCTGCTAAATATAAAAACTCACCTGAAACCGATCACTATGCCAAAAGGCGTACCTTGTATGGCCTGAATCTATCAAAATCTGAGATAGTACATAAGGATATGGCGATTATATGTGAGGGGTATACAGATGTCGTTGCATTCTTCAAGGTAGGTCTTGAAGTGGCTGTGGCTACGTGTGGTACTGCCTTGACGGAGGAGCACCTCGATCGCCTTAAGAACTTCTCTAAAAATATTGTTTTAGCCTTTGATGGTGATAAGGCTGGGGCGAGTGCAACCGAGCGGATATACGAATGGGAACGTAGATTTGGTTTAAATGTAAGGGTGGCTAGCTTTCCCGACGGGGAAGACCCAGCATCACTTTCGCTCTCATCGCCGGATCTCCTGAGAAAGGCGATCGAAGAGGCTCAGCCATTTTTATCCTTTAGACTCAGGCGATTCTTTAAAGATAGTGATTTAAAGTCAATCGAGGGGCGGGTGAGTACGAGTAATGGCGCCATCAATATTATCTCTGAGCATCCCAATCCTCTTATTCGAGGGCAGTATCTGATGATGATAGCTGACGCTTGTCGGCTAGAGGTTAAAGATTTAGAGCGGCGACTCGAGAGAACTGTGCGTGCTCGCCGTTCACATAGCGAACCAAGTCAGGAACTTGTCAAAGGTGTAAATCAACCAATGGTTTCCCCAGTTCAGCCTCAAGACGACGCCAATGTTGATCTGGCCCCTTTGTCTGAGGATGATTTTGATCAACTTTCTTCGACACTGCCGCCGCGTTATTCTTTGAGCGAACTCCTAGATGGTGAATTTAGACCATACAATGAAGCGATTAGAGCATTGATCGCAAATCCCACAGATTTGGGCGACTATATGCCTCCATTTTTATTTACCCATCCGATACACCTGGAGTTGCGTGAATATTTGACTACATCGAATGGCCTGGAACTACGCCACCAGAGCGATCTTCCCCTAAGCGAAACCGCACGTAGCCTAATGGCTCGACTTTCAGTTGTTCCCTCGGAGATGGATGAGGTCGGTGTGATAGCTCAACTACTCGAACTCCACTGTGATCGCACGGTCGAGGGACTCCTTCGTCGGATCAGAAGAATGGCTCAATCGGGGAACGAGGATGATTTGGTCCTGTTGGAGATCTCTTCGACTATGGCTTTTATTAGGTCAGAGCGAGCGAAATTGCGGGACTCGCTCACTCTTGATGAGGCAGTTGGGACTTTACTGCGATATTTTTGGGAGAATGAGGTGCCAGAGTGAACTCCTTGGCAACCAATTGCAACTCAAGCAATCTTGGGCGAGTCGGGACTTTCAAATGACCGATATGAATACTACCTCAAAGTCCTCCCTTGAATCGGATATCTCCTTGCGTGACTATTTGAAAGAGATATCGAAATATCCACTTTTGAATTCTGAAGAGGAGCTGGAACTGGCCAGTCGGATCGATGCTCGGACTCTAGCGCTGGTTCGCCTTGAAGCCAATGAGCCCCTCGAAGGTGATCAAGAGCTTATAAAACTTGGTGATTTGGCTAAGTTGAAACTTACCAACTCCAATCTTCGATTGGTGGTGTCGATAGCTAAACGTTATCGCTATCGAGGTCTCTCGTTCTTAGACCTTATCCAAGAGGGCAATATTGGGTTGATGCGGGCTGCTGAGAAGTTCGATTACCGAAAGGGCTTTAGGTTTTCGACTTACGCCACTTGGTGGATCAAACAAGCTATTGTTCGATCCATAGGTGAGCAGAAGGGTAATATCCGGATCCCACAGCATATCCTCGACGATCTAAATTTGATTACAAGAATTAAAGGCACTCTAAAGCAGGAGTTGGCTCGGGATCCAACGATGCCGGAGCTGGCGCGTGCTTGCCAGATGCCCCTCGAACATATCGTCGATCTCCTAAACATCAAGTCGGACTCCATCTCGTTGGATCAGAATTTAAAGTCAGACTCCGAAGGGGAAGTCACCTTGATGGACATGATTGAAGATGAGTCATCGGCGAGTCGCTATCTTGGTGTTGAGCAGGAGGATATTAGGGGGCGCTTACGTCATGCCTTGGATGAATTGGGCGATAAAGAGAGGGAAGTTCTTTCGCTTAAGTATGGTCTTGGCTCTGCAGCAGTTCCCATTCGTGACGACGAGATTGCTCGACTAATGGGTGTGTCGAAGGAACGGATTCATCAAATTGAGTCACGTGCTATGCGTAGGGTGAAATTTGGAAATTCCGCGGAAGAACTTCGAGGTCTGATAGACCTTTAACCCTCGAGCTACGATGACTGACCGTTGGTGGATGGTTGGTAACTCGGAGCCCAGGCGAAATTATCTCATAATGTATTTTGAGTGTATTGAAGTTGGGTTCAGCGTGCTAAATTGTAAAGGTACCTTTCCGGGGTAGCTCAATTGGCAGAGCACGCGGCTGTTAACCGCGGTGTTGAGAGTTCGAGTCTCTCCCCCGGAGCTTTTTATTTTTCGAGGTCGTAGATACTTTTTTTGAGCTTGGCAATTGCCAAGCTCAACTTTTATTGCGATTCTTCTTCGGGTTGACGCAAAGCCAACTTTTTCCTCAGGGTTATAGATCCAAGGTATTGACCAATTGGGGCGTTTGTTTGTTTTAAGTGCAATTATCGCTAAAGCCAATGCGAAAGATTTGTCTCGCTCGTGGATTTAATGGCTCTTGGATAAAATAGCAATCGGTTCAAGTGATAATTGCGAAATGGGTATGTGAAGTATGTTTGACGTCTCTTCGATCTTGTCGGTCATGCCAGACAGGAAAGCTCCAAGGATATGTTTTGTCTGCGCTGGAAATATCTGTCGGTCACCTATGGCGGAGTTTGTAGCAGTTAATGTCGCTCTCGACCATGGCATGAGTGCTCAAATCTCTAGTGCTGGGACTGGATCCTAGCATATCGGTCAAGATGCAGATCCTAGGGCACATGAAGCACTTTCACGAAAGGGCTACAGCTCGCATCGCCATAGCGCATCTAAGTTCGAACCTAATAAGTCAAGGGACCTGGATCTAATTGTGGCCCTGGATAACGAGAATTACGACTTTTTGCGTCGGCTAAGTTCCAAGAGATCTTGGAAGGCTGAACTTGTCATGTTACGTTACTTTGATCCGATGCTAAGCGGCCTTCATTGGGAGCCTTCGCATGAGTTCGATGTGCCAGATCCTTATTTAGGCGATAGCTCAAGTTTCGGCGTGCGTCATGAATGAAAGAGGTTGTAAATCATGTAGAAGCTGATAACAATCACACTGCAATGCTACATAGATGATGGAGGTAGGCCCTCCGGGATCGCCTTTTGGGAGGAGATTCCAAACCACCGTACGGGGCATTAGCTAAAGACTGTTGTCCAAAGCGGTACTAAAAAAGTTAGAGCAATGACTCTTTCAGGTATGAGTTAAGAAGACGAGTGAAAACAAACCACTGACGAAGCGTTCGAAATTGGTATGGATGATGTCGAAACCGAGGGACGTCGAACTTTCGGGACAACTTGGAGACTAACCCAATTAGTGCTCCCCTTGGCTATATGGGGGCATCCGGCGTGTAGGTGGCGTGAGCTTAACATCAGGCGTTTATGTGGAACATGAGAACCCAGTCCTAGACGTTCTTGGCTAAGCCCACATGGGCTAAGCCCAAAGATGAGGAAAAACCTACAAGTTGCAGATCAACAAGAGGGAAAGTACCAAATGCCTATGGATTGGGGGCGGACCATCCCGTAGTAGCTACGAAGTCCTTGTAATGAGGATGTAAGCCAAAGAGATGGAGTAAACAGCAGATCTAGTTGTAATT
>NZ_JXYS01000082.1 GCF_000949295.1 Acidithrix ferrooxidans
CTCGTAACGTCCACGATTGAGGTAGACCACTTCTGGGTCCGATAGCGACCCTCGCGACAAAACAAGGTCTCATCTAATCCGAGTGCACGAACCTTACCAAAGCGACTTGGATCCTCTACGAGGGGAGTCCCATAGGCAATGACAGCGTCATTGATCGTGTGCCAATCACAATCGAGCTCTCTGGCTACCGATGACACCGATCGACCATCTCTACCAACCACTCGGGTTGCGAATCTAGCTGCCCTATCGGTGAGCTTGAGTCTTGGAGCTGCGATCCTAGTGTCCACGTCACTCCACGACGGGGCGGAACAGTTCCCATCCTTGCACTCCCACCTGCGTTTGTGCCAGATGAGTCTGACGGCACGGCCAAAGCTTTGTAGATCAATCAGCTCTACTAGTGAGCCTCCCTTGGAATAACTCATCCCATTACATACTGGGCATTTTGGTCGTTCGCCTCGACACTCGATATGGACCCGAAGGGGTGTCTTTGAACCTTGGTCACCCAGATCCTCGATGCCAATCAAATTGACATCCATAAGATCGAGCAAGATCTCGGCAATTCGAATAGGATTTTCTTCCACAGGGGCCCTCCAGTGATGAGTTGTTGAACTATCCCATTCTGGCAGAGCCCCTGTGACCCTCCCAAACTCACCCCTGGTGCGTGGCTACACCTGACTAAATTCCCCACTTAAATCCGAAGTCCCTTAAAAAGCCGACTTTGAACAATTTTTTGAAGTTCTACACGAACACTGGCCACCGGTTCCTAGATAGATGGAAGGAGATTGCCAGTGGCGCGATGGCCCTATTTACCAAGTGGCGACGAGATGAAGAGCGGATCATCTTGCTTGTATTTTCAAGCTATAATAATTAAGTAGCTACCAAATTTAGTCAAAGAAAGGCCGACTGTCGCGCAACATTTTATTCAATAGGGCGCCGCTGGTCTGCGCCTCCCAAACTTCCATCTCTTGACGAGATGATGATAAATCGGTCTCGCAGACCGCTTCTGAGCTTGTCAATTTATGGGTGATCTCACTTTGCAATATCCAAGCCTCGCCCTCCTTCCTTGGACAAGGCGAACAACCATCATCACAATGGACCTTTTCTCATTATTAGGACACTAGCTTGGATTCCAGAAAAGAAATTAAAATAGGCGCCTACGAGATCGGCGAAATAGCTAAAACCGTCATCGATCCCAATTCATCAAGAGCTTTTGGTATATATGCTTTTTCAGGCGATCACCCAGGTGTCCATCTAGCCAAATCCGTCGAAGAGCAGGTCTTTCTCGATACCTATGGCAACACAAGTGATCAGCTAAATACTGAATACTATCCATATCTAGATCGCTCCATCTTCCTATGCGTGATCAACCATTCGCTTTCACTTCCCGTTGCATCGATGAGGATAATTCTGCCCTCAGAAAGCGGCACTGGATCAAAGAGCCTTGACGACATCTCTGCTCACTGGGGAATTGAGCCTGTAGCATTAAAGATTCGCCAAGGCGAGAAAATGCCTCTAAATAACTTTTGGGATATCGCGACCCTTTCCGTTCATCGTCAATTTCAAGGCAGAGCAGCTCCTGGTCTAATTGCCATAAGCCTCTACCGTGCATATGTGACAGCTTCTCAAAGCTGTGGTGTTGACTGGACGATCGCCATCTTAGATGATCGTCTATTTAGATTTGGCAACTGGCAATTTGGTGGGACTTGGTCGCGCTTTGAGGATCTTGAACCAAAGGCATATCTAGGTTCAGAGGCTTCGCATCCAGTCTGGTGTCAACTATCCAAATGGCAACAAAGACTTTGGGCCTACAAGCCCGACCTTCACGAGAGCATATTCAGCCCTGGAGGACCTTCACCGACAGTAGAGGAGCTCTCGATAGATTCCTTTAGAAAACAGTTTTTTTCAATCCAGAAGCACTACCCCGCTGAAGGTGAAGTCATCAACCTTCGAGAGTTGGAAAAAGATCGAAATTCAAACGTCGAAGGCGAAAAAAAGATTGCTCGCTCGTTCTAAGTCGCCAATTGTCAAATGAAGATCCGCGGCTTCAACAGGCCTTGATAGATAAAAACCCTGAATAGAGTCACAGCCAAGTTGAAAAATCCGCTGGGCTTGAATCAGTGTCTCGACGCCCTCTGCTATGGTTGACATCCCCAGAGATTTCGCCATTGCGACGATCGACCCTATAAGCCTTGCGTCTGGAGAGTCCAAAGAGACCATAGAGTCGATAAAGGATTTATCGATCTTGAGTTTATCAACTGGAAATTTAGTCAAATATGCCAGAGACGAATAGCCAGAGCCAAAATCATCTATCGCAAGACGAACCCCAAGCTCCTTCAGCGCAAGCAAAATAGCAAAGGAGTTATCAAGGTTCTCCATAACCATCGACTCGGTAAGCTCAATACACAGGCTACGGCCCTCGACCTTATGGCGGACAAGGGCATCATGAACTCGAATAGCTAAATTACTATCGATCAACTGTCCGACTGAGAGATTGACCGAGACGTAAAAGTCGTCGTCCAAGCTCATTTCCCTATTCAACGAGGTGAAGCGATCTAGTGCTATATCGAGCACCCAAGCACCGATCTCTAAGATCATTCCAGACTCTTCGGCAATGGGTATGAAGTCCGTCGGCGAAATTAGACCATGTCTCGGATGATTCCACCTAATTAGCGCTTCTACCCCTTCGACTCGTCCAGTCCTCGTAGCAATAATTGGCTGATATACCAAAAATAATTGATCGAGCTCAATGGCTCTGCGCAAGTCGTACTTCAATTCGAGTCGCCTTGTAACTTCAGTCTGCATCGAAGAGTCAAATACCCTAAAAGTATCCCGCCCCGCCATCTTGGCTTGAAACATTGCCGTATCTGCGCTTCTCAAAAGGGCTTCGGTGTCAAGAGAGTCATTGGGTGAGGTAAGGGCGATTCCAAAGCTTCCAGTCACAAAGAACTTCAGACCATTGACTAAAAATGGTTCACGCAGGAAATCCCGCAAATCAGCGGCGACCGCCGTAGCCACTGCAGCATCTGGGACATCTTTTAGAACGATCAAAAACTCATCGCCACCAAGGCGGGCAACTAGATCGCTTTGGCGAACCCGCAACCGCAACCGTTGTGCTACGCCAATGAGCAACAGATCCCCAAAGGTGTGACCAAAGGAGTCGTTTATCAATTTGAACTGATCTAGGTCCACGAATATCAATGCAACGAACGAAGACTTCGACGCGGAATCCTCCAAAATTCGGGCTAGTTCCTCCGACAAAAGTCGTCGATTGGGAAGACCAGTCAATGCATCGTATGCAGCTACGTGGGCCAACTGGTCTTCGGAGCGCCGTGCAACCGACATTGCGCGCAAAACCCGTGTCGTTGCCGCGCCGACAAGGCCTATGTCAACCACAAAGACTACTACTCGATCGGAGAAAGAGACCGACTGTTGACCGAAGATCAAAAACGCTGGGGTGGCCAAGGAAAGAGTAATCAAGCTGAACTGAATACGTTGATAACCCTTACCACGGTGTGAATCCGAGATTGAAAGTCGCCTCATAGAGGGCGAGAGAGCGCAACAACTCGCTAAAACGTATGCGCCCCCGTATGGGAGTCCCAAAATTGACAGTGGCAAGTGTAGTAGATCCGCGTCTACAAACATATACAAACTGTCACCCAAGAACATCATCGAGAATGCGCCAAGTAAGAGCCAGTAGGCGACAGATCGTCGGACATCACTCGTAAATGCAATGCGAAGGACCAATATCAAAAGAATCGACGACATCGGCGGATATGCAACTAGAGCAAGTCTTATTGAGATAGAAATTCCTCGGCTCGCACCTAGTGGTTCAATCAGAAAGACCCACGCAACAGCCAAAACCGATAGTCCAGCCATCAATCCATCCAAAATGGCATCAACGGTCTTACCTCGGTCATAGCGCTTCCCGCCTGAGAGTCGCATGAGGCCAGCTGCAAGAATGATATACCCTGGAATAATAATTAAATCGGGTACGAGGGAACGCGAAGGTGTCAAATTCCCCAGTGTGCCCAGAAGCGAACTAAGGGTGCCCCCAGCAATGAATAACCAGAGCGCGCCAAAGATCATCCACCAATTCCAATTGGGGGATGGTCTAAACCTAAGAATACCAACTGCTACAAAAATCGTTGAAACGACGGCGACAAAAACTGGCACAAAGCGCTCAACCGGGCCAAAGAGATCTAGGGCGAAGGCTATCAAAACGACAGTTCCACCCAATGCAACTACGCTCGACGGTGACAATCTCACCTTTATTGCACCGATCTCAAAGGTCATGGCTTACTTTCGGTGTTGTTGCATTTATGTAACAACCAAATTATCGCCATATTGAGGCACTTACTTGAAAAAGATCATGAAATTTATCATCCCAAGCCAGATAATTTAGCGATTGCTACCCCGCGGCAATAAAACAATCCACCATCAAGTGGCGTAACCCTTATAAGCACTCTGCCACCCGTAAAAAGAGAGTCTCCCGTAACCCTCTTAGCTATCAATTCTGCCAATATCGGGCTTTCCAACATAGGAAACTTTACCATCGCTAATTGTCACCATCTGGTTAGCAATAGCCAATAACTCGGGCGCATGTGTAGCTATTAGAACCGCAGCACCAGAGGTAGCCGCATCACCGAGAATTGCTAGGAGTGCCTTCTTTCCAGAGGCATCAAGTCCCGCATATGGCTCATCTAAAACCAAGAGCTTAAATGACCGAACTAGCCCCATCGAAAGAGCAGTCTTTTGCCGTTGCCCCCTCGAAAATCCCCTTGGAAGGCGCTGGCCAAGTTCTTGAATCGCAAACTCTTCCAAAAGCTGATCGGCTCGTTCCTGATAATCCATAAATCCCGAAAGGCGAGCGGCGAAACTCAAATGCTCCATCACAGTTAAGTCGGAATAGAGTGCCGGTTCGTCAAAAACCACCGACGTTACCGCCCTAGCTTGACGACTGCCCCCCTTAGCACCCAAAATGTCAATAGATCCGCTATCGGGAGAGACAAGACCTGCAATGGCTTTGACTAAAGTAGTTTTACCTGCGCCGTTCATACCTACAAGGCAACAAATAGAACCTCGCTTGATGTCGAAAGTGACTCCCTTTAAAATAGGGATATCGTCAAACTTCTTGTCGACATTCTTGACCGAGAGGACTATATCTGACTTCTTGGCCTCTGTATTCTTTGCCACTTAGAACTACTCCGCTTTCAAAATTTTCTGTCCGCCTATCCATGCCCAACCCGCCAAGGGAGCAATAAGCACAAAAGATGACGCCGAAAGTGCTGCACTTGATGCAGACGAATGATGGGCCAACGCGCCGTGGGCATTTATTGCAGCCACTATCCAGGCATTGGCAATTATTACAGGAATTAGCTCAATGAAAAACTTGAAGGCCTGCACCTCTGGTACCAGCACAAAGGCCGATACATCTTGACCTTTGCCACTTCGAACCTGGGCTACAGCACCTCCGAAGACGCTGGTAATCGCCATCGCAACGCTCAGGGGCAACAAAATGCTAAATGTCGTACCGGAAACCAAAAAGTAAACGATTACATCAGAGACCAAAGTCAATACAATTGCGATTGCTGCTGGCAGCATCGTAGATCGATTCAATAACCATCCATCTTCAACTGGATAGTTCACAAACCTATCAGCCTTGTCAACCAACGAACCAACTGAATCAGACAACTCGAGGCCCATTACAAAACAAAGCGGCACTGCCACGAAAAATAAAATCACTGAATGCAGCCAGGCGTTTGCAATGATGAAAACGACTGACAAATTCAAGATGAAAAGACGAATATACCTCTTGATGGACCAGTTGTAAATATTCGACAACGAGCGAAGCGAAGGTGTTGACTTCGGTGTACGAAATAAAGCTTCAGCGATTTTAGGCAATCTGCGCCCAACATAACCGTTCTCACCCAAAGATCTTGATATGCCAATAATGCTTCTTACGTCTCGCATTCCAATTGCAAAGCGGAGGCGCGAAATTAGCTCAGAGTGACGTTCTATGGGCTCCAGATCTGCCTTCGGAAGTCGAAGCACCCCTAATATCCCAATCACTAAGCCTGTCGCGAGCACGACCATATTTTGCAGATCCGTCGGAGACATTGCCTTTAATGGTCCGCCCAAAACGGCGATAGGAGAGGTGGAACCCGAGAGAATAGGGACCACTCCAACCAATATCAATACTAACCCAAGTGCATATCCCTTGATCCCACTGAGTGAAAAACTCACAGATAAAAGCGCCATGCCGGCATAGGCAAAGCCACACGCAATTCCAAAGATTCCAAAGTCAATAGCCGGTGTAGCTGCTTGGTGATGCGAAAGAGCGTGCAGCGCAACACCAACGCCACCGCCGCCAGCTGCTCCTATGTAACCATAGTGAAAAAGGGTTCGAATGGCTTTTTGTCTCAATAGCCGCTCTCGACCCACGTCCGACAAAAAGACCATCCGCATCTCTGGACGATGAACCGTGAGAGGACCGCCCCGAGTTCCTAGCATTGCGCCTAGAAATAAAATAAATAAGAATAAGGCGGTTCCGTAGTTGTTGGCATTCGAATGGAAAAAAGCGATGTCAGACGAGGTAGGAACGAAATAGGTCGATGATGTTGAGATAATATCAACCAAAAGTGCAGCGACGATGATCACGAAGTATCCCTTCACGATCACCGCCAACTTGTCATTGTTTTCTAGGAAGTGGGAACGCCGCGCAGATGAAAGCTCGCGCAGCAATTCCCTTTCTTGATTTGCCAAGGAATCTAGCCGCCAGAAACGTCGCGAATATTCGAAGAATTCGCTAGGAACGGCATCATATTACGAAGTTGTCTTCCAACTTCTTCAATTGGATGATTCGCAGCGGCGCTACGCAACTCGTTGAAGTGCTTCTGGCCATTCTCGTTCTCTGCGATCCATTCGTCTGCAAATTGACCAGAACGAATCTCATCCAAAACCTTCTTCATCTCGGCCTTCACGCCCGAAGAGATTACGCGAGGACCGATCTTCAAACCACCCCACTCAGCGGTCTCAGATACGGAGAACCACATTCCGGAGAGACCATCCTGATACAAAAGATCCACAATCAGCTTAAGCTCGTGCAGACATTCAAAATATGCCGACTCAGGTTGATATCCAGCCTCGACCAAGGTCTCAAAACCAGCAGTTACTAACGCAGAAAGCCCACCACAAAGTACGGTCTGTTCGCCAAAGAGGTCGGTCTCTGTCTCTTCAGAAAATGTTGTTTCCAACACGCCCGCCTTAGTCGATCCTATGTGATGCGCATAAGAAAGTGCCAGCTCACGTGCATTTGTTGTGGCGTCTTGATGAACTGCAATCAACGAAGGGATGCCTCCGCCTTCGGCATAGGTCCGACGAAGAAGATGGCCAGGCCCTTTTGGTGCGACCATTGCAACATCTATTCCTGGCGCCGGTTGAATCTGCTCATAGCGAATATTGAAGCCATGGGCAAATAAAAGAGCGTCACCGTCCTTTAGATTCGGGGCGATCTCTTCGTCGTAGATCTTCTTTTGAGCGGTGTCGGGGGCGAGCAACATTACTACGTCAGCCCATGCACTTGCATCACTAACGCTCATCGTGGTGAGCCCCGCATCCTTTGCCTTGACTACCGACGAAGATCCTTCCCGGAGGCCAACTACAACTTCAACACCTGAATCAGCCAAGTTCAGCGCATGTGCGTGACCTTGTGATCCATATCCGATAACCGCTACTTTTTTGCCTAGAAGCAAAGAAGGATTTGCATCGGCTTCGTAAAACATTTCAGCCATCTGGCTAGCTTGCCTTTCCCTTTGAAATTCCACCGCGCGAACTCGAACGAGTCAGCTTTGTTAAGGCAACTCGGCCAGTTCGCTGTACTTCTACTATTCCGAATACTTTAATCAGTTCGCTAAAGTCATCCAGTTTTTCCGGAGTATCTGCCAAGGCTAGTGTAAGACGTTCAAGACCAACGTCCAACACTTTCGCACCAAAGATTCCAGCCAACTCGAGTATTTGCGATCTACTTTGAGTGTCCGCTGCCACCACAGCAAGCAACAACTCCTGCTCAACAGAGTCTCGGGGATCGATCTCTGTAATTTTGATAACATTAATCAATTTATGGAGCTGCTTGGTGATCTGCTCTAGCGTTACCGACTCCAAATCTACAACAATGGTCAACCGTGAGAATCTCTGATCGTCGGTCGGCGCTACAGCAAGCGAATAGATGTTATAGCCGCGGCGTGAAAACAGCTGTGCCACCCGCGCCAAAACTCCCGCTTTATTCTCCACCAGTACCGATAGAACATGGTGATCTATCTCATTGGCGCTTTTTCCACCAGGTAAACTCATTGGAATAAGGTTAGGTCCTGAAACGGTCATCTACTTCCCTTCAAACATAGGTCCAAGAAAAACTTCATCGTTGGTCGAACCCGAGGGGACCATCGGGAAGACCTTCTCGCGCCAATCTGTCCTAAATTCGATAACCACAGATCGGTCATCGATCTCATTCGCCTTTTCAATCGCAGGGGCCACCTCTTCAGGAGATTCGACTCGAATGCCAACGCACCCCATAGCCTCTGCCCATTTGACGTAGTCTGGTAGGTCTGGAGAGAGATAAACCTCGGAATATCTTTGATCGTAAAACATCTCTTGCCACTGACGCACCATGCCAAGATAGGCGTTATTCAAAAGTGCAATCTTTACAGGAATTCGCTCGGCAGAGGCGGTCACCAACTCTTGGGCCGTCATTTGAAAACACCCATCTCCATCTACTGCCCAAACCATCTTGTCTGGTCGTCCTACCTTTGCACCTATGGCCGCGGGTATTGCAAATCCCATCGTTCCAAGGCCTCCTGAATTGATCCAGGTGTTTGCATCATTAAACTTCCAATACTGCGATCCCCACATCTGATGCTGTCCTACGCCTGAAGCCAGAATTGTTCCTGGAGGAGCCAGTGACGATAAGGTCTCAACAACGTACTGCGGCTTTAGCGAGCCATCGGCTGGATCTTTTTCATATGCAAGCGGATACTTTTCTTGCCACTGACGAATCTGAGAAATCCAAGCAGAGATATCTTGAGCTTGCATCTCACCTGCTTCGCCTCGATCGAGTGCCTCGATGAGCTCTTGAATGACCAGCTTTACGTCACCAACGATTGGGATATCGGCTCTACGCACCTTACCAAGTTCGGCAGGGTCAATGTCGACGTGGATAACCTTGGCATTTGGTGCAAAGCCAGAGACCTTCCCGGTTACCCTATCGTCAAACCTCGCGCCGAGCGTGATCAGCAAGTCAGCCTTTTGCATCGACGTTATGGCAGTGTAGTTGCCATGCATACCAGGCATACCGAGACATAGGGGATGCTCGTCGGGGAACGCTCCGCGACCCATCAAGGTCGTAACAACGGGAATCTGAGTCTTTTCGACAAGTGAAAATAGCGCACTTGTTGCATTAGCCCTGATACATCCACCGCCAATATAGAAAACCGGAGCCTTGGCCTCTTTGATCATTCGAGCAGCAGCCGCTATAGAGCGTGGGTGCCCCTTGGTATTAGGACGATAGCCAGGCAAGTCGATCGTCTCTGGCCAGTACCAATCCATCATCTGGTTAGCAACGTCCTTGGGGAGATCCACTAAGACGGGACCCGGGCGGCCAGTCGTAGCCACATGGAATGCTTGAGCTATGGTCTCTGGAATCTCATTCGCATCTTTTACGAGCCAGTTGTGCTTTGTAATACTCATGGTGATGCCAGTCGTATCTGCCTCTTGAAAGGCATCAGTCCCAATCGAAGAGGTCGCCACCTGACCAGTTATTACCACCATGGGAATCGAATCCATATATGCATCCGCAAGTGGCGTTACTATGTTGGTCGCGGCAGGTCCAGATGTAACAATCGCGACGCCCGGTCGGTTAGTTGCCTGAGCATACCCTTCGGCCATATGGCCAGCGCCTTGCTCATGACGGACCAAGATATGACGAATTGGTGAGTCTATAATAGGATCGTACACTGGCAAAATCGCCCCGCCAGGTAGGCCAAAAACGACGTCGACGCCCTGCATCTCAAGACTCTTGACTAATGCTTGTGCACCTGTTAATTTCATCTTATTGTCATCCTTCGTCCCGTAAACTCACGCTGCAATCATTTCAATAGTCAATTTGAGGTATAAAAAAACCTCCCTGTTGGGAGGTTAAGTAGCGCCTTGAAGCAGTGCTTCGGCGCTACAAGACTACAAGTACTACTTCAAAGAAGGCAGATAATTTCATTGCCCTATATCCTAATACCCATTCAACCATTCGTCAAATCAAATCTATATAATCAGTCCACCCAATCAAAGCTTTAGCACCTTCTGGCCACTCAAGATATCACCCTTTCGAGGGCCAGAAGGCCTGCTAACTACTTAGATATCACCGATTACGAAAAGAAATTCGTGACGGCACCGATCTCTGCACCCTGGACCAACTTGGCATACTTTGCCAACACTCCAGATGTGTATCTGGGCATCGGAGCCTTGACGTTGGCAAAACGGCGCTCCATCTCGTCTTTAGTCAAATGAAGATCGATCGTCTTTGTATTCACGTCTATAGTTATTCGATCACCATTTTGCACAATTGCAATCGGACCACCGTCTAGAGCCTCAGGCGCTACGTGACCGATACAAAAACCGTGCGTTCCACCACTAAAGCGACCATCGGTTACCAGCGCACAATCGCCACCTCTTCCAGCACCTTTTAGCGCACCGGTAACCGCTAACATCTCGCGCATGCCAGGACCGCCCTTAGGCCCCTCGTATCGAATTACCAAAACGGTATTTGGCCTGATCTCACCAGCTAAAATCGCATCCAGCGCCTTTTCTTCCCCATCGAATACCGCAGCCGTACCGTCAAAGGTGAACTGGTCGATACCTGCGACTTTGACGACTGAACCCAAGGGAGCTAAAGAACCGCTAAGAATGGCGATTCCGCCAATCTCATGAAGCGGCGAAGAGAGACTATGCACGACTTTGCCATCTGGCTGAGGCGGGTTGATCTGCGCCAAGTTCTCCGCTATGGTCTTTCCCGTAACAGTCATACAGTCACCATTTAAAAGACCGGCCTCTAATAGATGCGCCATCACAACAGGAACTCCGCCGATTTGATCGAGATCACTCATGTGATACTTTCCATGTGGCTTAGTATCGGCGATGTGTGGGGTACGCGCGGCAATGCGATTAAAGTCAGCCAAGGTCAAGTCAACTCGGGCCTCATAGGCAATCGCCAACAGGTGAAGAACGGCGTTGGTGGACCCACCAAGAGCCATGACGAGGGCGATTGCATTCTCGAATGCTGCCTTTGACATTATCTGTCGAGGGCGAATTCCTCGCTCCAGCAAAGCGACAACGGCCTCTCCAGATTGAAAGGCGTAATCCGACCGTCGTGAATCGATGGCTGGAGCCGACGATGATCCAGGAAGCGCCATCCCTAGCGCCTCCGCAACCGATGCCATTGTGTTTGCGGTGAACATACCTGCACATGAACCAATAGTTGGACATGCTTCAGATTCAATAAGAGCCAACTCTTCATCGCTGAGCGCTCCGGCCGCGCGGGCTCCGACCGCTTCGAAGACGGTAACTATATCGATCGCCTCACCCTTGTGGATTCCTGGCATGATAGTTCCACCGTATAAAAATACAGTTGGGAGGTCTAAGCGAGCAGCAGCCATCAACATACCGGGCAGCGACTTGTCACAACCAGCTAAAGTCACCATACCGTCGAATCGTTCAGCGTGCATAACGGTCTCAACGCTATCGGTTATCACCTCTCGAGAGACCAAGCTGGCATGCATGCCTTCATGGCCCATTGAAATTCCATCAGAGACAGCGATGGTATTAAACTCCAATGGAAAACCGCCCGCGGAAAGGACTCCTTGCTTGGCACTCTTGGCTAAAACGTCTAAAGGCATATTACATGGAGTAACCTCGTTCCATGAAGAGGCCACCCCAATTTGGGGCTTATCCCAGTCTTGATCACCCATACCGACGGCTCGTAACATCGCTCGAGCCGGGGCTCGACGAAAGCCATCCGTAACGTCGCCTGATCTTGGCTTCATTGATCCTGACATGCAAACCACCGTCTATCCATCTCGTAGATTTTCTTACTGCACTAATAGGTTATTCGAATAGCATCCAAATTTCCAAAAAGTCACCCTAACAAAGTTTTTAAAGAGACCAATACCAAATCAATGATCATTTCTGCGTGCACTTTTTTCAACGCTACCGCTTCCCCATGGCACTATCATCAGGGCCAAAGATGCAAAGCGGACCCGCACTTTAGCCCAATCGACGGGCTGCCATCTCCGAGGCTAAGGTCTTTCCGTTGACCTTACCGTTGGTAATCTTCATTGCTTTTCCAATAAAAAACCCCGCCAGCTGATTCTCTCCAGCGCAAAGTCGTTCCCATTCCATTGAATTTTCACTGATCAACCTATCGAGGAGTTCCGAAATCTCATCTTGAGAGGCTGCCTTATATCCGAGTTCCTCGATAAGGGCCGACACTTCTTCGTTATGGTTCGAAGCGATTCGAGACAAAAGTGTCTTCGCCTGGGTGGATGAGACCTTACCTTGACTTTCAAGCGAAATAACTTCAATGAATTTGCCACGGGGAAACTCCGCGACTTCGAAAGAGTCTACAGTGGCTTGATTTACATAAGATGCAAGCTCATTCGAGCCCCGTGCTAAAGCAAGGCGCGCTGGTACCCCAGTTCTCACAGCATCCAGCACATGCTCATCCAAATCAAACTTGACACAGGTTTGAACCTGCTCCAGCTCACTTCTCGTAAGCTCTCCATCTAGTAGTTCCCTCAATCGCAGCCTCCGTGCCGGTGGAAGGATCCCAAGGGCCCGCGCTATCGTAGCCACCTCATCCATATCTGGATCCAATGGCGTTAGATCGGGCTCTGGGAAATAACGATAGTCATAGGCCTCTTCTTTGGAGCGAAGTGCAGAGGTAACCCCTTGGTCCTCATTCCAATGGCGAGTCTCCTGTCGTATCGATTGACCAGCAGACAAAGCCTCCATTTGACGCCGAGCTTCGTAATTGATCGCTCGACCGAGTGATCGAAGGGAATTTAAATTCTTAATCTCGCATCTGGTGCCCAATTTCTCGGTGCCCAGGGGCCTTACCGAGACATTTGCATCCACACGCAGCGAGCCCTCTTCCATCTTGCCATCACTTGCCTTTGTGGAAACTAAGATAGCCCGAAGTTCAGAGACATATTCTCGAGCTTCATCTGCGCTTGAGAGATCAGGAGCCGAAACGATCTCCACCAGAGGAATTCCAGCTCGGTTGTAGTCCACCAATGAAAAATCAGCCCCATGTATTCGACCAGAAGTCCCAACATGTGTCGTCTTTCCAGTATCTTCTTCCATATGCGCCCGTTCGATTCGCACAGTCTTGGGAAACGACGGGAGTTCCAACTTTCCATTTACGCAAATTGGCTCATCGTACTGAGAAACTTGATAGTCCTTTGGCATATCCGGATAGAAATAGTTCTTGCGATGAAATACAGACGGTCTAATCTCACATGAAAGAGCCGAACCGATACGAATGGCATATTCAACCGCGCGCTCATTAATCACCGGTAAAGAACCAGGGAGCCCTAGGCACACAGGACATATATTCGTGTTTGGCTCTGAGCCAAATTGATTGGCACATCCGCAAAATAGTTTGGTATTCGTCTTTAGTTCACAGTGGACTTCGAGTCCAATGGTAATTATATATTCATCTTCAATTGCCATAATTCATCCCTATACTGTTCCTGTAATAAACCACTTAAACAGATCTTTGTCAATGCGCCCATTGAGGCTTGGCCATGTAGGTCGATGCGCCTTCTAATGCGCGAGCAACCTGGAACATCACTCTCTCTGAAAGGGCTGGAGCGAGAATCTGAACCCCAACTGGCAGGCCATCTGCTCCGCCACCAAATGGGACGCTCATCGCTGGATGACCAGCTAAATTAGACGGAATTGTGCATACATCGGACATGTACATCGAAAGTGGGTCGCTCTTGTCACCAAAGCCAAAGGCAACTGTAGGCGAGGTCGGAGAGACAAGGACGTCAAAGTCACTATATGCGCGAGCAAACTCGCTCACAATCAAGGTTCTCACCTTCTGGGCCTTACCATATAGTGCGTCGTAGTATCCGGCCGAAAGCGCATAGGTTCCCAGCATTATGCGCCGCTTCACCTCTGGGCCAAAACCCGCTTCTCGGCTCAGGCCATAGGTCTCATTCATATCTGCGCCTGTAACTCGAAGCCCATAACGAACCCCATCAAAACGTGCTAAGTTTGAAGATGCCTCTGCGGGGGCGATCAGGTAATACGACGACAGTCCATATCTAACGGCAGGGATGGACACAGTCTCCACCTTGGCTCCGCAACTTCTGAGCGCATCAAGGCTTTGATTAAAGACGCCAAGCACATCATTTGAAACGTCGCTCATCATCTCCTGGATAACTCCAATTCGCAATGATGAGATATCGCTTTCGTTGGGCGCATGCTCATATGTTGCAGTTCGACTCGATGTCGAATCCATACCGTCATGGCCAGCGATTACAGATAAGACAAGACTCGCATCGTCAACGCTCTTGGCAAAAGGACCGATCTGATCCAACGACGAGGCAAATGCAATCAATCCATAACGAGAAACCAACCCATAAGTTGGCTTCACGCCAACAACCCCGCATAAGGATGCCGGCTGACGTATCGAACCCCCAGTATCAGAACCAATGGCTATTGGTGCGAATCTAGAAGCGACGCTTGCAGCGCTACCACCTGACGATCCACCTGGAACTCGGTCAAGTTTGACAGGATTACGAGTAGGAAAGTAGGCCGAGTTCTCAGTCGATGAACCCATAGCGAACTCATCCAAATTGGTCTTACCGATAGGAATTGCACCCTGACTGATTAGCTTTTCGATCACGGTGGCGGTATATGGTGGCTCCCAACCACTCAAAATCTTTGAGGCACACGTCGTTTCCACTCCTTGAAGAACTATATTGTCTTTTAGTGCAACAGGCACACCAGCAAGAGCTCCAAGTTCTTCGCCGCCGGAGCGTCGTTTGTCGATCTCTTTGGCCCGTTCGATCGCTCGATCCGCCATAACCAATAAAAAGGCACCGACATCGCCGTCATGCTCATTTATCTCACTCAAATGAGCTGAGACAACCTCAAGAGCACTCAATTCACCTGACTTGACAGCTTTGGCTATTTCAACAGCGCCTAATTCGATAATTTCCACTTTTACTGGTTAGTCCTCTCCGATAATCTTTGGAACCAAGAACATATTGGCTTGGGTTTCTGGCGCCATTCTAAGGACCTCTTCGCGATTTACACTTTTGCGGACTTCATCGCTACGCATAACATTTTTAATCGGGAGCGCATGGCGAGTTGGGGCGACATCATCAAGATTTAAGCTTTCGATATCTTTAGCGTGCTCCAAGATTGCCGCTAGCTGTCCGGTGAAGTCCTCGATCTCAGCCTCAGACAAGGCCAGTCTGGCTAAGTGCGCAATATGGCGCGTTTCATTGCTCGAAATCTTATCTGCTGACATGTCTTACAGACTAGGTCTATCAGCTCTGTAATCGATCGACTGATCGATCACTCTTAGGACTTTGATAAGAAGCAAATCTCAAATTCAACGCAACTTACCATAGTGCAAAAAAATTCCCGGATTAAATCATCCAAACAGAAACGATCCTTATAGAGTCTCAAATACCTATTTATCCCTTAGCCTTGAACCTTGAACCTTGAACCTTGAACCTTGAACCTTGAACCTTGAACCTTGAACCTTGAACCTTGAACGGAGAATAGATCTCACCGTGTCAAAGGCGCTGGAACTCTTGAAAGTCTTGATGGTTGCCCTAGGAAGTCAAATCCTTTATCTTGGCCACAATTTCATTAGGAGAAAGGGATTCAGGAGAAAAAGCACTTTGCAAAGCTATCAACTTAGTGAAGTCGCCGGTCACCCTGATCTTTCCAGCCATAAAAGCTGTCATTGCAACCTGAAAGTCGAGATCCACAAAGATCGACTTTGCCGTTTCATAGTCGATTCGAATCGTAATTTCTGCATCTTCAAGTTCGCCCAACTCTATGTCGATAAAGCCTTCCGAAGAGTCGATATAGATCTTGACTTCACTATCGCCAAATGGGACATCGGTTACAATCTGGTTCATCCGAATTGCTACATCCACCGAAGGCGTATCGCTTTGCACGCTATAGGCCTGGCGGATATCGCGGACTCTCTCGATCCACTCGGGTGACAAAAACGGATACTTTTCCACGATCTAAAAACCTCCATCGGCAATTGCACTACATGTTAGTTACAAGCTTTAAAGTTGCTACATATCGCCGCTTTCCTTCAGGTCTATTGAAATCTCGCCGCAACTTCAAAAGGATTCAATGCAGATCAGTGAAATTAGCCGATAAGCGACAGATAGCAATCGGCCTGTCACCCTTTTCATCAACCTAAGACAACGCAGATAGCCAAAATCCAAATGCTACACGCCAAAGGGCATCGTCCTTAGTCTCGCGGTACAATCTCATGGCCGTGAGATCACAAAGTGTATTCCTTGCAAAAACCCAGTAAGGGCACGTCTATAAAACGAGAGCAGAACCTTGAGCAAAAATTGATCGACTATTTGTATCAGCCATAAGAAAATCCTCAATCTTCAATAGCCGCTATCGGCTAAGGTAGAAATTTGTAGATAGATCCGAAAATAAATTTACGGACCGAAAAACAAAAGGTTCAATTGCGAGATATCTAAAGTCTTGCAAAGGAGAGAAATGACACCACAATTTGATGTACCCAATGACCATCGGCAGCCCTTCTTTGTCGACGGAGGCCCAGATTCAAAGAAGGTGCTGTTCATTCATGGCTTCACTGGCTCACCTCAAACCTTTTTGCCTCAATACATTGCAGCTGCTAACGCCGGCCATACCGTAAGCGTTCCACTGCTTTCGGGCCACGGTACCGTCTTGGAAGATATGCTCGGGACTAGATACGAGGACTATCTCAGAGATGTTGACCAAGCAGCTCAAGGCCTAGGCGAAGAGAACGAAGCGATCTATGTGGTTGGCATCTCGATGGGAGGAACCCTCTCTCTTGATCTCGCATTGCGCAATCGCCGAGTAAAGGCAATGGTACTTGTAAATCCACTGGTCCTACCTCCACCGCCTGACTTCTTCGACTTGATCGATCAAGTTTTAGAAAGTGGTCTAGAAATTTTTCCAGCCATTGGCTCGGACATAGCAAATCCGGAGATGGAGGAGGCATCATATCCAGGGGCACCAGTGCGAGCGGCTAAGTCTCTATTCGAAGCGGCAAAGGAACTTTCGCCCAAGGTAAGTGAGATTGCCATACCGATCCTGCTATTCAATTCGACACAAGACCATGTAGTTGCGGTTGAATCGGGCGAATACCTCCGCGATAATGCCCAAAACGTAACAAGAGTAGTTCTGGAAAAGTCATTTCACGTCGCTACGCTGGACTACGATTCAGAGATAATCACAGAGGGAATGCTGGAATTTATTACGAAAAATTAGAGATTTGATTCGGCTTTTTATCAGTTGGTAAAAATCGTTGGTTCTTGCGAGCTATGTCCAACGGATAAAAAGCATATCTGAAATCAACTATTCCCAACGAAATACTCGATTGGTGATAAAGGCTCCTAGCAAAATCGTCGCAGAGATAACCGACAGATCCACGCCTAGATTTGTGCTGGTTCCCATCCATTGTGATTGAAGTATCTTAAATCCGTAAGTAAAGGGAATGAAGTCGCTAATTTTTAGTAAACGTTCGGTGAACCCGTACCACCCCTGACGAAAACAGGGACTGAACACGAAGCGCTAGATAGTGTTAACTGGTAGTCATGGACAGTTTGCATACAACCGAGTCAGCGTACTAGAAGGCGGCGGAGGCAGAACGCCTCGCTGGCGATAATGCCCGTCTTCAGGCGGAGAACGCCGAGCTTCGAGCACGGGTTAGTGAACCCGAAGGCCAGATTGGTGCACTCACCGAGAAGGTGACGACTCTCGCAAAGCTCGTCTTTGGCACCTCGTAGGAGAAGAGTAAGCCAGTCGAGCCTAGAAGAGGCAAAGACGATATCACAGGTGAGAAACGCCCCCGTGGTCAACAACCAGAGAGTCCAGGGCATGGCCGACGGGACTACTCGGCCCTTGAAACCGTCGAAGTGATCCACGACGTACCAGACAACGAGCGAATCTGTTCGGGTTGCGGGGCACCTTATGCCGCCTTCGGCGAAGAGACCCCCTACCAGATCGACTGGCAAGTACACATCGTGCGACACCGACATCGCCGCCCTACCTACCGGCGCACCTGCAAGTGTCAGACTCGGGGCATGCTCGTCGCACCGGTCCCGGCCAAGCCAATCCCCAAGGGAATGTTCACCTCAGGGTTCCTGGGCCGCTTGGTAGTGGAGAAGTACGTGATCGGGCGTCCCTTGGAACGCATCGTCGCAGCTCTCTCAAATGACGGGTTCGAGGTTTCAAAAGGCACCTTGACAGGAGCGCTCAAGGCGCTTTCGGACCTACTTGAGCAACTTGACGCAGCGATTAGGGAGAGGAACGCAAAGTCGGCGCATCTGCACATCGACGAGACATCCTGGAAGGTGTTCGAGGCGGTAGCTGACAAAGCGGGCAACCGCTGGTGGCTGTGGACCTTCCTCGGTCCCGACACCGTGGTGTTCTTGATCGATCCCAAATGCTCGACGAGAGTGGTAGCCGAGCATTTGGGTATCGATATAGATGCGGGTTCGCTCGAACCTGGCCGACAGCTCCTGATAAGCTCAGACTTTTACAGTGTCTACCAGCCCCTTGGTGCACTTGAGGGAGTAGACCCGTTGTGGTGTTGGGCACACATCAGGTGCTACTTCATCCGCGCTAGCGATGCGCATCAAGAGCTGCGGAGTTGGACTACTTCATGGCTCGCTCGCATCGGGTCGCTTTATGTAGCACATCATGCACGCCAAGCACTTGAGACGGGAACTACCGGGCGCTTACGCGCTGAGGAGGACTTTACCAGGATCATCAGAGCAATGGATACTGCCAGAAAGGCTGAGGCTTGCGATCCGACGCTTCACCCTGGGGCCATAAAGGTGCTCGCAACACTGGATCGTGAATGGGAAGGCCTTTGCCGTCATGAAGAGTTTCCCGAGTTGCCACTCGATAACAACCCAGCAGAGGCTGTACTTCGCAACCCGGCAGTAATACGCAAGAACTGCTATGGATCCGGTTCAATATGGGCAGCCACCCTGGCCGCGCGGATCTGGACCATTACCGCCACCGCCCAGCGTGCTGGGTGCAACCCACTCGCCTATCTCATCGCCTACCTACAAGAATGTGCCGCCGCTGGGGGAAGGGCCCCGAATCCCGCCGCGCTGGAGCGGTTCTTCCCCTGGGTTGCGAGCGAGACTGATCTTGTTGAGTGGCGCATGTCGCCACCTGGTCCAATGCCATGAGTGAAACACTGCGCTACTGTGGGCGGGACTTCTCCCAAGCAGACCTTGAGGTCATCTCCGACCTGATCGCTGTGTACCCGACAAGACAGGCAATTGCTGACGCAGTCTGCGAGGCGCTTGGCTGGTACCGTCTCGACGGGCGCAAGAAGGACATGTCGGCGCGCGTTGCATTGTTGCGCATGGACAGAGACGGACTCATCACCTTGCCTAAGCCACTGCATGGCAACGGCAACGGCCGCATCACCCGCTACGCAGAGCCAATCGCTGAGCTACCCTTTGCCTATCCTGAATCGCTCGACGATCTCTGTCCAATCAAGTTCGCCATAGCAGATACCAAAGCCCAAAAGCAGCGCTGGCGAAACCTCATTGCAAGCTACCACTACCTCGGCTACACCACCTTTGCCGGTGCTGAGGGGCGCTATCTCATCGAGAGCTCCTCTGGAACTATCGCTGCGATCGGCTTCGCTGCCTCGCCATGGAGCTGCGCACCACGCGATAACTATATCGGCTGGGACAAAGCGACCCGCGAAGCACGGCTGCACCTTGTGGTTGGCAACGCGAGGTTTCTCATTCTTCCTCAGGTACGTGTTGTGAACCTCGCCTCATACATCCTCTCC
>NZ_JXYS01000083.1 GCF_000949295.1 Acidithrix ferrooxidans
GCTCCACTTTTTCAATGTAAATCTTGTCACCGTCAAACTAGCGTTACCTCCGGAACCATCTTCCATCGAAGCCATATCTCTTTATCCAAGTGGTTCTCCGCTATCTATCTATTGTCCAACGACAAGCGTGGTCTTTCGGCTACTACCATTGCTAAATTCGTTCAAGTATCTTATTCGACTGGCTGGTTGATGCTAAATAAGCTACGAAAAGCAATGGCTGACCGAAATGGTTTATATAAACTTGGAGGAAACGTCCAGGTAGATGAGTTCTTTTTAGGTGGTGAGAGCCATGGCGAAGGCAGAAGAGGAAAGGGAACAAAACAAACCAATGTCCTAATTGGAGTGTCGATTAGCAATGGTGCTCCTACTCATTGCTTCATGGAAGTAATCAAAGATACCACTGCTAAATCATTCAAAGATGTTTTTATGAGACGTTTAGATTCCGATACCAAGCTGATAAGTGATGGTAACCCAAGTTACGGGGTATGTGCTCGAGACCTTGGACTAGCGCATTCGATCACTCTATCCAAAGACGAACAAGCACATGTAACATTCAAATGGCTCAACATCCTGATAGGGAACTGCAAGAAATTTATCGACGGAACATACCACGGACGTGAGGAACATAAGCAACTTTACCTCGAGGAATTCGCATACCGATTCAACCGAAGGCACTTTGAAATGTCCTTGGTAGAGCGACTTCTCAATACATGTGTGTTTGCGTCTCCACATCCGCTACTCCGCGAATCTGATTCCAAAATGGCTCTTGCTTACGAAACTTGATAAGTATGTTTGAGATCGCCATCACCTGAACATCTGGTTACCTAACACACTGAATATTACTTGAAGGAACTGCTCTAGAAGACAAGGGATTAGGTCACTATACCCAAAATGAGATTTCAGAATCTCAAAAATGACCAAACAGGCTCAACCACAAAGCGAATAGGTCATATTTGGCACTCTGAAACCAGATTTAAGCCATAGACCCTCCGTCAAACCTAAATCAGTTCCAAAAAACCGACTTGGATTCACACCGAGGGGCTCAAGCTGGTCCATTTCTGTGGATTCAGGCTAAATAGCGAGGCTATGATCAGGGATAAGCACTCCTGGGTTCATGATTCCTTTTGGATCGAGCCTATCTTTCATCGCCCGTAAACTCTGTTCGAATAAGGTCGGTATTTGTCTTAGATAGTATGATTGATGGTCGCGACCAACGCTGTGGTGGTGAGTGATAGTACCGCAACTTGCAAGGATTGCTTCACTGGCTACCGACTTTATCTCTTCCCATTGTGCTATTTCGCTATTCGTCTTTGCTGGGGCTATGACGGTGAAGTATGGAGCTGGCCCATCTGGATAGACGTGGGTGATGCGCATGCTAACGTAGCCTCCGCCACAGATTGCATCCAATGCTTTTTTAACTTCGATGGTAACTTTGGAGCGAAGGTTGTCGAAGTTGCTCCATGTGCATGCGGTCTCAAAGGTCTCAACCATAATGCCGAGTGAGATTAGATGATCCCTGAGGTAAGGTGCCTTTAGGAATGATTGCTTCCATAGATTCGCAGAGGTTGATGAGGCAGAGGTTGGCTTTTGGAATTTGCCGGTGTGAGATGCCAGAATCTCTGTCGCTTGGCTCATTAAGCCTTGTGTCGGTAGGTCTTTTGACTCGAATCCAACTAAGACAATTGTATCTCCAGAGGAGTCTCCGATTGAAATTGCAGCTTCGATTGGGTCGAGCAGTCGAAGATTCGACGGATTTAAACCGCTCTGTGAAAGTTGTTTCAGCGCTGATATTGCGTCTTCGAAGCGCGAGAATGATGCTGACTCTACCGATTTAAATTGGGGACGATCTTGAAGGCGCATCCATGCCTGGGTTATTATCCCAAAGGCGCCTTCAGAGCCCAGTATGAGCCTTTCGGGTTGTGGTCCCGCGCCACTAGCAGGGAATCTTAGAGTGGAGAGTCGGCCGGCTGGTGTGATGAGGTCGATGGCCTCTACGAAGTCATCTATGTGGGTGTAAAGAGTTGCATAGTGGCCACCCGCCCGTGTGGCAATCCATCCACCTAAAGTTGAAAACTCAAATGACTGGGGAAAGTGCCGTAATGTTAGCCCGTTTGGACGCAACTCGTCTTCTAACTTTGGACCAAAGATGCCGGCTTGAATCTTTGCCGATCTGGATTCTAAGTCGATCTCAAGTACTTTGTTCATCGATGACATGTCAATAACCAAGGTGCGTTTGAACCTTCCCTCGGTGCTGGGTTCGACGCCTCCTGTGACGGAGCTACCTCCTCCAAAGGGTATTACGGCTACCTCACAGCTTTCAGCCCAATCGAGGAGTTGTACAATCTCGTTTTCGTTTCGTGGGTATGAAACTATATCGGGCGGATTTTCGTACTGGCCGCGGAAGCCTCGTATAAGATCTTTGTAGCTCTTTCCGTATGAATGAGTAATACGACTTAGAGGGTCGTTTCGCGAAGGTATCGTAATTGAACTGGCCAATTCAACCCGGGGCTTGCGAAGATGGATCTCTCCAATCTCGGTTGGATCTTGGCGATTCATCGAGTCCGCGCCAAAGGAAGCAATGAGCATCTGGGTGACTTGGTTTCGGGCTGCCTTGGAGAGACCCTCGTCACTGTTTCCCCATCCCCACCAAGATCTATTGCTCATTTTATGATTCTAATCCACCGTGGATATTGAAAGTGAGTCAAACCTAACACCATATAAAATTGCATTACCAAGCCAGAGTCGGTTGGTCAGAGATATCTTTGAATGGGTGTATCTCTTTCGGAAATACTCATAAAAATTAATTGAATACTAAAAATATAGAATCCCACTCGCGCCACATTAGATTCGATAATAAGAAATCCACTTCATGATTAGTCTTGGGAAATTCCTTGCTTGTATTGAGGAACATTGTGTTGATTTGCCCCGTGCTGTCGCCTTGGTGGTTGTAGGAGATTTATGGTTGAGGCGCTTTGGGGGAATTGATAGGATTTTTCTCGCGCTAAAACCTCCTAGTTGTAGATCTTTGAGCCAAGCACGAGTCAGCCGTTAGGGATTTGGTCCTAAACCTGAGAAATTTTCTTCTTCGTGATAGGGCGGTTTCTCACCGTTTGTCGTGGGATTTGAAACCTTGTTTGGGCAGAATTATGGTTCTTCATCAAGGTCAACTTGGGTGACTTGAAAATTGGTACGCCTTGATCACTGGGGAGCTGGGGAGCTGGGGAGCTGGGGAGCTGGGGAGCTGGGGAGCTGGGCCCATCTTTTTGACATCGTCGGTTTCGCAATACTTAATAGTTTCTTTTGAAGACTTGAGATGATTTATGTGCAAGAATTAGCCTTACTAAGCATGAGATAGGTTTAGGCATGGGTGCTTCGTTGACGATAGTTACTTAGGAGAAGGCAGTGGCATTGTTGGTTAAGTTCTTTGCAGTAGAGTGGTGCGGCGTTGAATTGGATTTAAATGAAGTTAGCGGAGATGCCCATAACCCCAATTAGCAGGGAGGGGTGCGTTGAGTTTGGATAGTAGGAGCCGGTCAAATGATGACTCAAACTCCGATGGAATAAATGTTCGGGATGGATACATATCTGGTCAGCTTCTTTGGAGCAAACAGCTGTTATGCGGGCTAGATATAGTTGATGATCAGCATATGCGGTTGGTGGCTATCTTCAATGAGCTTGCAGCATGCCTTGAGAGATCTTCCTATTACGCGGAGCTAAAAGAGATTTTGGTGCGGCTTGTTGAATACACTCGGTACCACTTTGGCGCTGAGGAAGAACTTATGGTCCGGTTTCGTTTGCCAGATGAAGACTGCAGGTCTCATATGCAGGCCCATCGTAATTTTGTTCAATTTCTTGAGCGGGCCCAAGACTTCGCGCAAATTAATCCCCGTGAGGTGATTCTGAATCTCACCTCGTTTTTAGCGCAATGGCTCCTGCATCATATTATGGAGGTGGATTCCCGTATGACACGCCAGATTCGCGATTGCCAAGAAGGCAATGGCGAGGGAGACCTCTCAACGGATCGGGAAAATTCCGCCAAGGACCTTCTCGTAGACTCTGTAAGTGCGCTAAACGACACTTTGGGGTGGCGTACCTTCGAGGTGATGGAGTTAAACCTCAAACTCGAAGAAGAGATTCAAAAGAGCAAGAGACTGGTTTTGCTAACGCGCCTTTTAGCCGAGGTGAATTCTGCCGTGGTAAGGGCCAACGACGAGGCGGAATTACTAGGTCAGGTGTGTAGTTTGGTGGTTGATATTCTTGGCATGAAGTCAGCTCTTATCGTTGCTGAAGCCAATGAAAATGGTGTCGAGGTCGTCGCTAGGGCCGGATCTTCAGGAACGGGGCAATATCTGAGATTTCTTGACCTCGCTTCGTCCACGTTCATCGAAAGAGGCAGTTCTCTAGATGACCAATTGACCGTTGGGGATGGACAACTCAATAGAACCTCCAATTGGGAGATCGAGGTCGACCCAAAGCATTCAAATGGCCAAAAGCCATTCGAACAAGATGTCTTTAGTGTGCCTATAAGCCGTGATGGGCAACAGTGGGGGTCGCTATTGATTCTGGATTCTCCTAGCACCTTCAGACAGGATCAATTTAGTGAGTTATTGAATGAAGTTGCTAAGAGCCTCTCTAATGGCCTTGAGCGAGTTGATAGGGTGAATAGGGAACATCGGATGCATCGTCAAATTGAGCATCTAGCACTGCATGATCCACTGACCGGGTTGGCTAATCGCCTGCGGTTGGAAGTATTTCTTGAAGATGCACTCGAAAAGGCTGAAATAGTTGAATCAACGGTCGGTGTTGGCATGCTTGACCTCGATGATTTCAAGCTCGTAAATGATTGCTGGGGCCATCATGCCGGAGATGTCGTTTTAAGGGAGTTTGCCCGTCGAATTCAGATGAGGTTGCGCGATGATGATTTGGTTGCACGACTCGGTGGTGACGAGTTTGTAGTCGTTTTTCGAGGTATTGATCGTACGCGACTCAAGGAGAATTTGGACGCTATTATGGCGCGTCTTCATGAGGCCGTAGAAGCTCCATTTGAGGTATCGCCTGGGTGCTTTGTCAATCTTGCCATGAGCCTTGGGGTTGCGCTCTACCCATTTGAGGCTCGAGATGGCGATATGCTTATGCGCAAAGCCGATCTGTCTCTCTATCGTTCCAAAGAGGCAAAAGGTTCGCGGCACTCGTGGTGGCGAATGGCTGGGGGGACAGATGATGAAAACGACGATGACCCCACTTACGGCAGTGAAATCGTTGGACTCTTAGAAAGAGCTCACAGATATATTGAGGTAGCAGCTACTGAATTTGTGGAAGAGTTTTATGGTGGTTTGCTTCAAGAGAGTGATGCGAATTCGATATTTTCTACATTAACCGTCGAGGAGATGCATGCTCTAAAGAAGATCCAAGCTAGCCATCTTCAATTTTTGCTTTCACCTAAGACGACGCGTTTGGATATTGAAGAGTCAGCCAAAAGGATTGGAGGGGTCCATGCATTGATTGGAAGCGATAGCTCTACCTTGATGAGGTCAGTTTCGATGTACCGTAGCCTACTTAATGGACATTTAGGAGTCGCTCCATTTGATTCACGTGATCGGTATCGTCTGTTATTAGCCTCTGAGATGCGACTTCACGAAGATGCACAGGTGCAATTGCGTTCGATGGAAGAGACGATCGGTTCGTACCGCCTATTCCTCAGTAGGGAAATTTCCAATGACTACACTGAATGGAATATTATTCGTGATTCTGAACTCGAAAGGCTAAGCGGTCTTCCGGGAATAGTTGGCGTAGCGCTTTGGAAATTGGACTCCGAAGGGGAGTTTCGCCTTGAGGTGCTAGCCTCTGCCCAAAATCACGATGAATCCAAAGGCGATAGCGGATCCCTTCACGCTAATCTATTTAGGTTTATGGGCGAAAGAGAGTTACTGTCTCGATCGTGGCATACCGAGACGATTGTCACGACTTCGAACGCTCAAGCTCTGGTTCCATTAGGAGAGGGTACGAAAAAGGCTCGGGGTGGGGCGATTAGGTGTGTTACATTTGTTCCGATATTTGATGAAAATAAACGGATAGTCTCTCTTGTGGAGATCTATGGAGCTTTTCCAAATCAGTTTGCTTCCAAGGCACTATCTCCATTCGTCCAGGGCATCCAGGTTCGAATCGGCGAGTTACATCGAAAATGTAATTTAAACGCTTTACGAGTCGTTGGGAATGAGATTGGATTCAAATACCGTCAGACGCTATTTTCCGGTGGCCTGCAGATGTATATGCAGCCAATTGTGAATCTTGCTACTGGCGAAGTCGAGAAGTTCGAGGCTCTCGCCAGGTTGAAGACCGACGACGGGACGATTATCGATCCCGATGGTTTTTTAGGGCTACTAGGTGGAGTGGAACTGGATCGTCTCTTTCGTCAAGGTTTGGACCAGACCCTCGATCGCCTCAAGGAATGGGACAGCTTGGGTATGAAGTTTGACATTTCGGTCAATCTTCCCCCTTCGGTTCTATCGGACGAGGAATGTCCAAACTGGGTTCAAGGTGCTCTAGAGCATAGGGGGGTGGATGCTGGTCGTTTATATCTAGAGCTTCTTGAGACTCAAGAGATCTCTGAGGATTCACAAAATAAATCGATTGCGCGCCTGGTCGAGATGGGCGTGAAGTTGGCAATCGACGACTTGGGGTCTGGTTATGGAAGTTTGCTTCGTCTTTCCACATTGCCATTTGCAACTATCAAGGTGGATCGCGAGGTCCTAAATCAGCTATACAAGTCGCCACTACAGACACTTAGCCTGATGGAGATGTTGATCAATCTGGGGCGAGATTTCGGGCGTGACGTAGTTATGGAAGGGTTGGAAGATCTTGGTATGGTTGAGGCTGCCAAATTCCTTGGTGCTCCTTATGGACAAGGGTATTACTTTGCGCGACCGATGGCCGGTGACATGGTAGGCAATTGGTTTAAAGACTATTCTCGCAGGTCTCCATCAAAGAACGCAATCCAGACTGACTTGGGAGCGTTGGCATATTTTGTAAGTAAGGCTCATAAGGCGAGTCAATTCGACAAAGATGACTTCTCTGAATGCCTGCTAGTGCCTTATCTGGAGAGCCGCTTATATGGAGATGGGGCTTTGGTGGATCTGCATAAAAGGGTCCATGGCGAAGGCCTGAATGGAGATGCCCATCGGGTTCTCCTTGAATCCTTGGTGGTACGAGTTCTCGCCGTTACCCAAGGCGACCTGATTAAATCTTAGGACTCCGACGATTCTTGTTAGCGAATTTGGAAATTCTTTTTTGTCCAAAGACCCTGATGGCCGATCTTGTCGGGCACATTCAAGTCTTCAATTGTCATTGAGGCTTTTCAGGTAAATTCGCTATGTACATATACCTAATTCTTGGGTGTAGGTACATAGCACGCAGTAGCTTTTTGTCAGGATCTCTAGGGATAGTACAAGCGAATCCTCTACTTTTTGGAAAGAATTTTTCGCAAGAGTCAATTATCAAATGACTCAAGGATTTCCGAGGGCTATAGTGGTCGCTGATTTGATTTAACGGGTATTTAGAAAGCAGGCTAATTTGAGTGACCTCTCGCATCCGGCGCCACCTTTTGATCCAGAGCTGGCAGCCGCACTGGCAGCCGCAGGTGATTTGATCCCATCCACAATTACTCCCGAAATGATTCCGATCTTTCGCGCAAACCCAATGTCTGTTCCGATCGAAGACCTTCTAGTCGATCGAAGCGTTGTGTTCACTGAAACTTTGGTGCCCGGATTTAACGGCGATCCAGAGGTTCTTGTGACAATTTTTTCAAGGAGCGATCACATCCCCGGAGGACCTGGCATCTTTTATATTCACGGTGGCGGAATGGTCATAGGAGATCGATTTGTAGGAATAGGCAATGTTTTGGATTTTGTTGAGCACTTCGATGCTATTGCCATAACCGTTGAATACAGACTTGCTCCGGAAAACCCAGATCCAGCGCCTGTTCATGACTGCTATGCCGGGTTAACCTGGATGGCCCATAACGCCTCTGAGCTGGGTTTTGACCCGGATCGACTGTTGGTTGCTGGTGGGAGCGCCGGTGGTGGATTGGCAGCTGGTGTCGCACTTATGGCTCGCGATAGGTCCGGTCCGAAGCTTTGTGGACAGCTACTGCTCTATCCGATGCTAGATGATCGGAACGAGACGATTTCGAGCCACCAAATTGACGGAATTGGGATTTGGGATCGAGGTAGCAACGATACCGGGTGGAATGCCCTTCTTGGCGATCGAAGGGGTAGTGATGAGGTCTCGATCTATGCAGCACCTGGACGCGCAAGCGATTTGGGAAATTTACCAGCAACTTACATCGAGGTAGGCTCTGCTGAGGTTTTCCGAGACGAAGACGTCAATTACGCAATGAGAATCTGGGCCCATGGAGGAGTCGCTGAGTTGCACGTTTGGCCTGGTGGCTTTCATGCATGTGATGGATTTGCTCCAGACTCCCGAATCGCCAAACTCATGATTCAATCAAGGCTTCGATGGTTGGAGAACCTTTTCAAGGGGTGAAACTAGATCTTTCCCTAATTTTTGGTGGTTTTAGGTTTGTGAGGGTAGTCCTAAGCGCTCTACCTTCTACTTAGTAATGAATGTGAGATATTTTGAGTGCAAATGTTCCGTCCGTAAATAGCGAGACGGGTAGAACCTATGCGTCAAACTTTACCCGCAGCGCAAATGAAGAATTTGCCAGCAAGCTCAGTTTGGATGATCAAAGAGATTTTGAGAGGGCAACTAGGGGAAGAATTGACTCGCTTGACTCGTTGATGGTCTTTCACGATCAATCTATCGGACGCATTGTATGGGACATGGATGCATACAGGTTTGTTGAAGGGGAAGCGCCAGATACTGTCAATCCGAGTCTCTGGCGTCAAGCCAAGTTGAATGGGATTTACGGGCTTTTTAAAGTAACGGAACGTATCTATCAGGTCCGGGGCTTTGATATCTCGAATATTAGTTTTATCGAAGGAGATTCGGGATGGATCGTTATCGATCCGTTGACCTCAAGTGAGACTGCCCGAGCGGCAATGGCTTTGGTCGAGAGCGAACTAGGGGCCAAGCCGATAAAGGCAATCATCTACACCCATAGTCATGCGGATCATTTTATGGGCGTTTGCGGGGTAGCATCTCGCCAAGAGATCGCGCAAGAATCTATTCCGATCATTGCTCCGATCGGTTTCATGGAGGCAGCGGTCTTTGAGAATGTCATCGCAGGCAACGCGATGTTGCGACGTGCTTCATATATGTATGGCAACATCCTTGATAAAGGGCCCGATGGACAGATCGACTGTGGGCTGGGCAAGAGCGTTCCCAGCGGAAATATAAGTCTGGTAGCTCCTAGCGTTCTTATCTCGCAGACCGGGCAGGAGCTCTCCATCGATGGTGTGAGGATCGTATTTCAGTACACTCCCGACTCTGAAGCTCCAGCAGAGATGGCTCTCTTTTTCCCAGAACTCGAAGCCCTTTGTATGGCCGAGAACTGTAGTGGCGTTATGCATAACGTCTATACGCCTAGAGGGGCGCAGGTGCGCGACAGCCTAGCTTGGTCGAAGTACATAAACGAAGCCCTTGAACTCTTTGGACGAAGGGTAAACGTGCTCTTCAACAGTCACAATTGGCCCCATTTTGGGCAGGACGATTTGGTTGAATATCTAAAGTGTCAGCGTGATACCTATCGCTTTATTCATGATCAGACCATGCGCCTAGCCAATCATGGATTTACGCCTTTGGAGATTGCTGAGAAGCTTGAGCTTCCCGACAGCCTTGCCAAGGAGTTTTCTAATCGAGGATATTATGGCACGCTAAGTCACAACTCTAAGGCGGTCTATCAGAAATATTTAGGATTTTTTGATGGCAATCCCTCCAATCTCAATCCTCTTCCGCCAAGCGAGGCTGGTGAGGCCTATGTTGAATATATGGGTGGAGCTGCGGCCCTACTAGAACGAGCACAGCGCGACTATGGCCTTGGAAAATATAGGTGGGTCAGCCAAGTCTTGACTCATTTGGTCTTTAGCGAACCAGAGAATATCGCTGCCCGTCAACTTCTTGCTTCGACATATGAGCAGCTTGCTTATCAGGCTGAATCTGGTCCCTGGCGTAACTTCTACCTTTGTGGAGCGCTAGAGCTTCGCTCGGAGGTCTCATTTGTTCCCACGGCCCGACCTGGGGCAAATTTTGAAGTTCTCTCTTCGATGTCTATCGATATGATCTTTGATCTTTTTGGAGTCCGTCTCAATGGTCCAAATGCGCAGGGGCGCAATATGGCTATAAATTGGGACTTTCCTGATACCGGCGAGAAGTGGGTCCTGTGGTTAGAAAATAGTGCGCTTAGTTACCTAGGCCGCCATGATCTCGAGGCTACAGCTACCATTCGATTAGATCGCCATGTGCTGGATCTGGTCCTTAGCCAAAAGCTTGCCATGATCGATGCTATAGGTTCCAAGCAGGTAATCATAGATGGCGACGTTGGCGCATTGATTGACTTTTTTAGCCTTTTGGACAACTTCGAAGTGGACTTTAATATCGCACTGCCTTAGCGGGCGCTTGAGAGAGTCTCTTCGTGCCACTAGGGGCTGCCTCTGTGTGTGAACAGCCTTTTGTTCATAAATGGCGTTTTCCGGGTTTGTTAGGTTTATCAAGGATAGAATCAGAAGAGAGCTCTTTGGCGCAGTTGCCACTTTTGAAGATCACTTTATTATCGTAGTTTTTGTAACTTGAAAATTAAGGTGTTTAGTTGGCAGGCCTTCGAGAAAGCCAACTCATTTGGTTTGCCCTTTGGGGAAGAGTCGAATTTTTAGCCTCTCACCTCGGCGGATTTGTTCAAGGTGGTGCAACTTTGTCGATAAAATCTGCTAGGAGATAGGTCTGCGATTTGACAAATATAGTCCGGAGAACGATTGACTGGAAAGAATAGCGATTCGAAGTTAGCGTCATTGTTAAAGATCGGCCGGCCGGCACAGCGCCTGCTTGCTAGCTCTGGTCTTGTCTTTGGTGGTTTTGCGACATCGACGGTCTTTGTCTCGCTGTTCTTTTATGTGGCCAGTGGAAGCGTAGATGAGATGGCCCTCTATGGGCTGGGGCGATATGTCGGCCTTATTATCATATCGGGGATAATCGTTAAGGTTTTTCCGCAAAGTTCACCCAGGCAGCTCTTTCGGATCGGCTTAATTTTGACGGCAGCCTTCTATCTCCTCATTATCGTACTGAGGACAAGTGCGGTTGGTTTGGTCGTGCCACTCGGGTTATTCAATGGAGCTGCTGCTGGGATCTACTGGTTTGGCAATAACACATTGGCTTTTGACGTCCTTAGTCCAGATGAGCGAAGCCACTACTATGGTTTGAGCTTCGCAATTATGAGCATTCTCAATGTGGCGATGCCCTTGGCTGGGGGATTGATAATCTCGCGTGTTGGCGGTGAACTTGGCTATGTCTGTGTCTTTGGGGTTTCATTAGTGAGCTTTTGTCTAGCATGGTGGACCTCGCGAAAGTTGCAAACTAGCACCGGGGTTGGAGCAGTTTCAATGCGTCATGCTCTAATCGTCCCACCCCGCCAAAGAGGCTGGAGCTTTATTTGGATCGCAATCGCCCTTCACGGATTCAAACAGGGCGGTGCAGATCTGGGGATGATTGTTTTGGTCGAACTTGCAACACACAGCTCAAGTGATCAGGGTATCTATGTCTCAATCGCTTCGCTAGCCGGAGTTGCTAGTTCAGTTATTGCTGGGCGCTTGCCGCCCTTAGTTAGAGGCAGGACAATGTGGATTGGAGCCCTTGGATACGGGATGGCTCTGATCTTATTATTATTTGGGGCTAACTTCGCCATTTTGTTGGTTTATGGACTCGTTTCAGGCTTTGCCTATCCGGGCCTTATGGTCTCTTTGTCGAGTGTTGTCTTGGACGTTATAGCTTCCGATCCGTCCGCAGCGCAACTGAGGGGCGAGTATGTGCTCTCTCGAGAGATAGCGACCAACGTAGGCCGTATCGTCGCCATCTCGCTTCTTATCGGTCTCATGTGGTTTTTGAGTGTGACGGCTTCAATCTTGGTCGTGCTCTGTGTGGCAGCAATCTTTCAGCTTGTGGCGGCATTTTTAGGTAGACATGCTTCACACTCGCTCCGGTTGGCTTAATTTTTGGTACCTTCGGTGAAACTATTTAAGAAGGTTTCGGGATCGAATAGACCATTTGTAATAGTGTTTTTTTGACGGTATTTTTCGTACACTTTGCCTTCAATGATAAATCGAACAGATACTCCTTTGATCTATTTTGATCTATTTTGATCTACGGCTCTAGCATGTCAAAAAGAGTGGCTAGAGACGTTGACAATAGGGCATCTTTATCGTTAAATAGTTCGACAACCTGGTCGATTTTGGTATTCGAAAGTTGACCTTGGGCATTTTGGCGAAACTTTTTTACTATCTCCATCATTGTGTCCTTAGAGCGCTTGGGATGCCCGAGTGGATATTGTATTTCGATTCGATCGGTCGATGTGTGATCTTTGAAGGTGACTGAGATTGCGTTTGCTACAGATCTCTTTGTAGGGTCTAGATAGTCAAGCGAGAAGTTTAGATTTTCACTAACCACCATTTTTTCCCTAATGCCATCGAGATCGAGTATTTTTGCCGATTCGTTCTCATAGTCGCGATAGGTCAGTGACCCCTTTGTAAGACCAACTGCAACGATGTACTCTAATGAGTGGTCTCGGTCCGCTTCATTGTTCAGAGGACCCGTCTTGGAGATGATTTTCAGAGCGGAGTCGTGAGTTTCGATAAAGATCTTATCTATCTCGTCTATTCTGTCTCTTACTTGATCATGAAGGGCGATGGCCGCCTCTAGTGCGCTTTGAGCATGGTATTCGCAGGGGTATGGGATTTTGAATAGGATATTTCTAATCACATATTCCCCAAGTGGCTGTGCCAGAGTTATAGTTTCACCACCGCAGAAGGTATCTTGGAACCCCCATTTAGGCGTACTTAGTGCGCTTGGGTAGCCCTCTTCGCCAGCTAGGGTCAAAAGCGCCAACGTAACTCCTCGGGCGCTGGCATCGGGTGCAGCCCAGGACTTTCTAGATCCTGTGTTGGGTGAATGGCGATAGCATCTCAGCGACATTCCATCGACAAAAGCTTGGGATATGGCAGCTTGGACCTCTTGGATTGTGCCGCCTAGGATGTGGGTTACAACGGCGGTACTGCTAATTCGTACGTATGTTGAGTGATCGTATCCGCTTGCATTTAGTGAATACGAAAGTGACAGTACCCCCTGGATCTCATAGGCCCGAATCATCGAATCGAGGAGGGTAGAAATCGTAACGCCGTCTTTGTCTTTTGCTAGGGGGCCTTTCTTTGATAGCATTAGTGCACTTAGGATCGCGCCCAAGTTATCTGATGGATGTCCCCACTCCAATCCAAGGAAGGTGTCATTAAAGTCGAGCCAGCGCACAAGGACACTGTTGTTGAAGGCGCCTTTTGCGGGATCTACCCTTCTACGACCGCCAATCACTCGAATCTCACCGCAGTTGGCTTCGGAATCATCTCCGATTAACGTCGTGCACTTCATCACCTCGCGGGATAAGAGAGCGCATCCAAGTGCGTCCAATAGAGCCGCAGCGGCATTATCTATCGCATATTGAGATGGGCTAAAGTCGCTCACGACATAGGAGGCAATCTCATGGATCAGTGGGTCGTAGTTATTCATTTATAGCACCTTTTGTTGTTTTGAAGGTGTATTTCTCTTCGAGTGAGTCGTAAAAGTCTTTGTCGACTAAGTGTTGGCGTTCGTCCCAGTGGGCTATTCGCACCTTGTCGGTTTTGAGCTCCCCATATTTCATCAATGATGAAAGTACATCTCTGGTTCCAGCTATTGCTCCTTGTAATGAGGCATTTGCATAAAGGACAATTGCATAATCTCCAAGTTGGTCCAAAGCCAAGATGGGGGTTTTGCCGCCTTCCACAATGTTTATCAAAAGTGGGACTCCCGGGAGTAGCTTTGGCACCTTTCTGATTTGGTCGATGGTTGTGATAGCTTCAATAAATATGACGTCAGCACCAGCTTCATAGAAGTGCTTGGCCCTTTTTATCGCACTGTCTAGGCCAAGGCTTGCTCCTGCATCAGTGCGAGCGATTATCAGGAGGTTTTCATCTTCTCGAGCATCGATAGCCGCCGTTATCTTTATGACGGCCTCTTCTTCGGAGATGACTGATTTGTTAGAGAAGTGGCCACATTTTTTTGGAAATGTCTGATCCTCAATTTGAATTGCACTTACACCGGCGCGCTCAAGTGCCCTCACGCAGCGTTGCAGGTTTATGGAATTGCCAAAACCGCTGTCGCAATCGACGACGACTGGGATCGCCACCGAGTCCACAATAGCCTGTGCGTGGGATAGCAACTGGTCGAAGGTGACAAGTCCTATGTCTGGCACCCCAAGGAAAGTGTTTGCGATCCCGGCGCCACTTACATAAACGGCGTCAAATCCAATTTGCTCGATGAGTTTTGCGGTAAGTGCATTGGCGGCACCAGGAAGGACAAGTGGATTTTTCTCTTCCAGTAGGCGGGTTTTGAGTTGCCTTCTGAGATCGTAGGCTTTAAATCCTGTGTTCATTGTTTCCTCTGATTTTTAGTGGTCGTCTTCTTGGCACTAGCTGGCCTTTTAGTCCTTTTGTCCCAGATTACTTCTATTTATAAGGCGAAGGTGCATCTCGTATGTATATTCAAAGTTTGCAACCAGTAACGATCATGAGGTGCTGCGTGAAGTCTTGTTGTTATCTTTGGGTCGTAGCGTTTTCTTAACTATGACAAAGAGAGATAGAAATTTGGTCTTTGTCATTTTGGAATTGTCTTGAAAGGCAGTCAATCCGGCGTAATCCAGAGCGAAGTTGGACGTCATAGGTCAAGGTGGCGCAAGGAAAATCGTTCATTGTGATTTAGCTTCGACATGTCATCACGATACGGTATCTGACTTTCATGGCGTTAGTCCACAAATGCGCGATTGCATTCCTTTTACAATTGGGTCAATTGGTAGGGGGTGGTTGACTTTAGAGGGATTTTGCTAAATTTTCTCAATTGGCGATACTTCGAGGTTCATCATGGAGGTCAAACGTTTGCGTCAATCGCCTTTAAAGACTTTTGAGTCTCTACTCAAAAGCCCTTTTGGCCAAGTAGAGTTGTAGTCAGACCAGCTTGAAAGCGATCAATAGGGCAGTTCGATAGTTGATAATTGTCAGCATTGTGAAGTTTTTGAGTAAGGCTGATCTCGGTGGTTATAATTTTATTTTTGTAATTGGCAATTCCGGATGTTGGCCTTAGCGTGGTATTTTGTGCGAGAGCCCGAGAGCCCGAGAGCCCGAGAGCCCGAGAGCCCGAGAGCCCGAGAGCCCGAGAGCCCGAGAGCCCGAGAGCCCGAGAGCCCGAGAGCCCGAGAGCCCGAGAGCCCGAGAGGCTTTCAGGCCGTAGTCGATTTGTTGTCCAGACCTAAAGGAGCGATTCTTGGCATCAAATGGTACGTCGCTAAATGATTTAAGTAGATCCCGGCGGATGGCTATTTTGGCCATCTGCTCGATGAGCCTTTTTATTGTAGGCATTGACAATACGATAATAAATGTGGCTCTTCCATCCATTGGCAGGGACTTAGGTGCTAGCGTCTCTGGCCTTCAATGGACCGTAGATGCCTACACGCTCGTTTTGGCGAGCCTTTTGATGCTTTCTGGTTCTACCGGCGATCGACTTGGGAGGCGCAAGACGTTTCAAGTTGGGTTGATAGTTTTTTCCCTCGGGTCTCTTCTTTGTAGCCTCGCCCCAAATTTAGTGTTTTTGGAGGCGTTTAGAATGCTCCAGGCGATTGGCGGCTCGATGTTGAATCCTGTTGCACTCTCGATAATTACTAACACTTTTACCGATCCTAAAGAGCGTGCACAAGCAATTGGTATCTGGGGTGCGGTTATTGGCGTATCCATGGCTCTGGGCCCAATACTTGGTGGAACCTTAGTTGATTCGGTGGGATGGCGTTCCATCTTTTGGATCAATGTTCCAATCGGGATTGCCGCCTTTATATTGGCGGGTAGGTTTATTCCAGAGTCGCGTGCCGACCGCGCACGTAAGTTGGACCCAGTAGGACAGATCTTGATACTGGTGTTTTTAGCTTCTGCGATTTTTGGAATTATTGAGGGACCTACTTCCGGATGGGGCTCTGTGAAGATTGTAAGCACATTTGTCATTGCGGGTGTGAGCCTTATCTCGCTGCTGATCTATGAGCCGCGAAGGAATGAGCCATTGATAGATCTGCGATATTTCAGAAGCATTCCGTTTTCCGGGGCTACTGTTGTTGCGGTTGCAGCCTTTGGCTCGCTAGGTGGTTTTTTATTCATGAATACTCTCTATCTTCAAAATGTGCGGGGGCTATCTCCGCTTTCAGCAGGAATTGATACCCTTCCAATGGCTGTGATGACCATCTTTGCAGCTCCGCTATCGGGGCGTATAGTAGGCAGCGTCGGGCCGAGGATACCATTGCTGATCGGAGGCTTGGGCATTGGCCTGAGTAGTCTTGCTTTGACTACTCTTACTGCGACCACTCCATTTTCTTGGCTTTTTGGTGCTTATTTACTCTTTGGACTTGGTTTTGGTTTAGTTAATGCACCTATCACCAATGCCGCTGTATCTGGAATGCCGCGTCAACAGGCAGGTGTTGCCGCTGCTGTGGCGTCGACGAGCCGCCAGATCGGTCAGTCTCTAGGTGTTGCTATTGTGGGTGCTATGTTATCGGTTGCGATGGGCGGGAAGCTCACCGGTAATTTGGCAAGGGCTAGCCATTCGAGCTGGTGGCTCTTGGTGGCCTTTGGCGTTTGCATCTTTTGCATGGGTTTGATTATGACATCGAGAGTTGCTAAATCAAGCGTGGAGCGTGTCGCTTCTATTTTTCCTTGACAAGTGATTAATCTAATATAGGCGCAGAATTTTTACCGTTTATTTGGGTTAGAAGATCGAAATTTGAGACCTTTCAACTCTTATAGTTGACGAGAATTGTCGGACCTTTCGCCCTTTGATTTAATTATCGTTAAGTTGTGTGTTCCTATTGGAAATAAAGCTCATTACTTGGTTTTTTAGTCCATTGGGTGCCTTGGTTACTGGTGATTTCTTTTCGGCTCTCCTAACCTTCATGTGGTTTGAGAGGCTTCCAATTGATTGATCCGATACTAACGTGAGCTTTATATCCATAATGTGGATTTTGGAAAACTCCTGAAGTCCTAGGAGATAAAAGAATCCCTAAGAGGGATGTTCGGTAGTGGATTATCTAATGACGAGATGGTCGAATTATTGGCCTTGGGCATGTTTCTGAATTGGCTTCAGAAGTAGCTAGCCTTGTGACATTGTCAAAAGCCAATTCCAACCCGAACGGACGCAATTATGGCTGCTAGCGAACCCCTTAACTTGAAAAGAGTGTCTCCAATGGAAGGTTTGAGGGCCTAAATAATAAAATTAGCTCCATCATTGCTAGAAGCTGTAGTTTTCATTCGGCAAATCAACCCTTGGCTTGGTAGTGATTTCATACGGTCTTATTGACCTAAAGTTCCCCTACGATAGGGTTGTTTTATTCAAATCTATTCAAGGGAGCCTTCTTTTTATTATTTGATTGGGGATCCATTCTTGGCCTTGGGCACGCTCGGGCAAATTCGCTATAGCCAGGTAGTGACCCTTATTTTTTATTTCGGTGCGACGGCAGACTGCTTTCGTAATGGCGATATTTAAGTATTTTCTCCAGTCTGTTTACATTTAAGTGCTAGTGAGGAAACTAGTGAGGAAATCTTATGAAAGGTGATTGGTCGATACTTGGTGGGATTGGGGTTTGATGCATATGAATTTGGATTGGACGTTTTTAGTGTGTTCTAGATTTTCAGATACGCTCATACTGTATTGCTTATATGTTGTGGGTATTGCGCAAGATCGTGCCAATGAGATGTTGTGTTTCTAATTCAAATATATTTAGGAGCGTTTCAGTATCATTAGACGGGGCCCCTTTGGGAAGGTGGGAGATCGATAGCCTTGGGGCGTTGATTGGCGCTACGAATCGAAGGCTGTTACAGAAGTTGGATCTCGTTTTGCAGGGCACCAATTGGGAATTTGATCAAACGATATCGATGGCAGTGCTGTTGGAGGATTAGTTCTGAAAACAGGATATGGGTCTTGAAATAGGGGATTTAGCGGTTCAGAGGTGTTTTAGCTGTTCATCCCAAGGGCCCTCGGGACCCTTGGGACTAATTTTTTGGGTCAATATGGTCTGTTTGGAACCTATCGCATTACCCCTGATTTGTTACTTGAGCTTCCCTTATCTTCACCTGGCGAAAATCGTGCTCGCTGAGCTTTTTTCTTTGGTGTTTCGCGAATCACTGGAGCGCTGGAGGAGCTTCCACCTAACTTGAATCTTCCAACTAATTGGATGAGGCTGTCTGAGAATCTCGATAGCTCCTGGGCCGCCTCTTTGGTCGCTGAGGCATTGGATGTGTTGGATCGTGCTATGTCTACGACTTCTTCGAGGCGAATAGCAATTTGTCCGGATCCGTCTGCCGCGATTGAGACCGATCTCCCAATCTCCTGAGTGGTGGCTGATTGTTCCTCGACCGCGGATGCAATAGAGGTCTGCAGGTCGTTTATCTTTGAGATGACTCCAGCGATGGCATCGATTGCTTCAATAGCTTGATCGGTATCGCCCTGCATCTCAGAGATCCGGTTAGCGATCTTGTGCGTTGCTTCGGACGTCTCTTTAGCAAGGTCTTTGACCTCTGAGGCGACAACTGCGAAGCCTTTACCTGCTTCACCGGCACGTGCTGCTTCAATTGCTGCGTTCAATGCTAGGAGGTTGGTCTGTTCGGCAATTGCATTTATGACCTTTACCACCTCGTCGACCTTAGCTGAGCTTTCGCTTAGTTTGGACATGGTTTCGACAGCTATCTCAGCAGTTCCGACGGCAGTTCCAGCCACTCGAGCTGCTTCGGCAGCACCTCTGGCTATTTCATCGATCGAAGTTCGTAGTTCTTCGGTGCTAGCGGCGACTTGGGTCACATTGGTTGAGACGTTTTCAGCAGCTCGGCTGACATTATTGGTTCGTTCCAGCGTCCCATCGACTGAGGTGGCTAGCTCCTCTGATGTTTTGGTTAGCTTTACCGACGAATTTGCTAACGTTGCAGAGGTGGTCGACATCTCAGAGATTGCTCCCTTTACCTTAGCTATAAAGGTATTTAGTGAGGTTGAGAGTCTGCCTATCTCGTCTTTGGATTGGTAGCCAGCGCTAATGGTCAAATCTCCGGTGGCTGCCCTGTCCAGCGACTCGACGAGACTATTGAGTGGAACCGTAATTGATTTAGCGGTTTTGCGTGAGATAAAGATTGCAGCCACCAGGGCGACAAGGAGTAGTGCAACCAGGGTCTCTTCGAGGTTAGTAGCTGACGTTGTGGCATTCTTTGATGTTGTGTTGATTGCCAGTCCGTAGTACTTGCTGATTGTAGCCAGTGGGGTAATGACACTCCCAATAGCTAGATTCGCAACCATGAGGCCTGCTTTTTTGCTATTTGCTACTGTGTGGGAAGCCAAGAGCGCATTGATCTGATTTGACATGGAGACATAGACACCAAGGTTGGCAGTCGCTTGGTTTGTGAGCTTTCGCATATTGGCGTTCATTGGTGTGCTTGAGAAAGCTTTATTTAGTGCAGCATACTCCCCTACGGTAGCCTTGAAAGTGGCTAGATCGCCACTGGGCGAGGCGTTGGAGGCATAATCGTAAGCGACTGAGTTTTCTGCGAGGGCAACTGCGGTCGCAAGCTGCCCAAGAGTTAAACTATCTCCTCCGCTTGTCACCATAGCCGACAGTTTGGTGATCGATGATGAACCAGAGGCGGTGGCACTAATTGCGAATCCTCCGCTCAAAACGAAAAGCAAGGCGAGAACTACTGATCCTATGGCCAGACGTTGACTAACCTTCAATTCTTGAAACTTTATTGACATGGACCAACCCCTATTTTTGTTCATCCCTGAATTGTCCGATCAAAAGGCTCCGAGGGGCCTCCAATAGCCCGCCGGATCCACCCGATCGTGTTTTCCTAATTGCTTTCAAACCATCACCTTTGTCCTCTAGGGATCCTTAGGTTAGATCTGATTGCCACTAGTTCGAAAGTAACCTTCTAACTTGTGTATAAAGCATCTCGACTCCATTTAGTGCCAACTTTAGGATTGAAATGGGATGTTCGCTTCGCACTTTGAATGATTGCAGAAATCCCAATTGATCCATGGAGTTGTCTGGAGATCACGGGAAATGATGGAGTCAATTTGGGTTGATCTTTGGATAAGTGGGTCTTGGGGCCATTGTCGGTGATGAAACCGTCAGGGATGGGGAATTGGTTTACGCTTGGTAATTTGCGTGATCACTCATTGATAATTCAAAGTTGGCAATCTTAGCCTCAATCAAGAAAAGCGGCTTTGGCTGGTCGTTTAGTCGTGTTTTGGTTAGGGTCTATCCCGTTTGGAGACTAATGGAATTGGATATCTATATTATGTATCATAAATTTGAAATTGTATCTATAAAAGCGAAAGATGTACCAGCGGGCAAGGCGATCCATCACAACTTTGATTTGTATGTGCGTACTTTGAGCTTCCGGTAACGCGTATCTTTATGGACTAAGCGACGATGTACTTACGCAAAAAGTGGCCACTCCCATTGAGTTGGAAGAAGCCACTAATAAACAGTATATGACGGTTGGTAATGAAAATCGGCCAAAGGGCCAAAGTGCTTGGTTTGGCTAGAGTGCCATAGCGGCGTAAAGGGCTGCTCCTATGGCCATTGCATCTTCGTCGATGATCATTTTGTTTGAGTGATTCGGAGCCGGCATTGCCACACCAGGAGGGGCTGCTCCTAAAAAGGCCATGGCACCTGGAAGGTTTTGAAGAACAAATGACCAATCTTCTGCTCCCATGACTGGTGTTGGCATTATTACCAGGGAATTTTGACCAAGTAGCTCTCGTGTTATTTCGGCAGTTCTTTGGGTTTCAACCTCGTTGTTTATCGTTACCGGGTAACTCCCGTGATGGAGGTGCAAGAGGGCTTCACATCCGTGTGCTTTGGCGATATTGATCACGACTCTTTCGATCAGTTCGATCGCACTTAGCCTCGTGTTTTCAGAGACCGCTCTCAGCGTCCCAAGAGCGGTTGCCTTCTCGGGTATTACGTTAGAGGTGGTTCCAGCTTCTATCTTGGATACCGTCAGAACTGCGGGATCGAATGCCGGAATGCGGCGAGTAACCATGGACTGAAGAGCTAAGACGATCTCGCACATCACAGGAATTGGGTCAACTGCATCCGAAGGCATTGATGCGTGGCCGCCTTTTCCAATCACCTCTATCGAGAATTCATCCGCAGATGCCATCAGGGTACCTGATTTTATTGCGATAATCCCTTTAGGAATCACTGGCGTTATGTGGATTGCGAAGGCTCGATCGATAGTGCCAAAGTCGTTGATGAGCCCCTCTTCAATCATCACAGCCGCTCCACCGTAGCCTTCCTCTCCTGGTTGGAACATTAGAACCGCTCGTCCTCGTAACTCACTTTTTCGAAGGGCCAATATCTTTGCGGCTCCACAAAGCATTGCGACGTGTGCGTCATGGCCACAGGCGTGCATTCTATTGGGAATTTTAGAGGCATAGCCAAGGCCCGTATCCTCAGGCATGGGTAATGCATCCATATCTGCCCGTAGTAGGGTAGATGGTCCTGGCTGATCACCTTTTAGGATTGCAATAATTGAAGAACTATTTTTGCCAAGGGTAATATCGAAGCCAAGGTTCTCGAGATACTTCAAGATTAATTGCTGAGTTTCTGGCAGATGGAGTCCAAGTTCCGGATTGGAATGAATCGTTCGTCGGAGATCTATCATCTCCGTCGCGATGGACTTAGCGTCCTCTAGAATTCCGGTATTTGTTATTATTGACTCCATAATTTGCCTTTTAGTATCGTAATTATTGTAGTGATCGCTTCGGGGCACCTAATGCGACCTTTAGAATTTGGTTTCGGTATTCACCACTTCCAGGTTGGCCATAGCAGCCAATCAATAATATCTCTAAGCGAGGCGGCATCGGGGGTCAAATTTGATTTTGATTGCAGCCCTTGGAGCCACAATAACTCTCACGAGTCGATGTGGCTAATTTGACGCTTCAAATCAAAGGGCGAATCATGAAGGATAAATTGATTTGCACTTCGCCCTAAACATTAACTAAACGGCCCTCAGGCCGATTATCCTCCACCCTAAATCATTGAATCCAACGGCTCTTGCGACGGCTGATGATGCGAGGTTTAGAGGGGAATGCAGATAGGTGGGAACGTATCCATCGTCGATAATTTTGCGTGCGCATTGGGATACCAATGCCTTGGCTAAACCGCGACCTTGTGCTCTTTCTTCGGTTACTACTGAGATCTCACGGCCATAGTTTCCGTGGTGCTTGACCCCTACGCCAGCGATATAGTCTCCATCCTCGTCAAGGGCTAAAAGGACTTCACTCTTAAAAGGTTTCAGCCAGGTGGGAACTATCGGATCGAGATAGTCGAACCATCTCCCAGACGATGGAAATTCAATTGGAGAGTAGGTGAACCTAAAGATACCGCTAAAGTAAGTAATGTCACCAAGCTCAAGGTATTCGGGCAGGTGCTTTATGGCATCAGGGGCACCGTGTCTTTCAACAGCAATATTGAGCGCATCTTTGAACCTCTCGAGTTGGGAAGGGGGTACTGACAGCACTCCGGCCCCATTACCTTGAACTACTCCAACGTATTTAGCGACGGTCCCATCCCAACCTGGTAATGCTCTCATGGGCGAGCCTATCACCTCTATCCCTTCAGCCGAAGGTGGCCAAGCACCTAGAAATTCTTGAAGATGTGCGGTCAGACGGGCGATGCCTTGTGCCTGGGAGATCAAAATATTAGCCTTTCATACCACTTTGGGGGATATGGGTGTATCACTGTAAGTTAACAATTTCAAGGGCTATTAAAATTTCGAAGAGCCTGAACAATTTTGGATGGTCATGCCAAAGTTCTAAAAGATCTTGTTATGGTTGGTAAAGTTGAAAACGTGGCTCTGCTCCAAGCAAGATAGCTACTGAGTTCGAGATTTGTGCCTTTATCTCTACATATAGGCCCAGGATCCAATGGCACACTCAAGATCTAAAGACAGAATCATATTGAGCGCTGTTTTGATTGGATATTTTTTGGGGCTGAGATGGTTTTAAATCGCTACTTCAGCTGGATGTATCCTCTCTTTAGCCGTGCCCTTTTCTGTCTTTATCTTCCTTTGTCCTCGGTTGGCCTGGCCCGGTGCTAATTTGGTACCATTGGTCGACGAATTGTTTCCCAAAAGGTTTATCTAGACACCTTTGAGATGTTCCTGCGTTGGGGTCGGTAGAACCATTTTGTCATATAGCTGCAAAGGTCAACGGTGCTAATTGTAGATATGGTCTATTTGAGGTATCCGAGCTAGAAATCTAGAAATGAGGTCGTCTATGGCTGTCGAATCGTGCCGAGCCATTGCAAACTTAGTTTGACCTCACTGCTCTATGGCACTTGAAAAAGGTCAAGGAACTTCCTCCGCCAAGGACTTTTACTTAGGAAATGTTGATAGTACCTTTGAGCCTTTTCCACTCAATTTTTTCAACTGGGCCTATGTGGCCCGCGACGATGATGAAATCGACCAAATCGGCATTTTTTGCAGTGCTTCAAATGTGAATTGAGTGCTTTTGGGTTAGCGAGACTGTTTTGGGGGTTATAGAAATCGAGCATTAAAAGGTAGCGTGACTAAATACCATTTATGCTGATTAGGTGATTTGATCGACTGCCATGGCTGTCGAGCTAGGTATCAGGGAGATCTTAGAAGATGTTTGATAATCTTTCCGAGCGTCTCGAGGGCGTAGTAACGAAGATGCGGCGCAAAGGCCGCCTTTCGGTTGTGGACATTGAAGCGGCACTCAAAGAGATTCGTTTAGCGCTTCTAGAGGCGGACGTCAACTTGGAGGTGGTTCGCAAGTTTACAAGTCGTATTCGCGAGGCTGCGGTCTCAGAGGCGACGTCCCGAGCACTTACTCCGGCACAGCAGATTGTGAAGTTGGTGAATGAGGAGCTGAAGGCGACTCTTGGTGGTGATGCCTTTAGACTCACCTTCGCATCGTCGCCTCCAACGGTAATTATGTTGGTCGGACTTCAGGGTTCTGGTAAGACCACTGCTGCTGCTAAGTTGGCACTTCATCTGCGCCGCCAAGGTAGACATCCACTTTTAGTGGGTGCGGACCTTGCTCGCCCTGCCGCTGTTGAGCAATTGCGAATCTTGTCCGAGAGCGCCAAGGTGGACTTTTTTTCTGAGACAACTTCACCCATTGAGGTGGCACGTGCGGGTCTAAACCGAGCTAAGTCCCTGGGCCGAGATATCCTGATAGTTGACACTGCTGGCCGCTTAGCGGTCGATGCAGATTTGATGGCTGAAATGGTGGCAATCGAAGACGCCGTCTCTCCGGATTATGTCTTTTTGGTGATCGATGCTATGACTGGTCAGGATGCGCTAAATACGGCAAACGCCTTTGCCGAGGCGGTAAATCTCTCGGGTACCATTTTGACCAAGTTAGATGGTGACGCTCGAGGTGGAGCTGCACTATCTGTAGTTGAAGTTACTGGTAAGAAGATCGCTTTTTCTTCTATAGGCGAGAAGCTGGAAGATTTCGACAGCTTTTATCCAGATCGGATGGCAAATCGAATCCTAGGTATGGGCGACGTCCTAACCCTTATCGAAAAGGCCGAACGAAATCTGGATAAAGATGTAGCCGAGCGCGGTGCTAAAAAGATTCAGGCGGGCAAGTTCGATCTTGAAGACTTTATGGAACAGATGCAGCAAGTCAAGAAGATGGGCCCTCTGAAGGGAATCATCTCTATGTTGCCGGGTATTCCAAAGGAGATCAAGGATGCTGATATCGACGAGGGCGAACTGACCAAGATTGAGGCGATCATTTCGTCGATGACCCGTCAAGAGCGACGTGACCCCGGCCTAATTGATGCAAGCCGGCGCAATCGAATTGCCAAAGGATCTGGAAGTACCCCTACTGCGGTCTCCAATTTGTTGAAGCAGTTCAGAGATATGCAAAAGATGATGCGACAGATGGGCCTCGGCGGACCGAGTCCAACGAAAAAAAATATTGCCTCAAAGGGTGCCAAAAAGAGGCGCGCAAAGAGATAAAGAGATAAAGTGCACCAAAGTGTGCCGAAGGACTCTAGAATTTAGAGGCTGTAATTAGTCGACACTTCCAATTGCTCGAGGACAAAATTTCTCTCTCGTGTGTGTCGAATATTTTTTAGGAGATTTTGTGTCTGTAAAACTACGTCTAGTCCGTATGGGAAAAAAGAAGCGCCCAACTTACCGTGTAATTGCTGCCGATGCGAGGTCTCCTCGTGATGGTCGTTTCATCGAAGTGTTGGGTACTTACAATCCCGTTACCAAAGTCGTAGTCGAGGCTGATGGCACCGGTCCTAGCTCACCAGCAGATATAAAGATCGACTCTGAGAAGGCTCTCAAGTGGCTCCGACAAGGTGCCCAGCCTACCGAGCGCGTTCGCAAGCTTCTTGAAATTAGTGGAACTTGGGATCAGTTCAAGGGCGGTTCTAACTAGTGGTTGACTATGATTCAAGCTCGGAGTCGAATGAGACTATCCAGGCGGGCGAGGGTGATGGAGCCACTACAGGAGCTCCCACTGCTTTACGCGTTTTAGATTATCTTGGCGCTTCCCTCACTCAAAGGAGCGATCGTGTTTCGGTTAGCGAGACGATCGAAGGGAGCGGAAAAGTTAAATTGACCCTCCACGTGGATAAGTCTGATATGGGACGCGTGATTGGTCGCCATGGTAAGATCGCCGGAGCAATAAGAGCAGTCGTTCGTGCCGCCGCTGCCAAAGACGGCTGTGACGCCTTTATAGAGATTGTTGAAGCGAGTAATTAGCTAGTCTTTGTTGGTCAAACAATGTAGCTAAGAGTTTTAATCAGCTAAGTGATTATATAGTGATTATAAAGTGATTATATATAGCCCGGTCGTTTCCTTACGGCCGGGCTATATATCTCTGGGAGCATGCTTGATTTTCATGGCGCCATGCATGCTCAACGAGAAAATTAATACTAAGGCCTTATTGTCTTATGGGTAGGAACGAGAAGTTGGTTATTCGTTGCTAGCCGTCGAGCTAGGTCTACGTCGAATGTGAAGGAGTTCAAAATTACTGATGACCTTTTAGAAATAGGTAGAATTCATCGCCCTCATGGGATAAAAGGTGAGGTTTCGGTATCGTTTGTCTCCAATCGGAAAGAACGTAGGCAAGTCGGTGCGCGACTCTTCGTTGGCGGACAATGGTTAATCGTGGCGTCGTCAAAGGTTCATCATGACCGTATCTTGATCGGCTTTGAGGGTTATAGCGACCGAAATCGCGCCGAATTGCTTTCGGGGATGATGATTTACGGAGAGCCCATCGAAGACGATGAAGCGCTGTGGATTCACAAGTTGATTGGATCTAGCGTCTTAGACCAAGATGGCATAGATCGGGGTGTGGTGATTGAAGTTATCGAGAACCCCGCCAGCGATCTGCTCTCTCTTGCCAGCGGAGCGCTTGTGCCACTTGTATTTGTAAGTCGATTTGACGCTGCTTCATCAAAGATTTACATAGAGGCGCCAGAGGGGCTATTTGTGGATTACCCGTCTAGTTCTGAGCCCCAAGGTTGAACTAGGTTTTCATTGCTTTTGGAAATGTTGGACTCTAATTATCTGGTTTAGGCCAAAGATGGTTGTGGTCCAACAGATCGATCGTCGAGAGTGAATTAGAAGGAGCACGTTTGAAGGTAGTGGTATTTTCGATCTTTCCCAAAGTCATCGAGGACTATTGTTCAGTTTCGATCCTTGGTAGAGCTCAAGACTCTGGTGCGCTAGAGCTTTCATGTATAGATATTCGTAACTTTACCCATGATCGTCATAGGAGCGTTGACGATCTCCCATATGGCGGGGGAGCGGGAATGGTTATGCGACCGGAGCCGATCTTTGAGGCAATAGAAGAGATTAAACCTCCTAGGCCCCTATTTTTGATGGCTCCATGGGGAAGGCCGTTAGATCAAAGTTTTGCTCGTGAACTCAGCGAATTGGAAGGTTTCTCCTTGCTTTGTGGCCGCTATGAAGGGGTCGATGCTCGGGTTGAAGAGCATTTGGTGGATGGGGCGATCTCTTTGGGAAATTTTGTTTTGGCAGGGGGTGAAGTTGCAGCCATGGCAACCATCGAGGCTGCCGCGCGACTTCTTCCAAACGTCCTTGGAAACCATGAGTCTCTCTACGAAGAGAGCTTTTGTAATAATCAAGTTGAATATCCGCAATACACACGTCCGGAGCATTTTCGAGACCTTTCGGTTCCAGAGGTGCTCTTGGGAGGTAACCACGCCGAGGTTGCTAGGTGGCGCAAGGAGAGCGCTTTAGAGCGCACTCGGTCAAAGAGGCCGGATCTTCTGCCCCATCTCGACTAGGATGTTTACTCTGTGTCGTTCACCGCATCATCGCTTGGTGGTGTTTTGGCGGTATAAAGTTTTTCGAGCGATTATGATTGATTGTCGCTAATTTAGTCAGGAGAGACGTAGTGAAGCCGACCGATTTAATCGATGTTGATAGCCTAAAGGCTGATAGGCCCAAATTTTCCCAAGGGGATACGGTCAAGGTACACGTGCGAGTTGTAGAGGGAAGCCGCGAGCGTGTTCAGGTCTTTCAAGGTGTTGTTATCTCCAAAAGAGGCGGAAGCGTCCATGAGACCTTCACGGTTCGTAAGGTAAGTTTCGGCGTGGGTGTCGAGAGGACTTTTCCTCTTCACTCTCCAATTATTGCTAAGATTGAGTTGGTTTCGAGAGGTGACGTTCGTCGCGCTAAGCTCTTTTACCTTCGTGATCGAATTGGTAAGGCTGCCAAGATCAAAGAGAAGCGCGATTAATATCCCTTGGGAGATATTGATGCTCCTAAAGGAAGACTCCTTTATTTCAAACGTCCAACTCGATGGCGCTATGGCGCTCAGTTGTGTTGGCGAGTCTCGATTGTCTTTTCATGAATTTTTGGAATGACACTAGGATCGCTAGTGAGCCAATCCGATCTGACATTGAGGAAGAGATATGAGTGCTGAGGAACTAGAAAAGTTTGAGTCTGAAGTAGAGCTAGCTCTGTACCAAGAGTACAGAGCTGTTTTGCCTATGTTTAAATATGTTGTAGAGACAGACAGACGGTTTTACCTAGCAAATGAAGTCTCGATTCTTCCGGTCGTATCTGGTTCGGCAATGCATATCGAGGTCAAATTGAAAGACGCTTGGGTGTGGGATATGTATAGGCCGGTTCGTTTCGTCGAGTCCGTTTCGGTAATTAGTTTTAAAGATGTCAATGTGGAAGAGCTTCCCAAGAAAGAGGCGATTCATTGAGGTCCGTTGCTTGACTTGTCGCCATTAAGCTCTTAGTCATAATTGCCATATGACGACTGATTCGGGGCTTTAATGGAACAGGCAAAGAACACCAAGAGCGTTCATTTGGGGCGCCCACAGCAATATCCCGGATCTCCCCTAAATGTCTCTCCCGTATTTTCAAGCACCTATATAGCTGGGGGAGAGCGAATCTACTCACGCTCTTCTCAAGAGGCCGTAGAGGCCCTTGAAGAGGTGGTAGGGGGATTAGAAGAGGGTAAGGCAGTCGCGTTTGCTTCCGGGCTGGCGGCCTGTAGCGGCGTCATCGATTCGCTTAGCTTTTTATTTCATCGCCCAATCAGCGTGCTTGCGTTGCTCGGCTCCTACACGGGAACTATTAATCAGTTCGAGGCCAGATTTCGATCAGGCCAGATTCTCTATAAGGGCGTTGACGCTTCCTCAACCAAGAGCTTCTGCGATGCTATTGAAGCTAGTAGTGGCGTTGATATTGTATGGATGGAGACGCCCACTAATCCTTTGATGTCGATCTATGACATTGAGGCCATCGCCTCTAGTACTCATTTAGTTGGCGGGCGCCTGTGTGTCGATAACACCTTTGCGACACCGATCTCCACAAATCCTCTTGAGTTAGGGGCGGACGTTGTGGTGCATTCCGCGACTAAATATCTCTCTGGCCATTCAGATGTCCTAGGTGGCGTGGTTGTCACCAAAGATCGAGAGTGGCACGGATCCTTGGTCACCCTTCGGACCCTAAATGGGGCAATCCTTGGCCCAATGGAGGCGTTTTTAATTTTAAGGGGAGTCCGGACCCTAGGTCTGCGGATAGAGAGAGCTTCGGGCAATTCTCTATCGTTGGCCAGCTTTTTGGCCGCTCAAAGCCAGGTCATATCGGTGAACCACCCATTTCTGGGCGACGAATCGTCAATTGAGATCGCTAAGAGACAGATGCGATTTGGTGGTGGCATGTTCTCGTTTGACTTGGGTCCCAACCCATATAGGGCTGAGTTGTTTTGTGAGAGTTTAGAGATCGCTCTTAATTCCACGAGCTTGGGAGGGGTGGAGACTCAAGTGGAAAGACGAGCTAGACAAGATGGGAAACGAGTGAGCGAAGGATTGATTAGAGTAAGCGTCGGAATTGAATCTATTGATGATTTGATCGGTGATTTTCGTCGTGGCCTTGGTCGTGCCTTTGCTTTTTAGTCTTTTTGCGCTTCCGCCCCTTTGACCTATTTGAAGTGGCTATCTTTTGCGAAAGCGCCCGTTTGAGACAACTTTCGTGCCAGTGACGACGCTGTGTGGGATCAAAGTCGGGAACGACTACAAAGTGGCCGATGCCATGGCCAATCTCATAGCTACATGCGGGACAAAGGTAGATTTTGGACGCTTGAAAAGGCTGAACTTTGCGACACTGTGAGAGTTGATTTGTTGATGGATCAACTATCCTTCCGATCGGTCCGATGTTGCGTTCGAGCACTGAGGGAGGCCTTTCCTCTTTTGCCTAAGGTTCCTTAAGACAACTTCAACAGTCTAGGTCCAAGGGGGTTGAATTAAACGTTTTCTAGCTTCATCTCAGATTGCAACGTGTGGTTTTGGAGATTGCAACGTGTGGTTTTGGATTTGAGGAGGCGGCCGGTTGTTCTTGTTGTCGATAGTTGCCTTTGCGTGTGGTTTGGAGCTATCTAGGCAGATATCGAGGATTTAGATACCCACTTTAAAAAGTTCGCTTCTTGGATTTCGCTTTGTAATCTCGGATTTGTTTTAAATTACCATTTAGGCAGGGATGGACTACGGACAAGCAATGGTATCCACATCTCAAACAGATAGATAGCGCTTGCATGATTGAATCGCGAGTCCATGATATCTGCTGTTCCTTGATGAGATAAAAGGGGTGGTGACGGTCGATGATTTGGTATTTGAGGCAGAAAGCCAAATAATTTCGCATGTGTTTTGTTTGGAGTCTGCGTTAAGTCGAGGTGGTCACAACTCTTCGGTCCCGGTAGCTTCCTTGTTCTAGCTTCTAAATGAGAAGGTCGTGTTTTGGCCTTGGCGACGCTGGCGATTTAGAAATTCTTTAGCTTTATTGACGACTTGGTGTACCAGTGATCTATTTACTGCAAATATAAAAATACTGGTTGTTCTTTGAAACGTCCCAAGAAAAGCCCCGGCTTTTCTTGGGACGTTGCCCCCAAGGTGGATCGATTCCGCTCGTAGCTAAGCAAGGCCCCTCACGCCCAGCAATGGTGTAATTTCCAAGGTAGTTTTTTAGCGTACGGTTCGACTTCTTTTATTAGGGTTTTATTAGGGGTTATTGTCATTTACGACTGAGGCGGAGCTATATAGGGTTGCAGCGAATGGGCCAAGATTGGAAGTGGCATGGACTGTAACCAGATTTTGCCGGGTCCAGTCAGTGCTACTAGATGGTATCCGTCGCCACCGAAGAAGATGTTGGAGAGTCCTTGGATGGTTGTCATCTGGAAGGCGACTGTATCTTGAAACATCCCCACATGGCCAGGATGGACTAGCAGACTCTGTCCGGGTTGGAGGTCGTATGTGATTGTCTCCCCAGATAGCTCGATCCAAGCGGTACCGCTGCCCTCAAGACGTTGCAACACAAAGCCATCTCGCCCGTAGAGGCCCGCCCTAAAAGATTGTTGAAGGCCGATGGTCGGAGTGATTCCGGGTGTGGCGCAGAGCCAGCCATGTCGATGTACTAAGTATCCTGCCCCTTGGGTAATCTCGACTGGAAAGATATGGCCCGGCATTTTGGCCGCAAAGGCGACGCTTCCTGGGCCATTGGCGGCACTATATTTGGTTACAAAGAGGGATCCACCTCCGGCCACCCTCTTTATACCAGCAAGAAGTCCTTTTCCTCCTCCGCCTAGCCCGGATGTAGTGTTCATTGTCATGTTGGGAGTCATCCAGGAGAGCTCGCCGTGTGTTGAGATTATCGATTCGCCGGAATCAAGCCACATCTCGAGAACGGGCATCGTGGTTCCCTTTATTTCGCTTCGCATATAAGTGCTTTCCCTCCAAAAATTAGCTCACAAGGTCGATCACTAGTTCGGCCAACTTAAATCTAACAAAGTAATTTGTCGTTTTTGAGAATGAATGATATTTTTCTAGCTTCATCTCGGAAACGGCAGTTGATGGATTTATATCGCGTTGGTAATTAACTTTGGCGGTGACTGGGCGAGGTTTGAGGAAGGATTGATTTCCGGGTCTATTTGGGTGCGGGGGATAATTGGGTCTCATTTGATTAATTTTTAAGCCCTCGACGGTTCCTTGTGTTATCCTTTGTGGGTTATGGAAACTATTTTGACAAGCCGAGACAATGAAGGTGTGGTTGAGCTGATTCTCAACCGCCCTGAGAAGAAGAACGCGATCAACAATCAAATGTGGATGGAATTGCGTAAGACTCTTGTCGCCCTAGAATCAGATGTTACAGCCAAAGTCCTGGTGATAACAGGTGCGGGCGGTGCCTTTTGTTCCGGTGCTGATCTCTCTGGCGGCGAGCTCGTCGGTGGTGATGGAATGGCCCGAATGAGGGAGATTAACGATGTCGCCCTCATGCTACATCGTTTTTCTAAGCCCACTATCGCTAAAGTTACTGGAATAGCTGCGGGTGCGGGGTGCAATATGGCCCTCGGCTGCGACTTGATAGTAGCCTCCCCTCAAGCTCGCTTCTCGGAGATCTTTGTGAAGCGGGGGCTCTCGATTGATTTCGGCGGGTCTTTTTTGCTTCCTCGACTTATAGGACTGCATAAGGCGAAGGAGTTGGCCTTTTTCGGTGATATCCTGAGTGCCCAAGAGGCGTTTTCAATGGGGCTGTTGAACCAATTGATCGACGAAGACGAAATCGATTCTTTCGTTCGTGATTGGGCCCTTCGGCTGGCTCAGGGACCTCCTATTGCGCTCTCTTTGATCAAATCACTTTTGAACGATTCATTCGACTCAACCATGGTCGGCGCCCTTGATTCCGAGGCTAAATCCCAGGCCATTAATTTCAAAAGTTTAGATACCAAGGAAGCTATCACGGCTTTCGTTGAAAAGCGTTCGCCGAAATTTCAAGGTAGATAGTTACGCCAAGCTGGTTTTTTAATTAGCCCTTTTTCGATAGTATAAAAAGTTAACAAGGCTAATTGATTGCTCATGCTCTGATGGAAGTCGGATCGTTAATCATAGGCATGTTTGAGATATTTCTCTGGATTGGTAGTACTATCTTCGGTTTTTATTTCGGTAGTCCCGATTGATCGACTTTGCAATTACCGTCTTTAATATCTCGTTTGTTCCTTCTCCTATGGCTAATAAAGGGGCGTCGCGATAGAGTCTCTCTACTTCAAAGTCCGTGGAGTATCCATATCCACCGTGGATACGCATCGATTCGAGTGAGGTCGATAAAGCGAGTTCTGAGGCGAATAGCTTTGCCATTGCTGGTGGTTGGTCGAGTCGAAGGTCCCGATCGACTGCTTCGCTCGCCCAGTAGGTAAGTAATCTTCCGGCCTGAATGTTCATGGCCATTTCGGCGAGCTTAGCCCCAATAAGTTGGAAATCGGAGATGGGTGAGCCAAAGGCGCTTCTGTCGTTTGAGTATTTGAGGGCCTCGTCATAAGCGCGTTGTGAAAGACCAATTCCGCGCGCCGCAACATTTATACGCCCAAGTTGTAACGCCCAAAGCGCTTGGCTCAGACCATGGCCAGTATTTTCACCTAGCAGTTGAGAGTCGCTTACAAAGAGATCTTCAATTGCAATTTCACAGGTTTCAGGGCCAATGTATCCCAGCTTGTCGATGTCTCTGACTATTGAGAATCCCTTGGCTGGTGTCTCTATGAGAAATATAGACATCCCGAGGTGCCTAGGTGTCGCTTTGGGGTCGGTCTTTACGAGGATTGGTAGGGGATTTGCGTGGCGCGCATTCGTTATCCACATCTTGGAGCCATTAATTATGTAGCCTCCGTCGACTTTTACCGCAGTTGTATTGATCGCTTGGAGGTCGGAGCCTGCATTCGCTTCGCTGAGTCCGATTCCTGTCCTTTTTTCACCGCTGGCTAGCTTGGGTAGGTATCTCTCTTTTTGCTTAGGCGTTCCAAATTTGGAGATCATTGCGCTCGATAGGCTATGGGTCCCTAGCACCCCAGCTAGTCCCATCCATCCACGTGAAAGTTCCTCAAAGACGATAGCCATCGACACACAGTCAAGGCCAAGTCCGCCATAGCTTTGGGGGATAGTCATTCCAAAGAGGCCTATCTCGGCCATCTCCAGAACGAGATCTTCAGGATATGTTCTACTCTGCTCAAGTTTTCGAGCGTTCGGAATTACCTTTTTGTCTACGAACGCTTTAACTCGAGAGCGAAAGAGAAGTTGAGATTCATTTAGATCGAAGTCCATCTAATGACTCTAGATTACCGGAGCTCTCGAATTTAATTTGTAGATCGATTTTGTCTAAATGATCTTTTTCAAGCAGTGCAACTCTAACTCTGGGATCAGATTGGGGTCATCTTCGAGTATCGAGATGACCTGCTTTTTAGCTCTTGATAAAGACGTGAGATTTTATGCAGCGACGGTGCGACGCAGCAAAGCTTGAATGACATTGTGCTCTCCATGGAAGTTCGATATGAGTATTTGGCGCAACTGTAGTCGGATCGATTCAGAGTAGTCACACTCTTCGAGAATGCTAATGGTCAACTCTTCAATCTCATCGGTTAGTTTAGGATGTCGACACAGTAATCCAGTTAAAGTAAATTTCACATGTAAGCTCGTTTTGTATTTATTGCGAGCAATTAATTCAGCAAAGAGAGCGATATTGCTCGGATGGCTATGGGAAAATTCATTAATAGCTACGTCGGTTTGGGGCACATTTGTGTTTCTTAATTGATGTCGAATTGATTCTGGAATTTGTTCATTTGAGAGAAAAGATACCCATGCATAGTTCGGTTGGTTCTCTATCGCATCAGCCATTTCTTCAGGTATGTAATAAAAAGGGGAGTGGCTATTTGTAGTCGATATCCTTCGCACTGAGGAATCGCGATCGTCAATGATTTTTGTAAATATTGGTAGAGGTAGAGCCGAGTTTTGGGCTAGACGGTACCGTACCACGTAATCCTCCTCCTCTAGCAATTGGAGCATTGTAGGATGTGGGGTGCGCGGGTTCAAGGCGATCGCGGATCTCACAGAGGCTAATGGATCGGTGGCGAGTTTGACAATGACCTCATTTTTTGCAAAGACCGATCTCCCTAAGGCATACCTAACTCTCCAGTCAGCATCTTCGGCGAGCTTAAATTGAAGTTGAAGTTCCGCGCCGGGGTTGTTTGCGATCGTTATTTTGGTGTCGGCTGTTTCGGTAGCAATAATCGCTTCTAGAATCTCGCCGGGAACAGAGGGGTTTTTTGCCAGTCGCCGTTCGGCTGAACCCTTGTCACGTTTGAAAATTCTCTCTAGATACTTTTTAGGAGTGGCTGGATTTTCAGCTAAAAAGCCACGCAGTTCGGGTGTTGATTCGAGATAAAGTTCCACTAGCGTTTCAGGTGGCGTGTTTGGGTTGCCAGCAACGGCTACTCGTACCGCGCGATGAGGTGATTGTGCCAGGAAATTGAGCGTTTCGACGGTGTTGTAACGACTGGACGCTATTTCGCAAAGGTATTTAGCATTATTGATCCGAGCTAGTGCTTCTAGGTCTATCTCCTTCTTTTTTCTGGTGGATTCCAGCGCAGCCCGTCCTTGAGAGAACGTGGTGAGGAATTCATACACTCGGTTATCGGGAGGTATATCAGCATTGATTGAAAGTACTTCTTTTACTTCGTTTGGGGTAAAGCCAGCATCTAAGCAACGATTGATGACGTCATTAGTTGAATGGGCTTGCATTCGACACCGATAGTGGTGCTCTCGGGAGAGGTTAAGGTCGCAATCGGTGTCCCAGAGTTCGTAGCATTTCATAGTTTGTCGGTATCCACAACATTAGCTTTAAATTTCCGAGAGAGATTCGGCCCTTGGCTGTACCTTAAATGGCTCATCGAGCGTCTCTGTGGTTGATCGGGTTCGTCGTCTTGGCGTTGGGATCTTGCGTATTGTTTCGATTGACGATTGGCGATCGAAGTTTCGATTGATATGTTTGAGTTTGAAAAGCGCATAGTTCGCAGTGATCGAAGCTCGTGAAGCTTGAAGAGTTCGATGTCAGCCGTTTCCGGGATTATGTTTGATCCGACAGCTCCATTTCTTGCTCGATTCAGCGGTGCTATCTGGGAGCGGCTTTGAAAATCTATAATCTCAGTGAGTAGTGGTGGACCCGAGGCCAAGTTGAGATCGTCTTTAGGCGGTGCTTTTTGTGGGAAGGGGAGTATCTTGGCTGTGGTGGGCTCGCTCGCAAAGGCTAAAAGATCGACTGCGCCTTTGATATCTGGAGCATGTCTCTCTAGTGAATTCTTGGCGATTTGGGTCTCTAGGTATACGAGATGCTGTGCCGTTTCCGTGGTCTGCGAATCATAGGCGGCCTTCTCTTTAATTAAGTCACTATTGGTGATGTGCTGATCTTTAGTGGAATGAAGTGCATTCTCTAGGTTCTTGCATTTTACCATTTCATTACCCGTTCCTGTAAAGATGATTTTAACGCCTAGTTGAATATCGTCACTAAGAGTGGTTTTCTTTAGTGTGACTACCACTGGACGGCCATTAATGACCACAGACAATATTTCTTCCGGTAGGGCGCGAATTATTCCATCAGGTATTAGGTCATCTTCTGATTTGGTCATTGCCTCCGATTTAACATCGCACGACCGGGAGTTTATAACGCGTTGGCCTGGATAAATGAACGGTGAATGTCATTGCACCTAGGCTTGGCAAAGCAATTGGTCATTTGTTCGGCAAGGGTTCGGGGACTTCAAATTGGTATTGGGAACGTCGGCCAAATCACCATTAGCTAACCATTTCGGTATTTTCCCTTGTGGGAGAGTTGTATTTCTATACTGACTTGCCGGGGGCATAGGACTAGTGAAAGTCCACTTGGGAATAGTTTTATTTAATGTGCATCCCGTTTTCGGCGATATCTATGTATCATGTAGATAATAAAAGATCTCCCTTCGAAGCATGGCACTGGGGGTGCAGGGTTCATGCAGTCGAAGGGAGAAACTTTATGATCACTTCCTTAGTCGAAGGTGATCTGATCTTTCATAAGGTAATTATTAAGATCTAGCTTTTTGATTGATTTTTCTTTCGTATTGGCATCCTCCCTGTTTTAGTATTGGGATGTAACGCGCGCCTCGTTGCTATTTTTTGCTAGCATGTGCTCTGATTGAAGCGCGTGCAGCTTCTCTTCCGGAAGCCATTGCCTCGACTACACTGGACGGCCCAACTAGGGCGTCTCCTACTACAAATACGTTTGCAGCATAGGGGCTTCGAGCGGCGGCAACGGCGACTTCTCGCTTCCAAGACAGATCGGCTATCGACCGATTGTAGTTATGGTTACCGGAGAAGATACCACTAGTGATCCAGTTGTCGTCAGGCTTTGTGGATTCGCTGGCTCTAAAAGGTGCCTGTGGTGCAAGTTGTCCGAATTCGCTTCCAAGACGATATCCAAGTGCCAGAACGACGATATCCGCATCGACGATCTCTTCGGTTCCCGGAATCAGCTTAGGTAGTACCTTTGGATCGCTCTGTTGGGTTGTCACCAAAGTAGCTTTTCCGTCGGTTATCAATGTAGCGGTAGTGTTGAACCGGACGGATACCCCTTCATGTCGTGCCTCTTCGAGCTCGTCACTTCTAACACGAGCGAACGATTCAGTTACCCATTCAACACAAGTCGGAATAGCTCCGAAGCGGATTGCAATTCGTCCAACATCCATTGCTGTGTTGCCAGCTCCGATGACGAGGATCTTCTTTCCTTCAATGGCATTGGTGTCGTTATGTGCGCCAAGCTTTTCGCCATAAGCTGCAAGAAAGGCCATAGCATCGATTACGTTCGGCCTGTCCAACCCTTGGACTGAGGGCCTTATCGGTGATGATGCTCCATTTGCTAGGACGATTGCATCTAGCTTTTCGGTAAAATCTTGAAGATCGTCTTGGCTAACGCGGTGATTTAGTTCAACCTTCACGCCTGCGTCGCTTAGAGACTTCCAAACTTCACTAACTTTTTCACTTGGAAGAGTAAATTCCGGGATGCCATGGTTCAATAGTCCGCCTGGAATTGGGTCGGCCTCATAGACCGTAACTTCAGCTCCGGCTTCAACGAATTCCCATGCCGCAGACATTCCTGCAGGACCGGAACCAACTACTGCGACCTTCATCGAAGAGGAAGCTTCGATATGTGGAGCATGGATCTCGCTATTGTCGAAGACGAAACGTTCAAGAAGGCCAATTGCCACCGGCTCATTACCAGCTAGTTTCCACGAGCAAGCTCCCTCGCATTGGACAGCTTGATTGCAAACTCGTGAGCAGATCGATCCAAGATGGGTAGTGGCTTCGAATATTGATCTAGCTTGATCTAGGTTGCCCTCTCGGATCGAGGCAATCATTGCTGGAATATCATTGTGCGCTGGGCATCCGCGAACGCATGTTGGATCGGGACAGCTTAGGCATCGTGATGCCTCGGCGAGAACAGCTTCGAGGTTAGAGAAGCCGGATCTGGTCTCTTCCCAAGGGGCGATAGCGGGTATGGCTCGGTTCTGAAGGTAATGGCGCTCGCTTGGTGCAACCTTTGGCGTTCCGTCGATTGTAATTGCTGAAAACGGGCAAGTGCGCTCGCACTGTCCGCATCCTACGCAAAGTGCTGAATCGACAGTGACGATCCAGTTGTCGGTGTCTAGGCCAATGGCTCCCGTTGGGCAGCGAATAAGGCATTCCTGACAGCCCGCACATCGATCAGTTAGGACTTCGATGAGAAGTTCGCTTCCTAGTGTGGGGACCTCTGGGGCTTCGCTGTGGTTTTTTGAAATCTTAGTTGGATTGAAGGTAGTTGTCATCTTGTAGAACTCCTTGATGGCTCCGGCTTTTTATCTTTGTTAGCGTGGAGCAGATGTAAAATCGAATCAATTCTGTAGGGCTGATGTTGTTTGACCAAGAGGCGAACTCGATCAGCCCTGATGCATTTAGTTTGCGGCGTGCATTGGTATATAGAGCAAGGTCATTGGGATGGACATTGCGAGGATTGCTACCGCAAAGTAGGCGTATGCGACCTTTGAACCCTTGTTGGTCAAGACGAGATCCCTCTTGGAGATCTTCGCGGCTGCATAAAGAGACGCTAGAGTTCCAATGATCATGATTGCGACTTGAACCATCACGATGTGGGAGTCCGAAAGAAGTCGGTAGTTGTAGAGCGCCTTTGCGGTGCCACCGAATGGGTGAGCAACTGCTGGGACGATTCTGGTTGCATGCTTGAAGAACTTTGGAAGCTGACGAGCGAAGTAGTCAGCGCCAATGGCTGGGAGCAGGGCGTATGAGCCAGAGATGAACCAATTTCTGAATTCGCTTCTCTTGGTCATGAAGGTGCCGTCAGTAGTGGCGATCGTTCCCTTAGAGAAGAGAATTGCGCCTACCTTGTAGATTGCAACAGGAACCAAGGCGAAGAGAGCAATGAAGCCTACGTAATCGATTGGATTTGGATATTGTGGGAAGTGGGTTTGCTTATTTAGCCAATCGTCCAACGATGTGAACATGCTGAGTGCATTTATTTGCTGGAAGACGACGAGTCCCAGAAGAATAGCGCTTACAACGGCGATGTCCATTCTCTTTTTGTTCGGTTGGATTACTGAGGTGAGAGGAGCTTGTGCATAGAGGCCAATGTTGTCAGTTGGGCAAGACTTGTAGCATTCGGTGCAAAGACCACAAAGTGAGTTGGAGTCCGCGCTGCCGACCCAAGTGTACCATGGGCATCCGTATCCCTCTTCGCCGCCTCGCATGCAGGACTTGGTTGAGCAAGACTGGCAAGCGTTACGATCCTTTGTGCGGAAGCCTGCGATCGATCCCATCGATCCGACGGAACCAATTAGGGCTGATAGTGGGCAAAGATAGCGGCAGAAGGTACGACGTTCGAAGACCAGGAAGGTTATTGTTGCGAATGCTACGATGCCAAGGACCATGTATGCAGTGTCATGGGGTGCTCCTGGACCAGCTATATTGAAGAACTCTTCAATATAGGTTAGTACCAAGAAGCTGACCGCTGAGGAGACCAATCCGTAAGCAGCTAGCTTCTTTGGATACTTGAGGCCAAAGCCTAGTGATTTCTGGGTCTTCTTGAAGAAGGTCTTACGTTGTATCCATTCGCCGAAGCCGCCGAAGGGACACATAACACACCAAGCTCGTCCTACGACGACCATAAGGACGAATACGATGCAGAACCAGATGTACCATGTAATTGCGGTTGCGAAGTTTAATCCTGGTACTACGGTCCCGATCAAGCCGGAAAAGATAACCAACCAGAAGATGAGCTGGTTTGGAACGATCAGTGCGAATTGGAGCCAACGCTTCTTGAGGATAGCTTTGACTGGCTTTGTGCGACTGAGGTCTAGCTTTGGATCGCTAGGAGCGAAGTGAGATGCCATGTCGGTCTCGACCTTTGGTCGCAGCCGAATCGCGACTGCGACTGGGTCGAGCCGTCCCTCACTGGTAACGTTTTTTCGAGGATCATCCTCATCCTTGAAGGGCATAGCCTTCGTTTTTGGATCAGTGACGTAAGTCATCGATCTGCACCCCCTATTGTGCTTTTGTAATGTTATGTACCTTTAGTAAAGTACTAAACGTAAAGTTTGTCACTGTAGAATATAAATGTCAAGTCAGATTGTGAAAAATTGGGAGTTAATTTTGAATGTGACGCTATCGAGAAGGGGCGATTATGTACTGCGAGCTGCTATTTGTCTATCGCGAGCGTATGTCGATGGAACTCCAAAAAAAATTCGAGAAATTTCGGAATTTGCTGTTATTCCAGTGAGTTTTACTCCTCAAGTTCTAGCTGACCTAGTTAGAGCTGGCATTGCTATCTCAAGAGCTGGTCGAAGTGGAGGGTATTGGCTATCTCGGCCACCCACTGAGATCTCGCTTTTAGAGGTGATTGAAGCCGGCGAAGGCGATATTCACTCTGATCGGTGCGCGATGGGTGACGGACCTTGTTATTGGGAAAAAGTTTGTCCACTCCATGACTCTTGGAAGGGCGCATTGAGCTCCTTTAGGGATGGCTTGGCCGCTTCGACTTTGGCAGAGGTTACAGAGCGCGATATAGCGATAGAGTCCGGGGAGTATTTGGCGCCGATCGATAGTCATCGGGGTGGACGTGTCGTCAAGCTTTGAAGTTTTTGATTTTGCTGTGAAACACTGAGAGCTCTGATGCTCTGAGATTTTTCTAAATTATTTGCTTGAATCTCGGCTATGCGGTTTCAAGTCGAGGCTATGCGCTATGAATTTTGTTGCAAATAGTATGAGAAATCTAATCAAAGATTGCGGTATTTGGGAAATAGGAGCCTAGTTTGTATCTTTGCGCGATCGGATTTTTCGACGTATCACTATGGCTACCTGAAAATAGCTGTGGTATTGTAGCTGCGGTTTTATAGCAGTTGAGATCAAGTTGTTTGTGATGTCATAGCCGTGCATCCAGTAACTTTGAGTCAAGGAGTTTCTATGAGTTTCGAAGTTGTGATTGAGGTTCCAAAGGGTTCCAAAAATAAGTATGAGATCGACCATGAAACCAATGCGGTTTGGTTGGATCGGGTTCTGTTCACGCCTATGGCATACCCTCTCAACTACGGATATATCGAGGGGACCTTGGGTGAAGATGGCGATCCCTTGGATGCGTTGTTAGTATTAGATGCGGAGTTGGTGCCAGGGTGTCACCTCAAGGCTAGAGCAGTCGGCACGTTTGTGATGTCCGATGAAAAAGGGCGCGACATCAAACTGATTTGTGTCATTGATGGTGATCCAAGGTTTGATCACATCCACGACATCGAAGATGTCTCTTCTTTTTTGAAGGACGAAATAAGCCACTTCTTTGCACACTATAAGGATTTGGAACCTAAAAAGTTTGCCACCATTGAGGGATTCTCAAACAAAGCGGCTGCTCAAGTTGAGTTAGATGGTGCGATAGAACGCCTGCACTCGGACCATTAGTCCCATCTTTGGATATGGAATCTCTTGGTCAATTACTCCTATAGCGATAGTAACAATTGCTCGGGTGGACTAAGATGTTTTCGTGACTATAGATCAAAGCACCTTTCAGGATAATGATAGAACTCGAGACGTCTTTGAACTCATAGAGATGATCCGCCCGGCTGTTCAAGCAGACGGTGGCGATTTAGCTCTAGTTAGTGTTGACGTTGAGGCGGGAGTCGTTGAGGTACAGCTCCAAGGTAGTTGCTCATCTTGTGCAATCTCATCTGTAACCCTACAGGCGGGAATAGAGCGAATAATCAAGGGTCGACTCGATTGGGTGACCGAGGTCCGTGGCGGCGTCGATGAGAGTTTAGATTTTGAATCTAGCTACTCGCTAGGACGTGGAGGCTACGTCCCTAGGGCAGATTATTAAAGTTTATAAATACGTTTGTAATACAAAAGGCGCCTTATGCTTGGCGCCTTTTGTATGTATTTAGATTCCGTCTTCTGCTGGCGATTTATAAGCGTTTCTTCTGGCCGTTGGTTTCTATATTTGGTTATTGAACCTGGTTGGACCTTGCCGTTGCCGCTCCGAAATACATATACATTCATATGCACCTCTTTTGTTTTCGCTCTCCAGACGCCTTTGCGTGTTCTGCCCCATCCACGGGGCAGAACTAGGGCGAGTCGGTGGTTGCACACCTCCCACGTCCAACTCGCGTTGTCGTGGTATCCTTGGAGTCCTGCCGTGAGCGCTATCCTTGGCATCTTCGAGGATGTTCCGGCTTTCCATTTAGCGTAGGAACCTCGCGTCAAGAATCTTTCTCACTTCCGTGTAGGGAGTGAACCGGTCGATCTGGTGATCTTGGATCCTTGATTTGATGTTCATGGAGGCTACGTGATCTGCATCGCCCTGCCAATTGCAATCCCAATAAGGGTTACGACAGTGAAACACATCCCCGCTTCGGTTGTCGAAAGAGACATACCCACACGTTGGATTAGGAGATGTTTGGCTGGTGTAGGCCGCGTTGACCGTTTTAATGCCGGAGGTTCCGACATGCGCATGTACCATAATGCGTTCTTGGTTCTCGTCCCTTGCCCACGATGAGCAGAGTCGAGATATCTTCTTAGACTTAGCCTTACCCCCTAGGTGAGACAGATCTTCGGTGATGATTTCTTTTGGCCGTTGTGATGGATGTTGGGGAGCTCGTCCATTAGCTCTGGTGCGATTGCCCTCTCCGTAGACCACTTCTTTGATTG
>NZ_JXYS01000084.1 GCF_000949295.1 Acidithrix ferrooxidans
ACTCCTTGGACTGACTGGCTATCCACTTCTTTGGCTCCCTTTCCCTCTCTACCAGGCACGACATCAAGAAGGGTTGGACTCGTAACGTCCACGATTGAGGTAGACCACTTCTGGGTCCGATAGCGACCCTCGCGACAAAAACAAGGTCTCATCTAATCCGAGTGCACGAACCTTACCAAAGCGACTTGGATCCTCTACGAGGGGAGTCCCATAGGCAATGACAGCGTCATTGATCGTGTGCCAATCACAATCGAGCTCTCTGGCTACCGATGACACCGATCGACCATCTCTACCAACCACTCGGGTTGCGAATCTAGCTGCCCTATCGGTGAGCTTGAGTCTTGGAGCTGCGATCCTAGTGTCCACGTCACTCCACGACGGGGCGGAACAGTTCCCATCCTTGCACTCCCACCTGCGTTTGTGCCAGATGAGTCTGACGGCACGGCCAAAGCTTTGTAGATCAATCAGCTCTACTAGTGAGCCTCCCTTGGAATAACTCATCCCATTACATACTGGGCATTTTGGTCGTTCGCCTCGACACTCGATATGGACCCGAAGGGGTGTCTTTGAACCTTGGTCACCCAGATCCTCGATGCCAATCAAATTGACATCCATAAGATCGAGCAAGATCTCGGCAATTCGAATAGGATTTTCTTCCACAGGGGCCCTCCAGTGATGAGTTGTTGAACTATCCCATTCTGGCAGAGCCCCTGTGACCCTCCCAAACTCACCCCTGGTGCGTGGCTACACCTGACTAAATTCCCCACTTAAATCCGAAGTCCCAGAATTAGAGACCAAAAGGGCACTCTCAGTTCTGCAAGATATGGCAATAAATCTATCGCAACGAGCCACTGAAGGTATCACCTGTGCTGAAGAGGTATCTGGCGGAGCTGAGAAGCTGGTAGTTGATGCAGCCACTAATACGGCCCTGGTAGATCAACTTGTTGTCCAGACAGACCAAATCGACAAAGTTGTGGGGACTATCAGGGAGATATCTAGCCAAACAAAACTTCTATCTCTAAATGCATCGATAGAGGCCGCTCGAGCTGGCGATCAAGGATTGGGCTTTGCGGTCGTAGCGAATGAAGTTAGAACTTTGGCATCAAAGGTTGATAATGCGACTCATGAAATTCAAACACAGCTAAAGACGATAAGCGAGACTGCATCGCGGCTATCGCTTAGCAACAACGACACCACCGAGATTGTGATCTCATCTCAAGCCTCGACCCAACAAGTCCTATCGGAGTTTCAAGGTGTAGGCGTTGCAGCTAGCGAACTAGAAAATTACGTCCGAGTGACCTCAGAAGCCAACTAAAAAAACATTCCGCGGCACCCCGATCACTAGTTACCTCTCCTTGTGATCGGGGTGCCTTCTCATTGAAGGCTCTAAACACCCAGTGGAACCTTATGACAAAACATTACTGACAAAAGCTCAACAAAACCGACCAAACGAGAGACCTCGTGGCGCTGCAAATCTATAAAGCACCTATGGCTTCAAAAGTAGTTACCATTTCAATGGCGCAACTACCAAAAAATGGACTCATAGATTTTATTGCACGTACACTTAGCACCACGAACCCGCGACTGTCACCATTGGGGTTTTACTTGGGTTAAGGAGCTAGAAGGGTTGTGACTTCTAACGGCCAAGGAACCGCTATTTAGAAGTAGAATCAACCAACTTGGCCCACGACCTAAAGCTTTCGTATCTGGCCACCTTCCTTGGTATCTTCGATCCCATAACCCAATTCCAAAAGGCGATCACGCAATCGATCCGAAGCCGCGAAATCTTTCCTTTGCCTAGCCCCCTCGCGCTCCAGAAAGAGCTCAACCACAGCATCAGGAAGAACAAGCTCACTCCTGGTTACCCCAAGTCCAAAGACCCTAACGACGATCTCTATCGCCTTTGCGATTGCTATGGCCTTTGTCAGGTCACCATTGTCAAAGGAAACATTCATCGAGGTAATTCCCTGGAAGAGAATCGAGATGGCTAGCGGCGTATCCATATCGTTATCCATAGCTTGCCCAAAAGATTCAAGAATCTCCGAATCTGCTTGCACATGCGAAATAGATGCGTCGTAATGGCGATCAAATCGCACTAGCGCATTGTCAATTCGCTCTAAGGCCCGGGCAGCATCGCCAATCAAGGTGGAGTTCACCTCCAAAGGAGAACGATAGTGTGACTGAAGGACCAAAAGACGAAAGGCTCGAGGATCGTCCTCACCAATCAACTCGGGTAAGGTTACAAAATTTGAAAGCGACTTTGACATCTTCTCATCGCCAACCACAATAAACCCGTTGTGAACCCACTTGTCTGCAAAAGAACTACCTAAAGCCAAAGCTTGTGCGCGTTCGTTTTCATGGTGTGGAAAGGCTAGGTCAGCTCCCCCACCATGAATATCAAAGGATGAACCAAGCAGATCCTGTGCCATTACGACACATTCAGTATGCCAACCCGGCCTTCCTCTGCCAAAGGGCGACTCCCAAGCCCACTCGGCATTTGGAGTATTCTTCCACAGTGCAAAGTCGATTGGCGACCGCTTGTTCGGATTGGGCTCCACTCGAGCACCTGAACGCATGGATTCCAAAGATTGATGGGCCAAAAGTCCATAGCTCTCAATACGCGACACCTCAAAGTAAACTCCATCGCCACCTATGTATGCCGCACCTATCTCTATCAACTCAGATATAAAGGTGATCATCTCTTGGATGTAAGCGGTAGCATGCGGAACGTGGGTAGGTCTTAGGACATTTAGGTCATCCAAGACCTTCCACCAAACCTTCTCGTACTCGCCAGCTACCTGAGATGGCTGGCGATTCTCAGAGTCGGCTCGCGCGAGAATCTTATCGTCGACGTCAGTTATGTTGGAAACGTGTATTACGCCGTGGCCTTGATACTCAAGGTAACGGCGTAGAATATCATAAACGAGCACAAAACGACCGTGTCCCAAATGGGGCACATCGTAGACTGTCGGCCCGCAAACATACATCTTAATGATGCCGTCGACGGCCGGTCGTAGCTCTTCAATTTGACCTGTTGCACTATTGTGTAAGTGAATCACAAAGGTATGGTAAAGGCAGCGATGACGTTTTCAGTCCCCGAAAAGCCAACTCTCGATGGCATTGAGGAAAAATGGAGCAAAAATTGGGAAAAAAGCGGAGTTTTCACCTTTAGAGAAGATGATACAACCTCTCCAATCTTCTCGATCGATACTCCGCCACCCACGGTCTCAGGTTCATTACACGCCGGACATGTTCTCTCGTATACCCATACTGACATCATGGCAAGGTTTAAAAGAATGACCGGCCATAACGTCTTCTACCCAATGGGTTGGGATGACAATGGCCTACCCACCGAGAGAAGAGTCCAAAACTACTATGGGATAGCATGTGACCCTTCCATCTCCTATGTCCCGACATTCGTACCGACACCGCCCACTGATGCGAATGCAAAACCTCTCCCAATTTCACGCACAAACTTTGTAAATGCCTGTCAAAAACTCACCCAAGAGGACGAGCAGGCCTTTGAAAAGCTGTGGCGCACTCTCGGGCTTTCGGTAGATTGGTCCAAGACCTACACCACCATCGGCCAACGTGCGCAAAGGGTATCCCAACTCAGCTTTATTCGCCTCTTCAAAGAAGGGGCTCTCTACCATGGAGAATCCCCAACCCTCTGGGACGTTGACTTCCAAAGTGCAGTCTCCCAAGCAGAGCTTGAGGACAAGGAAGAAGATGGGCTCTTTTACTCGATCAACTTCTCGTTGGCTGGAACCAGCGACCAAGTGGAGATACAAACTACACGACCCGAGCTTTTAGCTTCCTGTGTCGCCCTAGTAGCCAATCCTAAGGATCCTAGATACCAGAGCTTGTTTGGAAAATTCGCCATCACCCCACTATTCGAAGTCGAAGTTCCAATTCTGGCGCACCCCCTTGCTGAGATCGATAAGGGATCAGGGATCGCAATGATCTGCACTTTTGGAGATTTGACAGATGTACTCTGGTGGAAAGAGCTGAATCTAGCACTACGGCCGACCATTGACCGCAGGGGTCGCCTAGCCTCGATCGACTTCAGCGACGAACGCTTCCCGAGCAAAAATCCAAACAGTGCCAACGCCTTTTATAGCGAGATTGAAGGAAAGACCACTAAAACAGCGCGAACCACGATAGCCAAAACCCTAGAAGTACATGGGTTCTTTCATGATCAGCCAAAAAAGGTCCGACACAGCGTTAAATACTTTGAGAAAGGTGACAAACCTCTCGAAGTTGTAACCTCATGGCAGTGGTATATACGTACCCTTGCCCATAAAGAGCGATTGCTCGAACTCGGCAAAGAACTACATTGGAATCCGCCGTACATGAAGGTTCGCTATGACAACTGGGTGAATGGCCTAGCCTCGGATTGGAACATCTCTCGGCAGCGCTATTTCGGGATTCCGATCCCGGTATGGTACCCAATTGACGACGAGGGCCAAATTGATCGCCTTTCGCCCATTCTCCCAGAAGAAGATGAACTCCCTATCGATCCATTTCAAGATACACCTTCTGGATACGACCCGGGACAACGTGGGGAAAAAGGTGGCTTTATTGGGGACTATGACGTAATGGATACGTGGGCAACCTCTTCGTTGACCCCACAGATAGCAAGTGGCTGGGAAGAAAATAGCGACCTTTTCAAAAGACTGTTTCCCATGGATCTTCGGCCCCAGGGGCAAGATATCATCCGAACCTGGCTCTTTTATACAATTCTTCGCTCTTATCTCAGCGAAGATCGTCTACCGTGGAAAAATACAGTAATCTCTGGATTTGTTCTCGATCCCGACCGCAAAAAGATGTCGAAATCAAAGGGCAATGTTGTAACACCTATGCCTTTGATCGAAAAGCACGGAGCTGATGCGCTTAGGTACTGGGCTGCAAATGGGCGACCTGGTGTCGATACTGCAGCAGATGAAAATTCAATGAAGATCGGTCGTCGCTTGGCGATAAAGGTTCTCAACGCCTCAAAATTCGCACTCGCTATCGCAGCTAGTGAATTAGACGTTCAAGGAGTTAGCGAAGTTGAGCTATCCCCGATTGACGAAGCAGTTATCAGAGATCTAGAAGGCGTTGTCGCAAATGCGACAAAGTCTCTAGATTCCCTGGACCACACTCGCGGCCTTGAAGCAACCGAGACTTTCTTTTGGTCGTTCTGTGACAATTATTTGGAGCTGATAAAGATACGAGCATATGGCACATCCGAACAAGGGGTTACCTTTACAACTTCGCAGACTCTATCCGCACGAATAACTGCGCTCGCCGTAATCAATACCTCACTTCGCCTTTTGGCGCCTTATCTACCATTTGCAACAGAGGAAGTTTGGTCTTGGTTTGAGTCGGGATCAGTCCATAGCCAAGATTGGCCAAACGATCTCACAATAATGGACACAGCTAAGGCCTACCTAGGGAAGCTGACCTCTCCTGAAGCAACTCTAAAGACCGGCGAAGCCAATCAAATTGAGACCTCGGCGATTTACCAAGTACTATCCAAGGTTAGAAGAGCCAAAAGCGAAGCTAAGACCTCAATGAAATCTCCAGTTTCAAAACTCAAGATAGTTGGAAGCTCTAGCATCATTAGAAATTTCGAATTAGCCAAAAATGACCTCATGGTGGCATTGGTAACGAATCAAATCAACCTTGTCAACAACGAAGACCAGGCAGACCTCGAAGTTGAGATAGAGCTAGCTCCACGCTAGATAAAGTTCTTCCTTCTGTGGATTGATAAAAAACATAGACAAAAAAAACAACATAGACAAAAGGGAGAGGACCGGTTAAGTAGTACCCGTCGTCCATCTCCCTTTTGTAACTTCCTTTTTCACCTGGTCGACTGTTACCTGTTAGATCTCCTATCTGATCCGTTGAACTCATCAACTCCTATCACTCCCATTAAACCCCTGAGCGTATCGACCAGGTATGAAGCAATATAGATGCGAAAATAGCTTGGTGGATAGACTCACCCATTTGAGGCATGTACCGAGGGATACCTATCCATCCACTGAATCGCTTCCTCAAATTGACCACACAGACGAAGGAGCGTTCCTTCTCTTCCATATGCGCCCACCAGTTGAACACCGATCGGCAATCCAGAAGTTGAAGTGGCAAACGGAATCGAAGCTGCTGGATTTCCAGCAACGTTAAACTGCCCAGTAAATTGGATATATTCAAGTACCCGGGATTGGCTGACCCCTGGCTCGCAAAGGTATCCAATCTCTGGCGGAAGCTTCGGCAACGTCGGAGTAATCAAAATATCAAAACCCTCAACCTCCCAGAAACTGGCGATCCGTCGTCTATAGTCACTCAGCCATGCAATGGCATTGAGATATTGTGGCGCCGTCGTAGACATACCCACCTGACAAAAGAGTGCATTGTCCGCTTCCAACTCAGATGGATCGATGGTCCGACCCAAAAGATTCGACCACGCAAGAACGTCGCTTGCCACCCATGAAGCTACCATGGTGACAAAGGTAAACGAATACGCCGGGTCTTCTAGTGCTTTGGGGTAAGCCGAAACCACTTCATGACCGAGCGATTCACAGAGTTTCGCTGCATCCAAAACGCTTTGAACACATTCCAAATCACTGAAGTAACCCTCCATAAGAGGCTGTGTTACAAAGCCTATACGTAACCGACCAGGATCTTTGTTAACCTGATCTGCAAAACTCGATTCATGGACCGGAGCCACATAAGGATCACCTAGCCGGTAACCCGAGATAAGATCGAGAATGGAAGCTGAGTCTCGCACCGACCGGGTGAGAACGTGATCTATGGCCGCACCCGCCCAGGAGTCGGAGGCCTCGGGACCTTGTGAAACACGGCCGCGGCTGGGTTTAAATCCGAAGAGCCCACAAGCACTCGACGGGATTCTAATCGATCCTCCACCGTCATTACCGTGCGCCACGGAAACTATGCCAGCAGCAACCGCCGCCGCAGACCCACCTGAAGAACCGCCGGTGGAGTGATTCAAATTCCAAGGATTGCGACTGGGGCCATATGAGAGTGGCTCAGTCGTAATCGTGGTCCCCATCTCGGGACAGTTGGTCCGACCTATTACGTTAAAGCCTGCATCTAAAAATGACTGGGTGAGATAAGAATTACTCGTTGGGCGAAAGTCAATCACCTTCAAAAATGTCGTACCACCATAGTACGGCTCCCCCGCCATCGGTGCTCCTAGATCTTTCAGTACAATCGGAACACCTCTAAATGGACCGTCCGCCAATTGCCCTTTGGCCTCGGCTCTAGCCTTTTCATACCTTGGATGGATGATGGCATTCAACTTAGGATTCAGTTCCTCTGCCGCCTCGATAGCGGAATCAACGGCCTCAAGAGGAGAGACCTTCTTGAGTCGAATGAGTTCGGCCAAACCACAAGCATCCAACTTTGACAAATCTCGATCGATCACTTCATAGTCCAATCTTTTCTATCCCTAGGAATTAGGTTAACGCTAAAACCATGGCCAAGTATGACATAAACCACTAACTGACAAAAGGCCAAAAACTCTTGGACCCAAAGTCGGATAGAAAATCTGGACCTACGGTAACCACGGTCATTTAAAAGATTAAAGACTCAAATAAAGCGACATTGCCCAGATCAAACTCAATAACAATAAACGCCCATGGTGCCAAATCTGATCATTTATCACAAGCAAAATCCCATCCGCTCGCGCGGCCCTTTTGATAACATTGCAATTAATAATGAAACATACTTATCAAGTTTCGTAAGCAAGAGCCATTTTGGAGTCAGATTCGCGGAGTAGCGGATGTGGAGACGCAAACACACATGTATTGAGAAGTCGCTCTACCAAGGACATTTCAAAGTGCCTTCGGTTGAATCGGTATGCGAATTCCTCGAGGTAAAGTTGCTTATGTTCCTCACGTCCGTGGTATGTTCCGTCGATAAATTTCTTGCAGTTCCCTATCAGGATGTTGAGCCATTTGAATGTTACATGTGCTTGTTCGTCTTTGGATAGAGTGAACCAGTGCGCTAGTCCAAGGTCTTTCAGCACATACCCCGTAACTTGGGTTACCATCACTTATCAGCTTGGTATTAGAATCTCAACGTCTCACAAAAACATCTTTGAATGATTTAGCAGTGGTATCTTTGATTACTTCCATGAAGCAATGAGTAGGAGCACCATTGCTAATCGACACTCCAATTAGGACATTGGTTTGTTTTGTTCCCTTTCCTCTTCTGCCTTCGCCATGGCTCTCACCACCTAAAAAGAACTCATCTACTCAGGCGTTTTCTCCAAGTTTGTATAAACCATTTCGGTCAGCCATTGCTTTTCGTAGCTTATTTAGCATCAACCAGCCAGTCGAATAAGATACTTGAACGAATTTAGCAATGGTAGTAGCCGAAAGACTACGCTTGTCGTTGGACAATAGATAGATAGCGGAGAACCACTTGGATAAAGAGATATGACTTCGATGAAAGATAGTCCCGGAGGTAACGCTAGTTTGACGTCGACAAGATTTACATTGAAAAAGTGGAGCTCGAGATGCTGCATTTCTTGAAATGATTTGCCCTGACTAAGGTAAATTGGTCAGAGTCACACTTTGGGCATCTAAATCCCTCTTTCCACCGCAATTTGATCAAATGATCTTCACATGCTTCCTCTGAAGCGAAGCGTACCATAAAGCCTGAGATATCCACCATGCCTCCTTTATCGAACATCTGTTCTACTAAAGATTAGCTCCAATCTGGTCTCGGTGGAGGCGAAACTTACGAAACTTGATAAGTATGTAATGAAAACCTTCACTCGAAGGATTCGAGGTTGCAAATTTGACTGAGAATCAAGGACGACTGTCGCCTCACAAAAAGATTACAGGCGCTACAATAGCACCTCGGATCGGTAGGCAATGCGTAACTCGCACTACAACACAACATTGAGATGCGAATATAAGAATTGACATTTTTCCTAGAGTTCTAGCAATTTTGAAAATATCAACAAATATCGAGTTGGCAATTGAAACAAAATGACAATTTAGACCTCTGGTTGATGGTGTATTCTTTGAAGGGAGGGCTTGGTGACGAACACTCAGAGTTCAATCTCCTATAGCTCACTAGAACTCTTCGACCTTGCAGATCGAAAATTAAGTTGGTCAGCGTGAACCATAAAGTCATGTAATGATCGGAAGGACAAAAATGGTTAAAACCCCAATCAAACCGCTTGATCTATTCAATATAGATTCGATGCTCTCAGCCGAAGAGATCGCGATACGTGACACCGTCCGAAAATACGTCGAAAAACGAATCAAACCAGAAGTCGCTGATTGGTATGAATCCGGTGAGCTTCCAGTCGCCGAGTTAGCAAAAGAACTCGGCGAACTCGGCGTTCTCGGGATGCATCTCGACGGATGGGGTTGCGCTGGAACTAGCGCGGTTTCATACGGTCTTTCCTGCACTGAATTAGAGGCAGGCGATTCGGGCCTTAGATCGTTAGTCAGCGTTCAAGGCTCGCTCGCCATGAAAGCCATACACGCCTTTGGATCGACCGAACAAAAGGATCAATGGCTTCCGGGCATGGCTGCCGGCGATATCATCGGTTGCTTTGGTCTGACCGAAGCCGACTTTGGATCAAACCCATCTGGAATGCGAACTAATGCCAAAAGAGACGGCGGAGATTGGATCCTCAATGGATCGAAGATGTGGATCACCAATGGATCGGTTGCTAAAGTTGCTGTCGTATGGGCACGCACGGATGATGGCGTGCGAGGATTTGTAGTCCCAACAGACACACCTGGATTTAGCGCAAATCTTATCCACAAAAAACTCTCATTAAGGGCTTCCGTCACCTCTGAATTGGTATTCGACAATCTGCGCCTTCCAGCAAGCGCGGTATTGCCGGAGGTATCCAGTCTGAGAGGCCCCCTAACGTGTTTGAATGAAGCCCGCTTTGGAATCCTCTTTGGTGCATTAGGAGCGGCTCGCGACTGCCTAGAGAGTGCCATAACCTACGGTTTAGAGCGAGATCAATTCGACAAACCGATAGCAGGCTTCCAACTCACACAGAAGAAGTATGCCGACATGACACTAGAACTCGGCAAAGGAATGCTCCTTGCCATCCATGTCGGTAGATTAAAAGATCAGGGACTTGCCACTAGCGAACAAGTTAGCCTAGGAAAGCTAAACAATGCTCGGGAAGCTCTTGCTATCGCACGAGATTGCCGCAGCATACTTGGTGCAAACGGGATTACCTTAGAGTATCCAGTTATGCGCCACTTATGCAATCTCGAATCGGTCTTTACCTATGAAGGTACCAACGAAATGCATACTCTAGTTGTGGGTGAAGCCCTAACTGGACTAGGTGCATTTAGGTAAAATGCAACACTACGGAGATAGCCGCAAACCCTAGGGGACAATAGAGTTGGCACCTAGGGGTATAGAATATTAATCAAGTTTACGGGGCAAGAATCAGAGGAACACGAGGCCGGCTTATCCCAAGGATCGGTTCACCACAGCCACCTAAAAGGGTCAAGTCGGCCTCAATTACCTCCGTGGAGGCTATATCTGTCCTACTATAGCCATATCCTGCCTTAATACCGCGAAATGGTAAAGCTAAAGCGGAAATCGAAACCCGTGCACCTACACATCGAGAACCTCGCCGAACGGGAAATAGGGCTAAGAACCACCTTCAAAATGGCCAAAAGAAACGATTTGTGTTCCTGTGGAAGTGGCAAGAAGTTCAAGGGGTGCTGCGCCTCTAGGAGAATTAACTAGCCAAGAACTAGTGAATACTGCGATCAACGACAGCTAACGAACCAAGGTCCATAGCGGACAAAGAAAATCGTCTCGTTATCCGAATCGCAATCAACGACTTCGCCCTCATGCTTCGCAAGAGTTTGAATGAAAACCTGCGTTCAAAGTTAAAAGCCGCTCATAAGATGCAAATTCCAGAACAAAAACAGCACGGGCTATCGCAAACTTCGCCCAATCCTATCCGGTCCCCAATTGTTCGCCTTTCAAAGCTTCAATCATTTCACCGAGGTCGATCTATTCGTTAATGTCTATCGACTCCAAAATAGAATCCGTAACAGCGACAGTTCAATGACATTCAAATCTCGAAATAGCGCAATTTAAAGGCGTCATCTCTTAGACCATTCAATATTGAATACTTCCTCCAAGTCGCAAAGTAATCTCCCTTGAAGCCACAAGAAGGGGCTCAAGTATCTTATCAAGCAACTTCTTGCGAGTATATTCTGCAGTGGGAACCGCTACATTGATCGCAGCAACTATACCCTTTCCGCTCTGACGTATCGGCGCTGCAATAGAAGACAATCCCGGAATTGCCGACTCTTGCTGGAGAAGGTAGCCATCGCTTCGAGCCGATGAAAGCTGCTCAAGAAGCTCGTCCATCGTTCTAACAGCGTTGGGTCCCCAACGACCAGCAAAAGAGGTCTGCGAGATGGTTCTATGAAGTTCATCCTCTGACATGCCGGCCAAAATAACTTTGCCAATTGAACTAAAGACCGCAGGCACCGTCGAACCAACCCGAATGGCATCCGAAAGAACCCCGTCACGCCGTGGTATCCGCGCAACAAAGAGCACCTGATCACTATATAACACCCCGAGATTGACCGTTTCAGCAGTCCTAGCGTGTAAATCTCGCATGTTGGGATCGGAAGTCTGCACAAGGTCCATACCCTGCACCGCTGCGAAACCGAGCGCCAGGACACTAGTCCCTGGCCGGACCTGACCATCTATCGTTCGTTCAAGGTAACCCTCTTCTTCTAGGGTCGCAACAAGCCGAAATGTGGTGGGCATGGGAATCCCGCTTAATTCCACTAGTTCCTTGACACGAAGGGTCGGTGTCTCCGCAGTAAAAAACGAAAGGAGTCGCAACCCCTTAGCAAGGGCTTCAACGCGATAGGAGCGTGGCTGTGACTTGGAGCCATCAACTTTAGAATCATCGATCTTATATTTGTCATTTTCTTCTGGTATCGTCGAGTGCTCCATTACTGCGCTTTACTGCTTGGGGAATCAGAAATCGATTCCTAGAATACGATTACGATTCTCGAGTTTGCCATCATAATCAAATTGATATTGAACCAATAAGATCCACCATATCTATTTCGTTCGAATAAATGCTACCTCATCCCTTAGAAATTAATTTTTAGCCTCCGGCTTAACTCAAACCTACCCTTAAAGCATCTAGTTCACAGATTGCCATCTATCTTTGGTCAATCCAAAAGGACCGATCACAAGATGGGGGTCACAGTCATACTCTGAAAATTCGAAGTTGAAGCGCGAGAGTCTGATAATAACCAATCAGACTCGAAAGTTCAAAGATTGCCCTCTCACCGAGGTCAATTAGGCATTGCTCAAAGTCATCATCGTCCAAATCGCCTTCGCCCACGAGTAAAGCACCGATTCTAAAGGCTGTAGCCTCCGCCTGTGTCTCAGCCGCAGGAAGGCCACCTGAAAAGATCGCGGCAATATCTTCCGAGGTGAGACCAACATCAACAGCAATGGGCTCATGCGAACGGCGCTCAAAGTCACAGTCCCACCTGGCTGCCACCATCAAAATTGCTGCCTCACGAACTCTATCTGAGAGGCTAGTAGAGTAACGAATCGCTGAGCCAACCTGCGAAAGGGCAGCTCCTACCTTAGGTGCCAATAGCATCGCATTAAAGGGCCCCTCTAGTGCTCCATCTATATCTAAAAGAGGAAAACGCTGAATCCCCTTGGATCGCACCCCAAATGCTATCTCGTCGTAAAGTGCTTGCTGATCTGGATCTAAAACCTCTCGCGTAAATTTAGCAATACGACTACCGCCTCGTTGGCTCATCCAGCTCCCTCCCTAGCTTCGGTGGGTTCCACAAAGTCTGACACGATCTCACCTAAATCACCTATCGTGCTCGAAAGCCTATCTCCTGCCTTTAGATACCTAGGTGGGTCCATGCGGTTTCCCACCCCTGATGGTGTACCTGTGAAAATCAAGTCACCGGCTCTTAATTCACAGACGCTCGAAAGACGGCCGATCAACTCTGATACCGACCAAATCATCTCCGAACTTCTTGCCCGCTGAACTAGTACTTGGTTCAATCGACCTTCGAGAATGAGATCATCGCGATTTAGTAGCTTTGACGCTAAGGTAATAGATGGCCCCACTGGACCGAAATGTTCAAATGACTTTCCCAAACTCCACTGTGGAGAAGAACCACTGAGTTGCACATCTCTAGCCGATAGATCTTGGCCAACCATCAACCCCGCGACATAAGACCAGGCGTCCTCCTCTTTGATCCGCCGTCCATTGCGTGCCATCACAACCACAAGTTCTATCTCCCAATCGAGACGAGGAGTGACCACTTGCACTTTGGTATATGGTCCAGCTATGGAGCTAGGGAACTTCGTAAAGACTTGCGGAAGACCACTTCGGTCGTAACCCGCCTCATTAGCATGACTTCGATAATTTAGGCCAATAGCAAAGATCTGGCCAGGACGTGGCGTGGGCGTTCCCAGAAGGGAGATTTCCGGCGAGCCATCTTTCTGAGGTTGAGCTTGATCCATCCATTCTTCAAAGTCCCGCCAAACCTCAAACAAGTTCTGAGGATCGGAGCTAAAGCGACCCTTGCTCAACGTTGCTACATCGCTGTAGCCCTGATCAAAAAGCAAAGTTGCTCTACCTGAAAGATTTGCTAATCTGACATGTCGACCCATCTCCAACTATGCCCCAATCATCGAATAGCCGCCATCGCACATAATAAAGTTGCCCGTCATGTGACTCGCGTCGTCGGTGGCGAGCCATAAAGCTGCCGCAGCCAGCTCCTCAGGCAGTGGAACTCTACCCATAGGGGTCTGAGATAGCACCCTCTCACGCCGCCCGTTATTCCAATCTTCCCTAGTAATGGTCGATTCAGTCTCCATAAATCCCGGTCCAAATGCATTTACACGCACCGTTGGTGCAAAGGCAGCCGCATAAGACTTTGTAAGACCGATGATGCCATACTTTCCGGCAGCATATTGAGGCGCCCGAGGGCTTCCACGGACCACCACAGTTGAAGCGATATTGACGATAGAGCCTCGACCTCGCTCTAGCATTCTTTGCCCATTTTCCGAAATCATCAGTAACGTGCCTTTAATGTCAACCGCCAACACCCGATCTACGACGTCTTCGGTAATATCTCTCCAAGACATCTGATCAGTCGCAATGTCACCAACATTGTTGACTAGGACATCCAAGCCACCGGTCCGCTCCCAAACTTCGGCACACATCTCCTTAGTCTGATTCCAATTTCGGAGATCTGACTGAATCAGAAACGCTTTTCTTCCATATTTCTCTACCGCCTCTAGTGTCCTCTTTGCGCCTGCGCCAGAGGAGTTAAAGTGAATAACTACATTTGCACCCTCGGCGGCTGCTCGCTGAGCTAACGTTGCTCCAAAGCCCGTTCCAGCCCCTGTCACCATCACCCACTTTTTACTAAAACGAGGGTAGATCGCTTGTGGGAAGCTGAGACTTTGCGCCCGTTGATCAATATTCATCAAAACTCCTTGTAAATCTCCAGTTCACTAAAATCTCTCCACCCGGGACGCTGGAGTGGAAACTCTAGTGAAAATAATGCCGCGTCTAGTCGCAAAAGACGACTACTCATACCAGTGTCCTTCCACCATCCACATAAAGTACGTGACCCGTAATAAACGACGAGTGTGGCGACGCTAAAAAGAGTGCTGGTCCAGTTAGCTCCTGAGTCGTCCCCAACCTTCCAACTGGAACCATCTTTTGGAGCTTGGCCCTATTACCATCTCGCTCAAGATAATCCATGGTAAGATCCGTCTCTGTGTAACCGGGTGCAATCGCATTTACAGTCACCCCAAATGGAGCCCATTCCCGCGCCATTACCCTCATCATCTGGTTTATCGCCCCTTTGCTTGCTGCATAGGGAGCATGGTCGGGGTGTGCTAGAAGTCCCGAAACCGATGAAAGAATGATGATTCTCCCGAAACCTCGCTCCACCATCGACCTACCAACAGACTGTGCAAGCCAAAAAGCGCTATCTAAATTGATCCTTAGGACTTTGGTCCAATCATCCTCGCTAACATCCAAAACCGGCTTTCTTTGGTTAATTCCTACGCAATGAATGAATATATCGATCTCGCCCAAAACTTCAGTGGCCTGTTTGACTGCCATTCGAGCACTAGTAGCCACCGATAAATCAGCGACGATCGCCTTACAGGGACCATGGATCTCCTTCGTCGTCGCCTCCAGTCTGGCTTGGTCTTGATCCACTAAAACAATCCTTGCACCGCCACCTATGAACGCCTTAGCACAGGCCGACCCAATACCTCCGGCCCCAGCAATCAATACTCCTCGACCATCCAGTCCAAGCCAAGATGACGAAGTCTCTGGCTCGATTTCACCGTTCATAGAGGATCCTCTTTCGTTCTGAGTTTCATATAGTAAAAGTGACTTTCATTATTACACGTTCGATCGAAGTTGTCAACTAAAGTCGGGATGATTAAGAATTAAAATTTTCCCGACGAGCAAATCGGAGAATTAGCCAGAGGCTTGATTTGTAAGCATTGATAAACACCGAGCGCTCCGAGCGCAAAGGCCATAGTTCCAAATACCAATAGTTGCTAGGAAAACTACTTGACAGCCAAAAGTATGACTGGTATTGTTTGAATAAGTAAAAGTGACTTTCACTGTATAAAACTATCAAGGAGGGGCGGAATGAAACTAGTTACATTTGATTCCGGGAGAGTCGGTAAGTTAGATGGGGAGACCGTTGTAGAGTTGGACTGTTCATCCATGCGTGAATATTTCGAACGCGACAGCGCCGTTCGAGAGACCGGAGAAAGACTCCCACTTTCGAGCGTGCGCCTCCGCGCACCAATCGTACCAAAAAAATTCTTTCACACCGCCGGAAACTTCATAGAGCATCATCAGGACCTAGAGCGTGTTAACTGGTCCCATCCTGTCAATAAAGGAATCGTCTTCTTCCAGAATGTAGACGCAATTATTGGTCCCGACGAGCCAGTGGTCTACCCAAGTCAACTGACAAACGAACTCGATTACGAACTAGAGATGGTGATGGTCATTGGCAAGGGTGGCAAGTTCTTCTCAGCCGAACAGGCCCTAGACCACATTGCCGGTTACATGATCTTCAACGACATCACAGCAAGAGATATTCAACGGCGCGAAATGAAATCTGGCGTCTTTTCATTCTCAAAGGCAATCGATACTTTTTGCCCGATTGGTCCATGGATCGTCACCCCAGACGAGGTAGGCGATCCTCACGACCTTGATATGGAGCTTCGAGTCAACGGTCAAGTTAGACAAAAGTCAAACACTTCTCATATGTCGGTCTCAATCGCTCAGTTGGTCGCATACCACTCACCACAGATCTATAGTCCGGGGGATCTAATCTCTACTGGAACAATCGCCGGTGTGGCCGCTAGTACCGACGATCCCTTCTCAAACTATCTACAACCCGGCGATATAGTCGAAGCGGAGATCGAAAAACTCGGAGTTCTTCGATCTCCGATCATCTCGTGGATGCAAAAATATGGCCAAGAACCGCCACCAGCGGATATATGGATGTAGCCCACCACCCGAGCGCCTCAAAAACGCACCGTATTTTTATATTTTATTGAACCATCGAATAACCAGCATCGCTTGGTCCAATAAAAGAATTCACCGCTACTTCGTACTACCTAATGTATAGCTGTCAAAACAATCAATGGGGGATCTAGAAAGTGAAAATATTCAAAAACATCAACCGCCGCTCTATAACAGCTGCTTCCTCGCTCGCAACCTTTGGCCTAATTGCGGCTGCTTGTGGAAGTTCAACGTCATCTACAAATACCACAAGCTCATCCGCGGAGACAAGCACAACCATTGCACCGGCAACCATTAATGTGGGAGTCCTCCCTATAGCAGACGTGGCACCCCTATATATCGGAATCAAGGAAGGATTCTTTGCCAAACAAAAACTAACTGTGGTCCCTCATGCTTTACAAGGCGGAGCCGCTGTAGCCTCAGCCGTAGTAGGTGGATCACTGCAATTTGGATACGGCGCTACGGCGAATCTAATTCTCGCAAACGCACACGGAATAGCGTTAAGGTTCGTGGCTGCCGGAGACTTCGCTGCTTCCAACTCCACCAATGCATGGTCTGGCATCTTGGTAAATGCAAATAGTGGCATTACTTCAATAGCCGGTCTGGCGAGCAAAACAATAGCGTCAAATGCTCTACAGGGTGAAAATGAACTAGCCCTAGATAGCGTCCTCCTCAAAAATGGTGTAAATCCATCCTCAGTACATGTCGTAGTCCTGTCATTTCCGACAATGGTATCAGCGCTGGCCGCTGGGCAAGTCCAAGCGGTAACCGAGGTAGAGCCCTTCGTGGCATCGATAGCCGCCCATGGAGGAAAACTACTTTCACCGCTATTCGAAGGCGAGCAACCGGGGATGCTCGTCTCGGGTTACTTCACAAGTGCGGCAGAGATATCTTCAAATCCAGGAGTAGTAAAGCGATTCGTAACCGCGATAAACCAGTCGCTCAACTATGCGGCCGAGAACCCAAGCGCCGCTCGCGCTATAATTCCAACCTATTCGAGCATCCCAAGCACGGTTGCCAATAATATGAAGCTGCCGGTTTGGAGTTCGACCATCACTTCAAGCAGCGTTCAAGGGCAAGAGCAACTGATGAAAAAGCTTGGTTGGATTACATCGAACGTCTCCAATAGCCAACTGGTCTGGTCGGGAGCAAACAAATGACGCTGAATAGGGATTGGACTTGGAGGACAGTGTGAATCAAGTGCGGTTTGCGCCTGATCAAAGCGAAAGGCCTCTTGAGCTTACTCGAGCGCGCCTTACGCCTCGTCAGCGTCGCACAGTTCGTCAAATTGGCGGCATCTTGGTCGCGCTGGCGCTTTGGGAGTTATCAAGTGCAACTGGAGCCGTAAATAGTAACGCGCTAGTTACACCACTGGCAACTTTTGGTGGCATTATATCTCATATGACAGCCCTTGCCACAGCATTGGTTGCAACACTAGAAGCTTGGGCTCTAGGTATATCAGTTGCCGTAGTTGCCGGGATCCTAATAGGCACTTTGGTTGGACGTTCGCAAATCGCCGATGCCGCCACGGAGACGATCGTGAGAATGATGCGACCGCTGCCCTCACTCGCGCTCATTCCAATCGCAATTCTAATTGCAGGACTCGGAGTTAGAATGACCGCAGGATTGGTCTCCTTCGCGGCTTTTTGGCCCGTATTCATAAACACGAGAGTGGGTGTTCGTCAGGTAGATAACACCGTCCTCGAAACAGCGGCGGTATTAGGACTAAAAAAACTCAACCTCCTCTATCGAGTGGTTCTGCCATCAGCTAGCCCGATGATCGCAAGTGGTATCCAAGTAGCAATCAGCCTCGCCTTAGTGGTCACGGTGTCAGTCGAACTCGTCGGAGGAACCGGAGGGCTGGGCGAGTTCATTCTCCTAGCTCAACAAGGTAATGAACCCTCGGTGATGTTTGGGGGAATCATCATGGGAGGTCTACTCGGTTGGGGAATTAGCAGACTCTTCGCCTGGATAATCGATCGATTTATCCCCTGGAGAACTCAAGGAATTAGAACCAACGCATGATATCTAGAAAGCAAAACCAAACAAGACAGAGAAAACTCTCTCGTCTAGCGGTGGGATGGCTCGGTTTGGTCATTGTGGCTGCCCTCTGGCAGTTGCTGGCCGTGACCCTTCACACCAGCGTGTTTCCAACCTTTATTGCATCATTGGTCGCTGCTTGGAAAGTTGTAACTAGTTCAGCCCTGAGGGTGGACATAATTCCTTCGCTAGAACGTACCGCGGTCGGCTTTCTAATCAGTGTAATCATAGGCATAACAGCAGGAATGATCATAGGCCATTATGAGGTGGTCAGAGACTGGACCTCTGCAGTAGTGGATTTTATGCGGTCTCTACCCACTCCTCTTTTGGTGCCTATCGCAATTGTAATCTTCGGGATCAACGGTCGGATGGTAGTGGCTACTATCGTCTCTGCGGCTATTTGGCCGATCTTGATCAATACGGCCAATGGGACTTCAACGATAGAACCCACCATGATCGATACAGCCACGACTTACGGACTCCGAGGTAGAACTCTATTTTGGAGGGTTGTTCTTCCCGCGGCTAGCCCACAAATATTCGCCGGCCTTCGTATAGCCCTAAGCGTCTCACTTGCCGTAATGGTCGTTGCCGAAATGCTAGGAGGTGGATCCGGAATCGGTTATTTCATTGCCAACGCGCAACAGTCTTTCAACATCAAAGGATCCTACGGTGGAGTGATCGTACTGGGGTGCCTCGGGTGGATCTTCGACACACTATTTTTATCATTTGAACGCCGATTACTGTCATGGCAAAGAGGCACCTTAGGAGGCTCGTTCGATGTCTAATTCAATTTTAAGTATTCGAAACCTTCGAGTATCGATTCAAAGTCGCGATGGATCCTTGAACGAGATTACCCGCGATGTAAGTCTAGAACTAGCTCCACACGAGTTTGTGAGTATCGTTGGGCCATCCGGCAGCGGCAAAACTACACTTTTACGTGCGGCATCTGGTCTACGCCCGCCAAATGGCGGCACGGTGGTATTTAATCAAATGCCAGTTACCGAGGTTCCCAAAGGCCTCGCGATCGTCTTTCAAGAGTACAACAAAAGTCTATTTCCGTGGCTTAGCATTTTTAAAAATGTGGCAATGGGAGCCCGTGATTGTTCGAGTCATGAGCGGTCGGAGCGAGTCACAAAAGCCCTAGCGCAAGTGGGATTGAGTGGCTTTGAAACTCGCTATCCATGGGAACTATCTGGCGGCATGCAACAAAGGGCGGCACTAGCTCGTGCTATGGTTTCAGATCCACAGATATTAATGATGGACGAGCCCTTTGCCTCGGTGGATGCGTTGACCCGAAACCACTTAGAGGATGTGGTTCAAAAGCTATGGGATAGTTCGACCTTCTCAGCCCTCATGGTCACCCACGATGTCGGAGAGGCGGTTTACTTGAGCGATCGAGTATTGGTGCTTTCAGCAAGACCGTCAACCGTTTTGGCTGAGATCAAAATAGATCTAGAACGTCCTCGCTCACATTTCGAGACAAAACAGAGCAAACGCTTCGTAGAACTGGCTGCCGAAGTCCTCGAAAAAGTGGAAGAAGCTGGGCGTCAAAGCGTCCAGGGCAAAGAGCTAATCTGAAGTGAGATTCCTTAGGAGAACTCATAACAACGTACTTCACCGAGGGAATCAATCATGCCTGTCATAAGGGTCGTTCAAATATCTTTATCAAATTTATAACACCGCAGATTCTATCATTTCTTTAACACGGATCGCTTCGACCATATTTATCGCACCTCGATGGTTTAATTTTCGGCTCTAAAAAATGGCTACAGCCAACGAACCGTTAGCCCCATTGGGGGCAGAGCGACACTTCGGAATTAACTGTCACTCGAAGTCACAAGCTGTGGAATAGTCAAAGTTCATTTTATGAAGTCGCTTTGTAGGCGATTCGGAGTTCAGCCAGAATACAACTTGGCAAAACCCTCATCCGAGAACAGCTCTGAAAACAGCTTACAAAGCAACTGCAAAGGTCTCAATTGCCTCAAGGTGATATCAAATTACGCGGTATCCAGGATGACCACACTGAACCGTTGCACTAGCTACCATGTGAGTTGTCCGTAATCAAAGAAACGACGATAACTATCTAGATCGATAATACGGGGTATATCTACAAATAATTCCGAAGAAAACAAGACATCTAGTATCGAATCGCAGGAACATTAATAGTTGCCATAGGCTGTAAAATAGTCAGACACTCAATGAGAATGTCAAAGAAGACGACAAAGATGGTACCAAAAAGGAAGCAGTAACTCCTAACCAGAGAGTCAACTGGTGTGCCACTATGACTAAAAGAAAGCTTTATCTATCGATTGCCAAAGGCTAGACTGACATTAGTTTAAATGTTGACTCAGGAGGTATCCGTCCCTCGGTTTCGACGTTATCCAATTCGCTTTCGAGATACTTGTCGTGGTTGATGAAGATGGTTCGTTCTCACTCGTCTAGCCAACCCATATTTGACTTACTCTTTGCTCTAACTACCCTTGGCCGCAAGTGCCAATAAATTACAGATATCTTTCATATCCACCGTCCATTTCTTTGAACTCATTTATGTTCATTCCTCCTTTGGTATCCGCTTTTTTAAGAGGCCGAAGCGAATTAATCAGATAAAGAATCAGGTGGTCCAAGGATCCCGGCGAGGTGGTCCAAAGATAAAAGAAAAGTCACTGACTTGAGCTGCTTTATATTGACCTTCTCACTTGCTAGTGCCGATCTGTATTTGGATACCGCTTCACCAGTCTTGTCATTCGCCTTTGAACAGGAGATTCTCCAGTCGTTGAGCTCTTTCATCAAGATTCCCTTTGTGCGAAGGTATTCTCCAAGTTGCAACTCAGACATTGTTGCAGTTGCAAGCACGGCTTGGAACTTAGCTTCTGAACTCCATAAACTGGCTGGGGTTCGCTTAGTTGGATCTTGGCGAACTATCTGGTCCATTAATTCGCGATTCCAGATGTAGATAGTTGTCTTTGGTATCTGGACTTGTTTAGCCAAATAGACGATTGTACCTCTGGGTGCATTAGGATCTGACAACAGCTCCCTCAGCCCCTTGAGGGCAGCTTCTTTTTGATCCTTTGGATACGGCTTCATCGTGTTCGATCAAAGTTCTCGCCCCGCATGGTTGATATTCTATTCAAATAGATGCTAACTCCCTTGACACCTAGGGATAAGAGACGTCTACATAACCTTCGTAATTCCTCAACCGTAAACTCTACCCAAACAGAAATCTACTCTATTCTTGGGGTAATAGATACCCTAGCTCGAACCTAGAAGGTGATTACTCAACTGTAGTGCCCAAATCTTAGCACCAATATGGTCATGAACTGGGCTTTCATGGGGTGGTACCCGAAACTAGGGTTAGCACGTACTCGCGAGAACTTATTCGATGGACGTAGAACGCTCGCATTATGGGTGCATCAGAGCTTTGGGAGCTCCTCATATTCCCCGATACGCTATCTAGGAATGATGCGACTTGTATTATTAGATCGCTGGACAGCAGCCTCACGATAGAGAGCTCTTACTCCACAATCAGGAATAGATGGCTTTGTCTCATTGTCAAAGACAATTCCAATTCACGAGATAGCAGTACGGGTTGGGAATTAACCCTCTATCCCTAAACCGCTATTTTTGAAAGCGTGTCTCCAAGAAATCGAGGGTTTAACCAATATCGAAGGTATAAACAACAAGACTCGATCCTCAAATACCAGAAGCTTTGCCTTTGCCTCGGCAAAAGAAAAGCTTCTCTTTTGTATGGCATTTTTACGTCTGATTAGCTAAAGACCACACCTGCGATAGGGCAATTTGGCCGATTGCTGTGTCAATAAAACCAACAAAAAGAGCCCGCCGGAACCATTAGGCATCTAGCGAGGCCGAGTTTAACCAACAGCTCGGATCAACATTCCAAAAAGAGATTGCCCAAAATAGATAGTAAATATGACAAAGTCGGTGGTGAAAACTAGTTTTCACCACCGACTTTTAGGTCAGAGATCTAAACAAAGAGTGCCATTTTCACCAGGAACCATCCGTCGAGGTTGATGATGGTCAATGATTAATCCTGCGCAGCTGCACCACATACAGTTTCAACGATCAATCGCGAAACAACATAGGGGTCGGCATTGGCATTTGGACGACGATCTTCGATATATCCCTTCTTAGCCTTTACTACGTGCCATGGGATACGAATCGAGGCTCCACGATCGGATGGTCCGTAGCTAAAGACGTCATAGCGGGCTGTTTCATGCGCACCGGTCAAACGACGTTCGATTCCATCACCGTAGTTGGAAATGTGCTCATCTACATTCTTCCCAAGAGCTTCACATGCTGCGATGATCGCATCGTAATTTCCACGGGTTGCCTTGGTCGAGAAGTTGGTGTGGGCTCCAGCCCCATTCCAATCTCCGTCCATCGGCTTTGCGTCAAAACTAACTACTACACCATGATCTTCAGCAATTCTGGCCAACAACCAACGCGCCATCCAGATTTGATCACCAATTACAGGAGGAGCTAAGACGCCAATCTGGAACTCCCATTGACCCATCATTACCTCAGCATTTGTACCCTCAATCGCCAATCCAGCATCGATACAAGCGGCTGTGTGCTCTTCTACGATCTCGCGACCGACAATTTTCTCTCCGCCAGTACCACAGTAGTAAGGACCTTGTGGTGCTGGGAATCCATTTTCTGGCCATCCAAGAGGGCGTCCATACTGAAAGAAGGTGTACTCTTGCTCAATACCAAACATTGGCTCTTGGTCGGCATAGAGCTCGGCCGCAGCCAAACAAGCGGCTCTAGTGTTGGATGGATGTGGCTCAAAGTCCGTCGTAAGAACTTCACAGAGCACCAAAAGGTTCTCACCACCGCGAATTGGATCTGGACAAACCAATACGGGTTGCAACACGCAGTCCGAGTTGCTACCAGGAGCCTGATTGGTGCTCGACCCATCAAATCCCCAAATCCCTGGCTCAACGCCATCAGCAATAATTCGGGTCTTGTTGCGCATCAAAGGTGATGGCTTGGTACCATCAATCCAAATGTACTCCGCCTGATAACTCATTTTAAGCATGCCTTCCATCTCTCAAAGGGGCGCGGAATGATCTTACGCCCCAGCGACCAAATACTTGAAACAGGAAGACAGCTCTGTTTTCCTGCATCTAACCATCTTCAACGCCGTTTGTTTCGAACATTTTTCTAAAATATGAACGGAGTGTAAACGCAAAAAATGACGTCTTCACCGCATAAAAACCAGATACATCAGGGAATGGTACTCGCTATTGCCTAGGCCATTGCGACTTCGAAACCCATACATATCCAGTAGTGGCAAAAGAATTGGTCACAACCATAGTAAAAGGAGGAAAACAGAGATTTTCGTCTATAAATTTCCAAAATGTTAATTCTTTTGTTTCTCTAAACTTTGACTAGATCGGAAGCTAGATCGTAAATCGAATCATCGCTCTAGAGAATCCGAGTTGGCACGCTTTAGCAACATCGCGTCCCCGAAGGATAAAAACCGATATCTCTCTTGTTTTGCATGCTCGTAGATCTCCCTCCATCGCGGTCCCACAAAAGCATCTACGAGGAGCAGAAGTGACGACCTTGGAATGTGAAAATTCGTCAGCAGTACATCGGTAACAAGAAATTGATAGCCCTGGTGGATAAAGATCGATGTGCGCCCACTGAGTTGGCCAGTCGTACCAACAGTCTCAATCGTTCGTACAACCGTGGTCCCAATTGCTATGACCCTAGGTGCCGATCGTATTTGATCCCAAGCCTCGCTGCTAACCGAATAGCTCTCGGTGTGGATTTTATGATCTCGAATTCGCTCTGTCTTGATTGGAAGAAAAGTGTCCAGTCCAACGGATAGCTCTACCTTAACCAAAGAGGCGCCAGCCCTTGAAATAGCTTCAAGCAAATCGTTATCAAAGTGCAATCCAGCAGTAGGAGCAGCCGCTGAAGAGCCTCGATTGGCATAGACGGTTTGATATCTCTCCGGAGTTTTCAATGGCTCCTTGATATAAGGCGGCAACGGAACTTCGCCACTTTTCTCGATCAATTCCGGCTCTAAGACCTCTACAATCAATCGAACTGGGGCATCACCTTCGCGCTCACGTCTTTCTTTTACGACAGCCACAACAACACCTTGCCTGTCGCAAAGGGGGACCCCAAAAAGGAGTTTCCTGCTTGGATTGGCCAGGGTCAACCAGAATCTTGGCGCCACCTCCTCTAAAAAGAGAAGCTCAACCGCCCCACCAGATTCTTTGAAAAGCGTTACCCGAGCTGGAAGGACTTTAGTGTCATTGACCACAACGACGTCGCCTTCTTTCAAAAGCAGGGGGAAGTCATAGACATGGCGATCTACGAATTTCTCACCAGAAGCATCGAGCAGCCGGGCAGAGGATCGAGGTTCAATAGGGCTCTGGGCAATAAGAGATTGCGGCAAATCATAGTCGAAGAGGGCCATTTCGTCGACAGCCGCAGTCGGATCTACATTCTTTGAATCATTATTCATAAACACCTGAAAAAAGTCTATGAGACCCACCCTCTAAAAACGACACCATCTTAGGTATTGGAATCTCGTCGAATTGAAAGTGAATTACAAATTCATAATCCAAAAGCAATTAGCGAAGAAGAAGTCAAACCCGAGATACGTCTCGCTAGAAGCCTCAAATCGACAATATTTGCATCGACATTATATGAATCGAAATATTTGCGGCGCTCAAACACGAATGTATTGGAACTCCATCCAATAGTCACACGGTGATCACACTGTGATCACAACGAGATCAAAGTGGTTTCTTTGGTCTCGATCCCTAGAGGCAACCCCAAAAATCTCAAATGCATAGTCACCTTGGAGCTAAAGCGCTGAATCGTTCAGAACTACCTCGTTGGGCGGACAATAATGATCAAAGAAGTATCTAAGTCTGTCAATAAAATTTTCAAATTCAAAGATCTAAGCCACCTCCATCGTTGCTCCGCCCTCTTGGAAGGGCCATTCGAGTTAAGTGACAACCGTATCGACAACCTAATTGACAGAGAAAGCTTTCGATGAGGTTCCTCAGCAAAACACAGAGGCAGGATTACTCGCAATCCCCGCGAGATCCGATCAAGGCGCCTGGGTAATCCATTGCATTTTTACCGCTGTGAAAGCTGAAGGTCACAGGGAATAATTATCGATTCGCCCTGCCCCATCTTGGTCACGGAATAAACACTGAATTGACCAAATATGATAAGGCGCAATGGCTATTATGCATATTAAATATTGTCTGTTTCGACCATTCAACCCTATTAAAATCACAATCTAAGCAAAGCACTCAGGTTAGAGATAGAGCGCTTTTGGGCCAATTTGGTAAGCAATGATCGGCCTGGCAAATCGACAACACAAATCTGCCGGAGCTCTAACGACAAACCACTCAATCAAATGGCGAGGGAAAAAGTGGCGCTGATGGTTGCAGTCGATGATTAAGATGGCTAGTTGCAGACAAAGATGCGAAGGTGCAATCAAGGTTGAGCGGGCTTAACCCATCACATCTTTTCTTACTCTGCATCAATTCCTCTGCATCAATTCCTCTGCATCAATTCCTCTGCATCAATTCCTCTGCATCAATTCCTCTGCATCAATTCCTCTGCATCAATTCCTCTGCATCAATTCCTCTAGCACCTTATTGGCCCCCTAGCGATAGCTTATGTGCAAAGCTCGCTCGATTCACAATCAAATTTACCCTTTGCAATGCCATAGATCAAAGAGTTCCCTTGATATTGCCATAAATTTAGATGAATTGCTCAGAAATCAGTTACCAAATAGGCTGATGATTCCAGTGACTCCTTGTTAAAATACCTGCGTCAATTGAAGATAAACGTGCATGTAACAACGTCAACAAAACCATGAGATCCCATATCAAATCAGCGATATAGTGATCACTTGGTCATAGCGGTGGGTACTGGTGGCTTAGGCAAGCTACCAGTACCCAGCCTGATTGAAACCAAACGAACTGAGACCCAAGTACTATAGTTCGATCTTTATCTCAATTATAGACCTACTGCGTCCTAGCCCATCTTTCCGAAAATCAACCTATTCTCCCAGCTAGTTGAGTATGTGGTCTTACGTTGGGACACTACAAATGCGTCGCAATGGTCTTGATCCGTTTAAGGGGATCACTAACTCCTAAGAGACGGTAGATCTCTTTGTGAACCGGCTCAGAAACACCACTAGTGCGGATGTGATAGACAACGCCTTTATCTGATGTAAGAACTATGGTGGCTCGGCGGTGACTGTTGAGTTGCTCTTTAATGGTTGACCATCTTCTCTTATCGTTATTTTGCCTCAAGGTCAGCTCAATGGCACTAAGGAGGTGATAGGCAAGTACTGAGATGAAGAGGTGAGCAGCAGTTCGGCTAGCTAGTTGATGATAGACCGGTCGAAGTCCAAGATCACTCTTGAGGGATCTAAAGGCATCTTCTACTTTAGTGAGAGTCGTATAGATATTCCAGATCTCACCTGCATCTAGCTCGCTATGGCTGGTGTCTATGACGTAGGCTCCTTGGAGATTATCATCTTTGGCTTTAGTGGGTTTTTCTGTAATAGTGAGATTGATTACTTTGTCAAAGCGTCTCTTTTTGATGATCTTGCCATGGTCTTGATGATATTCAAGGGATATCTCGTATTTGGAAGCAATACTTGGGTACTTGGCCTTGATGCGTCCGATACGCTCTGAGACAACTGTGGTCTTAGATATAGAACCCTTTGTGATTGAGGTATTCAACGAAGTGATATCTACTAAGAATCTCTCGTTAGCTTGACTAGAG
>NZ_JXYS01000085.1 GCF_000949295.1 Acidithrix ferrooxidans
AAATGTCTTGCCTGAAAAGGCAAGAGTAGCAACAAAAATAGAGGCTTGGTAGTCGGGATCACTAGCACCTGGCGATGAGTAGATTCCCACCTTATCCCCAGCGAAGTCAATCAATAACTGATCCCCTGGTACATGCTCTAAGTGCATCGTGAGACTACGGTCTTTTTTGGCTTGACGGATAAATTCGGCAAATTGCGAATATCCATAGTGCTCATCGGGAAATTGCTCACAATACTCGTCAAAAAGTACTTTGCGAGTTGGTGGGTTCGGCTTGGCTAGCTCTGTGAGTATTGCATCCAAATTCGGCATTACTTTTCCATTGGATTTTGGACCCGGACTATTTGGATAGCAGATAGCAGAGAGTGCCTCATCGTCAAGGTCGCATGCCTCTTGGGTACTAACGCCTGCTTTGGCGAGCCTATCGAGATGTCGACTTACGCTTTGGTGTGAGATACCAAGCGATGTTGCTATCTCTCTATTGCTGTAACTACCCTTGGCTACAAGTGCCAATAAATTACGGATATCTTTCATATCCACCTTCCATTTCTTTGAAGCCATTTATGTTCATTCCTCCTTTGGCGTCCACATTTTTTGGGACGCCAAAGCAAGTTAATCAGATAAAGAATCAGGTGGTCCAAAGATTTCAGCGAGGCGGTCCAAAGATTGTGGAATCATGGTCCAAAGATTTCAGCGAGGCGGTCCAAAGATTGTGGAAAAGTCAGACAGGACTAGTTGCTTGATTTGGCAAAGATAATCAATCAGATAATCAATTTAGAGCACCCCACTAATCGATCTTTCAGAACGACCACCCAACCGCCTATGCCTCGACACTAGCTAAACGAGCGACCCCGTCTAGATGAGCGATACTTCCAAGTATCTCCTTTCCTATATATAATACTGCACCTACGCTTGAATCAAAATCGCACAGAACTCTTGGGGCCAATCCTTCCTCCTTTTCAGCCTCCGAACTAGAATCCAAATCAATGAATCTGATCTAGCTTCAAGGTGGTCGCGCTTATTTTTGGAACAGGCCCCAATCCTTAGTACAAATACCAAGTGAGCTTTGGATTGCGTTCTTGGCTTGGCCGTTACAACTCCAAAAAGTCCACAAGCAATTGTCAAATAGCACTTCTAATGAATTGAAGGAGCACCATAGTTGAATCTTGATCATTGAAGTTCAAGTCGAGGCGAAGGGTCTTTCAATCACCATTATTGCCATTCTCGCCATGCTCAAAAAGGTCAGTTATTCTAGCCAAATCAGATATCGTCCCCGTCTAGATCTATAAAAAGAGGTGGTGGCTAGTCGCATGTCAACGTGATATTTTCATTGTGGTATTGCAATGTCAGCGGCAAATGGCTAAAGATGGAACTTCTGTCTTGAAGGTTTCGATGATGACCATCGACCACTTGAAACGGTTGAAAGCCAACGCCTATATAGCTATGGTTTCACGAGGGAAAATAATGATCTTTTGTGTTGTTCTTTGGGATCGTCATTTGCAAGCCCAAAGAACAACACAAAAAGTTCGGGAGATCACGAGTTGTCAATTGTCCTCAGCTCGAGATATGTCCGAATTAGCCAAACCAATATTCCGGGTCACAGCAAACCACGATATCATGAGTTCACGGCCAACTTACCATCGTCAAATAGGAAGAGGGTACGTTTTGGAGATTATGCCAAAAGACTCTGACCGAAGGCGACCCGAACTCAGGTTCTTGATGAAGCAAAGCTTGGCTTCGCTTCACCAAAACAACTATTGCATTGCCAAACCTCGATAGATGTAGTCGATTTCATCCAAGGGCCTCAACTGAACTAATTGGCCTCTCTGGACCCTTGGTGCTTTGATATTCACAATTGAAATTCAAAAGCACTCAAGGGCGGACTTTGAAAAGCCATGGCGGGCCAATAACGATCACATCGATTTATCCTTGAATATTCAGGGTTCACCCTTTAGTGAAACCACAACACCAATCCACTGACGGAAACAATGTGTACGAACCCCATAGCTCCATGAGAAGCAGAAAACGCATCTCAGCAGATTCTAGAGAGACCTTCTTGTGTAGTTGGCCAAATATCGGGGTCGTGACCAGGTACGATGGTCATATTATTTTTAACTGCTAACGACTTTAGCTTCCTAATCTGATCGATCGTCTCACCTGCATCTACATCGATAAAGCCACCGATTGCCAACTCTAATTCAAAGTTCTCCACCAAATCCCCAGCATCAAAAGCAAAGATGAATCCTTTTGATCCATTACTTTGGGGGTAATCGACCATAAAACTCTGATGCCCTGGTGTATGGCCAGGTGTTGAGATTGCATGTATCCCAGGTGCAATCTCAACATCCCCAGATATCACTGAATAGTTAAGTCTTGGATCGTCATAGTCAACTCGAGCTAAACCATGATTCTGAGCCTTCGTAATGTCCCCCAAGCCAAATTCCAACTCCTTGGATTGGATATAAATGGGAGTTTTACTCCTTCCCAAGTGGCGCAAGCCACCGGAATGGTCGTTATGCAGATGACTTACACCAACGGCCAAAAGCCGATCGATCTCTAGTCCATGACGCTCAAGGGCATCCAGGAGAGGATCTAGTTCATAGGCCGGAAGAATAGGTTTTATCTCATAAAACTCTGAATGAAAACGGTCATAAAGAGCGCTGTCTTGGATCAAAGCCTTATTGAAGCCAGTGTCCAAAAGCACCCAACCGTCAATCGTCTCGATCAAAAGAGCTGGCACTGGCTCGATGAGCCTCTCCTTAGGATCACAACCATGAACAGACCAGGCCTTTGGTAACTCCTCCCATCCCAGGGTGAGCATTATTACTTGCTTTACAGCAGAAGAATGTCCAACCATTATCACCTACTTTAACCTAGGAAGGTGGCCCGAGCGCACCTGGCACGCCAAGGTATCACAGATAACTCGGGTAGCAATAAGAGAAGTGATATCTGCGTTGTCATAGGGAGGCGAGCACTCAACCACTTCGATTCCAGCGAGTTTTTTAGAGCCGATAATCTGAATCATCTTTAATACTTCTCGCGGTAGGAATCCTCCCGGCTCTGGCCAACCCGTCCCTGGCACAAAGGCTGCATCCAAACAGTCCACGTCGAAGGAGAGCCATACCGCCTCGGCGTCATCGAAGGCAACCTCTATTGCAGCCTCAGCCGCTTCTACTACCCCCATTTCCACACAATCATTTACCGTCATAATGGTGGTTTGACGCTCACGACCAACTGCTACGCCCGGTCTAGGTGCCTGCCACCCACCGATTCCGATCTGGACCAAATTCTTAGGTGGAACATTTGGGATATCTGTTGCATGAAACCATGGAGTGGTGTGCATGCGTTCGTCGAGATCGTACTCTTGAGTATCGACGTGACGATCAAAGTGAATGATCCCCAAATTGCCATCCAAATGCTCAGCCACCCCTCGCACCGTCGGGTATCCAATTGAATGATCGCCTCCAAGTACGACCGGGAGAGCTCCGCTGGCATAGACGTGTGAGACCGCCTTTGAGATCTGGTCAAAGCTCTTTTCGATGTTGGCTGGAATTGTAAAGATGTCGCCTAGGTCAGCAATGGTGATCGATTCTCTAAGGTCCACTCCAAGCTCAAAGCTATAGCTTCCATAGAGAGCAGAGATACGCCGGATTCCCTGAGGACCAAAGCGAGTACCAGGGCGGTAGGTGGTTCCAGAATCCAAAGGTGCGCCCAGGACAGCAACATCATATCGTCCGCACTCCCTAACATCTTCAAGATAAGGAGCCTTTAGGAAGGTGTTGATCCCAGCAAAGTGAGGTAATTCACCTCTAGAAAAGGTGGGAATAGACTTGTCACGCAAGCTATCTGCACCTTGAAGTCCAACTTCGAGAGCCCAGGCCTTTTCCTTCTCCCACATGGTAGTTGGAAGCTTCGCCTCGGCTTCGACCGCGAACTTTGCCTCCTTGCCATATCGAGGCTGGTAGTGGTCGTGATTATCATGTGAGTGGCTCATTTTAGATACCCTTTCTTATTGATTGTTATGTAGTTTTCCCATGACGAACCAAAGGGTGAATCCCTCGAATTCCTCTGGGAGGGGGATTTGAAACTTTGGGGAGTTACCCTTGATTGGCACTAAGGCCAAGCAGTGGTTTCTTGGTTTTGACGTTAGCCATCTCAAGATGACGGAGCCGAGGATCGGCAAAGAGCTGAGCAAGGTCAACGATTGTGTTGATGATGACATATCCCACGCCAAGCACCAGCGTGACACCTGCTATAGCCGGGAAGTCTCCACTTGGAATCGACTGAGCGGTGTAATATCCAATCCCAGGCCATGCAAAGACGTCCTCGATGACCACCACGCCAGCAAACATTAGCCCCGCCTGCAAACCTGTCATAGATAGTGCTGGCCCCAATGAATTCCTTAGAGCATGGACAGTAAGGACCCGAACCCGCGAAAGACCCTTGGAGTTAGCCGTCTTCACAAAATATAAGCTGATCGCTTCAATAAGTGATCCACGCAAGACCCTCCCGATTGAGACAGCTGGACCAATCGCAACTGAAAAACTCGGAAGAAGAAGGTACTTGAAGGCGTCGATCGTCACGCCAAAGTTGCCATTTAGTATGCCATCGATAGTGTAAAAGCCGGTTGGCCCACTTGGGGGATTGGCTATTCCAATACGACCAGTTGCTGGAAGGAGATTCAATTTGCCATAGAAGATCAAAAGTCCCCCAATGGCTAGAAGGAACTGCGGCGTAGATGCACCAGCAATCAGAATTGCACGCAAAACACCAGTACCCCTAAACTCTCCGGCAGAGAGCACTCCTAGTAGCAAACCCAATACAACCGCAAGTAACAGTGAATAAAAGGCTAGCTCCAAAGTCGCTGGGAGATAGGTCGCAAGATCAGAGGCAACTGGTCGCCTCGTCCTATAGGACATACCTAAATTTCCGTGAATCAATCCATAGAGATAGTTAAAATACTGGACAAAGACAGGATGATCAAGCCCTAATTTCACCTTTTCGGCAGCGATAGCACTTGGTGTCGCTCCCGCCCCCAACATCGCATGGACGGGATTGGAATGAGAGATACTCTGAAGGAAAAACAAGACTGCTGTCAATCCAAGAACGATGACTACTGCTGCGGCTATTCGCCTAAGTATAAATTTGATAAAGAAAAATGAACCTGACATTATTGTCCTCTTGAACCAAAATCTCTAAGGGCATCACCGGCGAAGTTGGAGATGATAGCCATTACAGCTATCGCCAGCGCCGGCATCACACAAACCCACCACTGTTGAAGAAGATATTGAAGGTTTCTAGCAGCCATCGCACCAAGCTCTGGCGACGGCGCTGGGGCTCCCAATCCTAAGAACGAAAGGCCCGATAGTGCAATCACCAGGTTGCCAACATCTAGAGAAGCCGTAACAATCACCGCTGGAACTACCCCTGGTAGGACATGACGAAGAGCTAATCTAAAATAACCAACACCAAAGGTTTTAGCCGCCTCTATGTGAGGGCGAGACATTATCGCTCGAGCCTCAGCACGCACTATTCGTGCATAGAACGGCCACCAGACAATGGCAACTGCGATCAAAGTGTGGAGCAGAGAAGCTCCCAAGGATGCGACGACCGCAATAGCCAAGACAGGTCCAGGAAAGGCTAAAAAGCCATCGGTGATACGCATAAGAATCGAATCGATCTTGGAGCCAGATACTCCAGCGATCATTCCAATGGTTCCGCCCAATAAGACTCCGAAGGAAATTACAGCGATCGCCGAGAGCCAGCTCGAACGCACACCATATAAAACTCTAGATAGAACATCACGTCCAACTGAATCAGTACCCAGAAGGTGAGCTGCGCCAAAGGGAACCATGAAGGGTTGATCTACAGGAACAAGCGGGTTATAGGGTGCTAATACCGGCGCCAGGAGAGCGACAAGAGTCACCGCAGCCAAAGCCAAAACTGCGATTTTATGTCGATCCCACCTAATAGATTGTATGGCACCGCGTTTCGATAAGGCGGGTGCAAGAGTTGTCACTTGGTACCTCCTTTGACTAGATGACAGGCAGCATATCGGTTCGATGAGATATAGGTAGCGACGGGCGTGGTAGTTCGACAGATCTCAATAGCATTGGGACAGCGATTAGCAAAGGCACAACCGACCGCACTGAGTTCATTGTCCACGCCCGAGATATCGGGCTGCCTACCTAGGGCTTCTTGGGGAGAGTTTCCTCTCCGCTCACCGGGAAGAGAGTCCAAAAGCATCCTTGTGTAGGGATGAAGCGGATTCGAACAGACCTCGTTCGAGTCGCCAGACTCAACCACCCGACCACCTAACATCACCATGATCCGACTAGAGACATAGCGTGCGACCGCTAGATCATGGGTGACAAAGACCATGGCCATCTCAAGAGATTCAGATAACGACAGAAGCAAATTTAGGGCGCCAGCAACCAAGGAGGCATCTAGTGCACTCGTTGGCTCGTCGCAAAGGAGCACCGAAGGCGGAGAGATAACGCATCGCGCGATGGCTACGCGCTGGCGTTGTCCTCCCGATAATGAGGCTGCCCTGGAGTTGAGCACTTGTGTACTCAGATCCACCTTTGCAGCCACATCTTCAACCTCTTTAGCGATCTCGGCCTTAGAAAGGGTCTTAGAAGAAAGGGCCTCCTTCAAAAGTTCTCGCACGCTAAGCCAAGGAGTCAAAGACGATCCGGAATCTTGAAAGACCATCTTTGGCATTGTGTCGTCGTGTCTTATTATCGTCCCAGAGGACTCTTTCTCAAGGCCCGCTAAAATCCTAAGAAAGGTTGACTTACCCGATCCGGATTCACCCACCAAACTCACAACTTCACCCTGATGAAGCGTAAGATCGACATTAGTTAGGACCTGACGAGACCCCGAGCGACTTGTGCGTGATTGAAAGCTCTTCTCAATAGCTATGGCCTCTAAGACCACCTTTTTATTCCAATCTAGATCGCTTCGTCTCTCCATGGTTTTAATCTCAACCGCAACGGCTTTTGGCGAAGGTGAAGGGTTATGGCAAGCAATGGTCCAATTATCTTGGACCATGCTCACCCCAGGGAACTCGACCAAACAGAGATCAAGGGCATTCTCGCACCTATTTGCATAAGGACAGCCATCGCTGCTAAAGCCAGCAAATTGATCCTTAGGATTTGTTCGCAATCGCAAGCTTTGATCTTGATCCATTGTCAGTCGAGAGGCAATCAGCTCTTTTGTGTAGGGATGAGCCGGAAAAGAGAGGATCTCTTTGGTGGGACCTTTTTCTAGGACCCGTCCAGCCAATAGAACAACGACGGTATCAGCTATCTCTGCAGCTACGCCAAGGTCGTGTGTTACAAATAAAAAGCCTGTACCAAAGTCTGCTCGAAGCTGCTTAATCAAATAGAGAATCTGAGCCTGAACGCTCACATCAAGAGCAGTAGTTGGCTCATCCGCCACAATTAACGCTGGCTCCTTTGCCAAGGCCATAGCGATCATGACTCGTTGACGTTGTCCGCCCGAAAGCTCAAAAGGATACCTACCAAGAACAGATTCTGGCTCCTTTATGGCCACCTGCCTAAGGGCGAAAAGGGCACGATCTAACTCCTTGGTGACCTCTTTCATCTGGCTTGCAATCTTCATCGATGGGTTTAGCGAACTCATCGGATCCTGAAAGATCGCACTTAGTGAGTGACGCCGTAACCCTTGAAGCTCCTTTTGGGAGATCGAGGTAATCTTAGAGCCAAGAATAGAGACCTCGCCTTCGATTCGAGGGCGTGAACTCTTAGGAAGAAGGCCTAAAAGTGTCATCCCCAACACTGACTTGCCTGATCCCGACTCCCCTACTAGTGCTACTATCTCTCCTTTTCCGATCTTTAGATCAACGTCTTTTAGGATATGGCTCTCTTGTCTTGCGCGCCTAAGCCATACGTTGAGACCGACGACGCTGGCGATCTCATTATTGCCTCGGGCGATTTGAATATCTGGTGGACTTACCAAAGTATCTTCCATCTCACATCTTCATTCGTCGTTAGATCTATGGGTGTAGATCAGCCAATACAAGCGTTCGGGGTACTGGAACTTGATGCACTAGACCCTTCATCCAAGTCGGTGCAACTACGGTATCTCCCCTATTGGCAATGGGATCCCAACAGCCCGAAGCAGCAAAGGCGGCACCGGCCTTAGCGTCAAAGCTTTGCGCCGTCGAAGCTGATGTTGTATAAAGGCCCTGATTGAGGTAGCTGGTTCCAGTTGGAACTGAACAATTTAGGTAGTTCAATCCACCGGTTGGCGTCATTACAATTCGCGCCCAGGTGTCTGGAGCTTGAGCATCTGGCCAGTTTGTCACAGCTAGAAGATCAGGAGCTCCAGCTGGGTTCCCAGCATATCCATACAGCGCTGTTGAGGTATAGCTTCGAACATTCACGTGAAGGCCAGCGGCCGCTAATTGCGTTTGGATCAAGGCAGCCATTTGAGCATCCGATGGAGATGGAGCATCATAACCTAGAGTTAGCGTCGTAGAAGCAGCACTACTCGGAAGTACTTTAGCCAAGGCCTTCGGATTGTAGGTCGGATTGTCGACCGCTAGGTTCGAGGGCAACTCTCCTACCGGGTAGATCTGTTTTGCAACACTTGCCCGTCCGGGATAGATAAACTTGACAATCTCCGCCCGATTGATCGCTTGGGCTAAGGCGTTGCGAACCACGGAGCTAGAGAGCAACTTCGAATTAGGGTTTACCCATAACATCGGCGTCTCAAGCGTTGGTACCGCATAGACGTGAAAAGACGGATCCGAGCGGAAACTTGCAATAGCTGAGGTGGAGAGGCCATGCAAAAGCATGGTGATTTTACCAGATCTAAGTTCTAGCTCTTGAGTTGAGATACTCGGAATGATCTTTATATTAATTGTCGTGTAGTAGGGTTTAGCTCCCCAATATTTAGGGTAGCTCTTTAGAACGTATTCCTGGCCTGGAGTTACAGATGAAATATAGTAAGGCCCCGTACCTGCGTCGTGGGTAGCCAACCATGTTTGAGCGTTATCTTTACCGGCGTGTTGACTAAGGACCGTTGGCGACTCCATCTTAGGACCATAAGCAGAAGCCAGGTAATCCAAAAATGCACTCTCGGGTTGCTTTAGGTGAACCACAGCAACATAAGGATTGGAGGTATTCACGCTGGTAACATCCGAGACCATGTAGGCAGGACCTTGATTTACCGCTTTCCTCCTAGCGAAGGAGGCAGCGACCGCGGTTGAGGTAAATGGAGTTCCATCGTGGAAGGTTACCCCTTTTACCAAATTGAAGGTGTAAGTTAGGCCATTTGGTGAAACAGTCCAAGAAGTTGCCAAGTCACCTACGATCTTCGCGCGTGTCGCAGGAGGGGTAAAGGTGAGATCGCCGGTATAGTTGACTGGTACTTGCTGGTATTGTACCAATCCCTCGTAGACCGAATTGGTGATAGCGAGACCTTGGCCTGCATAAAAGACGTCTGGATCTGGCGGTTGCGTATCAGCAGTAAATGCGAGATTTAAGGTCTTGGAGGTCGGTGATCCCACAGTAGCAGCCACTGCCGAAGAAGAAGCGGAAGAGGCCGCAGAACCACAGGCCGCTAAGAAGATCGAGGCTACAGCCGCAAATATTGCACCTCTCTTGTAACCGCCCGTCTTGTAACTGCCTGATCTCGAGAACCTCGATCGAGGGTTCTCCTTTTGATTATCATTATCAATACCGCTTAGAGTAAAAGCTGCTTGGAATAATATAGGTTTGCTTGGCATAAACAAAGCTCCTTTTAAGTTTTAATTTATCCGTAGAAATAGCGCTCCCAGAGTTAATTAATCCGGAAGCTATTAGACCTCCCGGGCTTTTATCCCTCCGTGTAGCGGCACTATACCGCTCGCATCTCTCGGACCAAACCGGAAACCGTGGAACCCTAGACGCTTATAATTGTCAAATCTGACCTTATCACTCCCTATTAAGCCAACTTTGCCCTTCCGTCCTAATCAGTTTTACAAAAGTACTTTGATACCACAGGTAGAGACGATCCAAATTAGATTGACCTCAAGCCGCTGCACCTCGATAACTTCTTCAATGCAAATAATGTTAGATCGCTCCTGGTCTAAACCGTATGCACATTCATGAACACGATGTTAAATCACCCGTTCCAATCGATGCATCTACGACTTGAAATGGTGTAATCTGAAATCACCCTGATCATGAAAGTTATATTTAGCTATTTTCTAGCCCTTACCTCATGATGCCACTTACTAAGAGTGACACCCAGCCTGGAGGCCAAGATCCCACCAGTGGGTTCGATTGGCGAACCCGCTCAACTGAAAAAACTAATTTCAAATGATTGATCTAATTAGATAATCCAATCTCAATCAAAATAGATTCTTTGAGTTATACCTTGCTATCATTTGGTAATATCAAGCTATCCGCAATAGATCAAAGCACAAACAACACAAGTCAATCGAACTACGAAATGCTATTACCCAATCCAAATGCCAATTAGCACCTATAATAGGCTAGAGAGGACATTTGAATTTGAATCTTTTTGAATGCAAATCTTCTAGGATATCCGTCACCAAGCATGGCAATAGACTTTCAAATGAGGTCAGCTATAGAAGCAATTTATGGAAAATTAAGCAAAATTAAATGGGCGAACGTAAATGGAGACGACCAGGATCTAGTCATTTAGCACTTCATCTTCTTCAACACTTAAAAGCAAAGCCAAGTTAGCCTCAGCGCAAAAAAGTAAGACCACCTGAAGGTACCTCGGACTAAAGGGCTAGCGATCCATAGGCTTACTAGCCCAGGAACTCAGACCAGGTTGGTCAATGGGGCCAATACAAATTGGCCATTGCGCCTAGTCAGAGATAGCCAAACTTATTATTGGAATTTCCAAGGGCTGCAGTCGGACAATTTTGGTTGGTTGAGAACTGGTTAGATAGGTTGGAAAATGATCCTTTCAATGAAATAATATTAAACGATCTAGCCAGGTCGGATATCGCATATAGGCTCAGTATCTTTGTGTTCCACAAGCCAAGCAACGAAAATTCACTTGGGCGCTCGATAAATTCAAACTTCATCAATCCCAAAAAATACCATCGATGGAGGTTGACTTATTCGATATCACTGCTGTCTTTTTCCATTGGTGCCCCGTCAATGCGGCCACTGGTCGTCATGTCTTTGATTGGCCAACGCCATAGAGCTCCATGAACCAGAAGATAACCAATAAATCGAAGACGATACACTAAAAATCTCAAATAAAGAACGCCATCTTCCGGGCACAGTCGTCAACTGCACCCAAAACCCAAAAGTCTGTCGCTACTCTTACCCTTGAACCGATTCTTGATCTCCAAAACCCATCTTTTATTACACCACCGAGAAGATGTTGGCCTTTTGAGTTCGGTAGGGCGGTCAAGACTAGATGTAAGAACCTATTAAAAAGAAATATTCATAAGGGCAATAAATCGAGGCGATGTTGCTCTGTGGACTCTATATGTCGACAACAATTGCGGACCTATTGGAGTCAAACCACGCACTTCCCAGGTTGGCGACTATGACCATGACAAGAGCAGCCACTTCTACCATATCTAGCCTCTGCCCCAGGACCAAAAGACCAGCAAGTGCGGCAAAGACCGGCTCCAGACTCAGCAATATGCCAAAAGCACGAGATGTCACCCTTTTAAGGGCGTACATTTCTAAGGAGTACGGTAGAGCTGAAGAAAGTAGTGCCACCAAAAATCCAACCCAGAGGCTATCTAAGCTTAGAAGATGCCACCCGCCACGAACGATACCAAAGGGCAAGATCACGATCGTCGCTGCAACCATCGCAATCGATAGTCCGGTTGTACCTCTAAATCGCCGCCCTGAAGCAGAATTTAGAAGAATGTACCCAGCCCAACATACGCCTGACAAAAGTGCATATCCGACACCGAGGAGGTTCAGGTGGCGAATCTCGCCGCCCAACAGCCCCCTACCTGCTAGAAGAGCTACACCAATACCCGCCAAAGCTGCCCATGCGAGATCCATCAACCGTCGAGACCCACCTATGGTAACTCCAAGGGGACCCACAAACTCTATCGTCACGGCTACGCCTAATGGAATACGAGCAATCGCCTCATAAAAGGTCAAATTCATAGCCCCTAGCACCACACCAAATGCTATTGCAACCCAAATATCTCGACCCCGCCCTTGCACCTTCGCAAGCTTGTCTCTATTAGGCAAATTCACGACCAACAAAGCAAGCGCTGCAAATCCAATTCGAAGAGATACCGCACCAGTGGGCCCTATGGAATGAAACAGACGAGTAGCGAATGCCGCACCAAATTGCGTAGAGATCGCACCGCCAGCCACCAAAAATCCGGCCTTCGAGGTATTGCCCGTTCTGAAATTACCCACTTATTAAATCCTTAGATGAAATGGCATTTCATTTCTACATTCGCCCAAGATTCACGCTAGTATGCTTGGTTTCTTGGCCATCCATGCCGATCAAGGTAATCCGATTCGATACCGTCGTAAAGCCAAGAGACAACTATTTCTCACAAAAAGTGATAAACGACATCACAACCACTTAGAGGTCGACTATCTGTACCTCAAGCGTCATTGACTAAAATCAACAGCACCCCAAAACCTACCAGGTAGTTAAACGGCTACGGACCGTAAGAACATCTTTGGAACAAATTGGCGGAGTTGTTACCGTGGTTTCCGATCGTTACGACCGCTACGTCGATGGTGGAATTATAAAGAGGATCCACCAAGAAGATCTGTGTCAGGCTTCTGGAGGCATTCCAACAAAAAAGTACCAAAACGAAGGTGGTCAGTCGCCCCAAGATATTGCAAAACTCCTTCGCAGGGCACTTAGACCAACAGCAGCGGAAGAAGCAATATGGCACTTCGTCGAGGCATTGATATGGAATTGGTTCATTGGAGGAACTGATGCACATGCAAAGAATTACTCGATCATGATCCGCGGACAAGAAACTAGGTTTGCACCACTCAATGATGTGGCTTCAGGCCTTCCATACAGCGGGCATGAGTGAAAACTCCGCTTCGCAATGAAGATAGGAGGGTCATATCACGTTTGGATAGATCAAAATCGAGATCCTTGGCCCTCAGTTGCGGGCGAGCTAAACCTCGACACCGACTCGGTCATCTCAAGAGCGAGAGAGATTGTAGATCGCATAAGCAATTCCTTCTATGAAGTATCGCAAAGATCAGAGGTATCTAACCTCGGCAGCTCGTTACCTTCGCGGCTCGTAGAGAAAGTCCACGAGCGATCTATTCGTTGCATGGCAGTTCTCAAATAACGTAAGCTCAATGTCGTTTTAATCCTCTCACCCAGGGGCCTTTTTTTTGACTAGTTATTGAGCCAAAAGATGCACCAAACAATATTTGTTCTGTTGGATCGCTTCAGTTCCACGGGGAGTTTCTGCAAGTGTTTACGAATGCACTTCATTCAAAATCGCCAGATTAAATCAATTACTGGTCATAACAGTTCGGTGATTTGTTTAAACCGTTTTAATTTCCTTTACAGTTGGTGCTCAAGAAACAAATACCGACACCGCTTCCGACTCCAGGGCACCTGACATGGGGGATAAAGTTCAGGAGATCCCAGGTCGATCTTTGACCGAGAATCGCATGACCAAATTGGTCTCCGGATAGCAGGTTTTTGAGGACGTAAGTTGTTCACACAATGAAACAAGTACACTGGTGCGTCGAGGGGCAGATAACGGGTCGATCCGGATCTCAAGTGCTCCATCGACGATTTGGAGATCACCAGCGCAATTGAATGCTTCACGTAGCAATGCCCTCGCCTCGTCCATCGGACAGATGGGTGCGATCATGCGGGCTAAGGCCGACTCCGCTTTGTAGGTAGACATGCGGATTGCGTGAGTCACGAGCTTTCTCTCCTCGTCCATGAGTACCGCCTCTGGGCGAATGCTATTAAGTGGTACTCGGGTGGGGATATCATGGACCTCTTGGCCGAGGCGGTCAACTTCGCTTCGTGCCTTTTCTGTTATTGCTGTGAGTTCTGCATTTTGTGTCTTGAACTTCACCAAAGATGTCCGCTTCGACTCCTCGAGTGCGATACCTATCGCTGCTTCTGCCTGAGATAGGGCGAGACGTGCTTTGCGTAAATCAGCCTGGGCTGTCTTTTTCGCAGGATTTGGGACCATGCGAAAAGGGTCGTCTCCTAAAAAACTGTAGGAATCGAGTGCATCGAGTGCGAAGTGTTCTCTTGACGCCAGCGAGCAAACATACGATGAGCTATCTCTGACGCACTGGCATCGGTGCGGGAGGTTACTATCTGGGTTTTGGCGACCACCTTCCCTACGTCTGGTGATCTGACGACAGCTAAGGGTCTTTTGGCCGTCAACTTCCTTTGTGAGATTCAGACAGATACCTCTATCAGCCAGCTCATAGAGGTATGAAACGCCATCCTCGAT
>NZ_JXYS01000086.1 GCF_000949295.1 Acidithrix ferrooxidans
GTTGATGCTAAATAAGCTACGAAAAGCAATGGCTGACCGAAATGGTTTATATAAACTTGGAGGAAACGTCTGAGTAGATGAGTTCTTTTTAGGTGGTGAGAGCCATGGCGAAGGCTAAAGAGGAAAGGGAACAAAACAAACCAATGTCCTAATTGGAGTGTCGATTAGCAATGGTGCTCCTACTCATTGCTTCATGGAAGTAATCAAAGATACCACTGCTAAATCATTCAAAGATGTTTTTGTGAGACGTTTAGATTCCGATACCAAGCTGATAAGTGATGGTAACCCAAGTTACGGGGTATGTGCTCGAGACCTTGGACTAGCGCATTCGATCACTCTATCCAAAGACGAACAAGCACATGTAACATTCAAATGGCTCAACATCCTGATAGGGAACTGCAAGAAATTTATCGACGGAACATACCACGGACGTGAGGAACATAAGCAACTTTACCTCGAGGAATTCGCATACCGATTCAACCGAAGGCACTTTGAAATGTCCTTGGTAGAGCGACTTCTCAATACATGTGTGTTTGCGTCTCCACATCCGCTACTCCGCGAATCTGATTCCAAAATGGCTCTTGCTTACGAAACTTGATAAGTATGTTTCCAAATTCCAATTTAAGAGTATTTACATATCCCTTAGGAAAAAAGATTCCCAAACCTTGAATACTTGAAAGGTCATTCATCGCAAGGACCGAAGGCAGAAGCAGATCACCTGGCGCTAGAAAAATTGCATGTGAAAATTTGGAGCTCTTGATGACTCGCGCGATAGGCGCTGACATCGCCACGGCCTGAGGAGTCGGAAAAAAATTCCTAGGAAGGTAAACAAAGAGCGAGAGACGACAACCAAACCAGCAAGAGAAATCTCCGACCAAGCCAAACGATCAAAAAGAACAACAATCACTAAACCAACTAAACAAAAAATATAGAAGATGAATTGACTGGAAAAAGCGGCCACAACTGGAGCCGTCAAAACAGGAAAGGCCCTAGAGCCCTGCACATGTATGAAGAGATCGAGAGCTACATAAAAAAGCAAAGGAAATATAAAACCACATACCCTTACCAATTGAGTTGCCGATCGAATAGCTTCAAAGCCGATCGCCGCAAGAGCCACAAGCGGCAACCACCACATAAAGGGCAAAAACCTAGGAAGTGCTATAAGCCGTAGGATCGGTAGTGAAAATAGTGCATCGACATAGGCAAAGTTGAAGTCTGCCAGAAAGCCAAAGAGTGCAAAGCCGAGAATAATTCGATGCCAGAGTTGGTACTTCCCCCTGGATAAAACCAAATCCTTGATAATTGCGACTGTTCCAAGAGCCGCCAGTGACCAGAGAATAGGGTTTCCCCACGCCCACTCAGCAAAGGTACCCTGATAGATTCCGCCTATCACGCCTTTCCCAAAGAACCATGGATCCACTAAAGTTACAAGCCATGAAATAGGCGAGTGATGCTTCCATCCATTTGGTGACTGGAGTGCAGCACTCGTTGAAATGGCACCATACAAAGAAGCGGTAGCTATTGCCGATCCGACCAAACCAAGGATGCAGCTAATTATTATCGCAGTTACCAGCCCCATGGAATGGCGCAGTTTATACCCGTTTTTTGTCAAAAGCGCAATCATGAAAAAAAAGATCATGATGGCCAGAAGTGGAACCACTTCATCGAAGCCCGACAAAAATAACTGGCTTACCAAAAAGGCTAAAATCAGTAGCCATCCAACCCTTCGATTGCCCCTTGCGCGAATCACTCGCGAGATTGCCAGCACTAAGAAAAGCGAATCCATAAATGGGTTAAACATATCGAGGTTCAAGTTCGAAACTATTGGTCCGCTCATGCAAACTAACAATGCGCCCAAAGCGGATGGCAACCTACCTAAGTCAAACTCTCTACATAGTAAATATGTGCCAATGGCACACAAGTTGAGGCAGAGTATAAGCCAGAGAGATGGATTAGACGGAAATAGCAGATGAATCAGGATCTCGGGAAAGAACCAGGGAGACCCTTGGTTTCCAGCCAAGTTGAGACCATAGCCCTGATAAGGCAAGATCAAAGGTAGATGCAAATGCGCCCAAGCGTGGGTTACTGCTCTTTCCATCGGTTGAGTTATAGGGCCACCAGCAGTAGGGTCCCCCACAAACGCTGGCCCTTGAGGCCAATTGGTATTTGTTATCAAGCTTTTGGTGCCCACGATGACGGGCCAATAGTTAGCTATCATTGCAAGTGGCAAAACGAAAAAACAAACTATTATGTCATAGATATATCCGGGGAATCTACCTTCTTTTACGTTCCGCCTATCACCATGAACTTCGTCAGTTTGTCCTAATAGTGAACCTCTAAATATCTCGTAAATCGCGAACTTATCCTCTAGATGTGAATTTAACTAAATAACCTGCAACCAGTGCCCTAAAACACGTCCCCGCAGATCGAAAGCATACGTCGTACAATCCCCGCTCGAACAATTAGCCACAAATAAATCAGCACAAGAGATTCAAATGTCAAACTAACCCGAAAGCGACTGCCATATTATCGACACTCTCAACCTGGTTTATAATTCAACTTTCCTGAGCTAGCCAACACTCCTCAAAGCATTACTTATCAAAGAGCTCAAATCGTCAGCTCTCCAAGTCGACCCAACACAGACCCATACCATCCGAATCATCTTTCACCCCAGATATGGTAGTGATTTATGCAAAGACAAACTTGCCAACACCTAACGAGGAAGCAGCTCTCAATAGTCGGCTCACAACAAAACCTACCCTTGGTCTTAGCGCTAACTAAAGCAAAGAATTCAAGCACATGGAATGCCGCTGAGCGACATTCTCGAATATATGCGATCTATGTTAATAAATTATTAGAGCCTACCTAAAAGAAGTCAAACAGTTCACCAAGAGATCCAAATGAAGTTCCAGCGCGAAGGCGCTTCCAAGAACCAGGCGACTTAAGGATAAATTAAAGTTCGAAACGTCGCTTCAAGGATCATTTTTATGCCATCCAACACCAGTTCAATGGCCCTTTCGCTATGGCACCAAGAACGATCGTGGGTAACGAATCGCCAGTCTCAGAGACAATCCACAGTCGGACTCCATCAATAGATCCAAAATTACTGAATAGATCTAGGATCTCAAAACTCAACGAGAATTAGACCGGTTCGCGAATTGTAACAATTAATCAAAAACGATTTAGCAATATACTTCAGCGTGGAGTCTAAAAATCGATGCTAGTTCCCTCCTGTCGAGCCAACCCATAGGATTTGACGTGCTTGGCTCGAGTTTTTTCAAGCGTATTACCGGAAGGCAAATCATCAAATCTGAACTTAAAAGTTCAATAGACGAATAGAGACCCTCAGAAAATCAAAATCTCAACCTTGAGAGCCGCTCTATTGAGCATTAAAGGCTCTATCATAAGCTATAACGCTGGCACGATCTAGACAAATGCAGTCTCCTGAAACCAACAGCCTCGATTGAAGGCATCTAGAAGTGATTGAAGTGGCTATTTGATATCGATGAAGTAAGTTGCGATTGGATCAAACTCACTATGGACCATCGAGATCGGCAAAGTATTTTATAAGAGCCAAAGATTATCAAGCAATAGATCAACAATAGCTTTCCCCTATTTCAGAGATTACCTAAATCCATAGAGTTGAATTGCCCACTCATCTAAAGGGATCGCCATCAAATCGATCGACAAAGGTAAACTCTTCTACAGGAGCTCTCTTTAGGCTCGTCAACTTCTTCTTTGGATATCCAAGCGCAATGAGCGCGGCTAGCCCATATGAACCTGGCATATTTACAAGGCGAGCAACTTGGTCTTCACGCCGACATAGCGTAGTAGTCAAAACTCCTCCGATTCCTTTTGCATTCGCAGCTAGGAGGATGTTATAGGCAAATGGATAGACGCTGGCTCCACCGACGATGCTTTGGCGGTCGAGGCCATTATCTAGAACCGCAAGCGCACCCATATCTACAAAAACTGCCAAAAGAACCGGTACCTTATCTAAGTTATCACTAAAGTAAAAAGGTGTACGTGTCTCAAAGGCGATGCTCAAATCGACTGCCGGTTTAGTCCATTTTCTATTCTCGATCGGGGCAAAAGGAACTTTACCTACCCTTTGGTGAGCCTGGTATTCAGCCCAACCCTCAACGTATAGGTCTCGAATACTCTCGCGAAGTTGTCGATCCTTAATTACAAGGACCGTCCATCCCTGACGGTTTCCACCACTGGGCGCGAAACGTGCTAGCTCTAAAAGCTCATAAAGATCGGCGTCGCTTACAACTCGATCTTCAAACTCCCTTACGCTTGCGGTAGTTCGAACCACACGATCAAATTCCATATCTTGATCTTACACCCAGCTATAAGATACGCCCAAGCTTTATCATTACTAAAGCAGTAGCGTGGATCTCTCAAATTACAAGGTCACCACGCTACTGCTCTTTTAGATCTACATAAGCCCTTCAAAATGGCTGAGTCTCATCCCGTGTTATGGATGCTATTTGGCCAGCTTTAGAAGAGATTGATTCAGACGTAACACATTGACCGTGTTCTCTCCCAAGAATCCAAAGTCACGCCCACTTTGCTGACTCAGGATCAATCGCCTAAGTGCCGACGGTGCAATGCCTCGGGCCGCTGACACCATAGGTATCTGCACCAAGGCAGAATTAACTGAGATGGAAGGATCGAGACCGCTAGCAGAGGATGTAATAAGCTGCGATGTCGGATTGACCCCATGAGAGTGATAGAAGGCGTAGGCCGCTGACACCTCCTTGCGCAGAAGGATCGAACGTGGGCCATAGTTGGTACCCCCACTTGCCATCGCATTGTAGCTCCCAAGTCTTCCATGGAACCAAGTAGGGCCAGTAAAGCTCTGTCCTATAAGGGGTGAGCCACTGCTTTGGATCTGACCGGTAACCTTCGAGCCAAAAAGTCCACTTCCTATCAGGGCCAAACTAACAGGATAAATAAGCCCCAGAAGAACCCCAAAGGCGATCAAGAAAATAACAGAACGACGAACTGCATTCAACATCTAGTACAACCTCGTAAAAACTAAGATCAAATCGATCAACTTGATACCAATGAATGGAAGTATCAATCCACCCACGCCATAGATCATCACATTTCTTCGAAGGAGGTGCGAGGCACTCGCTGGCTTGAATCGAACTCCACGTAACGCCAATGGAATGAGCACGATGATAATAATGGCATTAAAGATCACAGCAGATAAAACAGCTGAGGTCGGTGAGTGAAGAGCCATGATATTCAGGGCCTTCAGTCCCGGGAAACGAGCCACAAAGAGAGCCGGAATGATAGCGAAATATTTTGCTACATCATTCGCAATCGAAAAGGTAGTGAGCGCACCTCGAGTTATCAAAAGCTGCTTTCCAATTTCAACTATGTCGATGAGCTTGGTCGGATTTGAATCAAGATCCACCATATTGCCGGCCTCTTTAGCGGCATTGGTTCCGCTATTCATGGCCACACCTACGTCGGCTTTAGCGAGCGCTGGTGCATCATTAGTCCCGTCACCAGTCATCGCTACAAGCTTTCCGCCAGCCTGTTCTGAGATTATCAACTCCATCTTACGCTCAGGCGTAGCCTCGGCTAAAAAGCTATCCACACCTGCCTCTGCTGCTATTGCCGCAGCGGTAATTGGGTTATCTCCAGTAATCATTACTGTGCGGATGCCCATCGCCCTTAGCTGGGCAAAGCGCTCTTTAATCCCATCTTTTACTGTATCCTTGAGCTCGATAACTCCGAGAATTCTGTTTCCATCCAAGACCAAAAGCGGCGTTCCACCATGGCTCGAGACTCGATCGGACAACTGGTCCACCTGGGGTGTTACTGTTCCGCCGCGACTAACCGCAAATGCTTTAACCGCTTCGGTAGCACCTTTACGAACCATTCGGTCCCCGATATCAACTCCTGACATCCTCGTGTAAGCCGAGAACGGAACAAAGATATGATTGTCCCCCATGGTCTGTCCTCTAATGCCAAACTTCTCCTTGGCTAGAACCACTATCGATCTACCCTCTGGCGTTGAATCAGCAAGCGAAGACAACTGGGCAGCTAGAGCTAGCTCCTGCTCGTCGACGCCGTCCATTGGATAAAAGTTGGCAGCCATCCGGTTACCTAGAGTTATAGTTCCGGTCTTATCTAACAATAATGTAGAGACATCACCGGCGGCTTCGACGGCTCGACCTGAAGTGGCAAGTACGTTTTTTTGAACTAGCCGATCCATTCCAGCGATTCCGATAGCTGATAACAACGCGCCAATCGTAGTTGGAATGAGACAGACTGTCAACGCGACAAGAACGACTACCGATACAGTGGCATGTCCAAAACTTGCAAAGCTATAAAGGGTAACAGTTACCGGGATAAAAATGATAGTCAACGCAGCAAGCAAAATAGTAAGCGCTATCTCATTCGGCGTCTTTTGACGCGAAGCGCCTTCCACCAGTGAGATCATCCGATCAAGAAAAGTCTTGCCCTTCTCGGCCGTAATTTCAACCACTATTCGGTCTGACAAGACCAAGGTGCCTCCCGTTACCGCCGACCGATCGCCTCCTGATTCTCTGATAACCGGCGCCGATTCGCCTGTAATTGCGGACTCGTCGACACTCGCGACACCTTCGACGATCTCACCGTCAGACGGGATCACATCTCCGGCTTCACAAACGACAAAATCACCTCGTCGCAATTCAGCAGTGCTTACTCGAGTCTCAACCCCTTTATCATCGATGCGTCGAGCATCAGTGTGGGTTTGCATCGAGCGAAGGGTATTTGCCTGGGCTTTCCCGCGTCCCTCTGCCACCGCCTCAGCGAAGTTGGCAAAAAGAACTGTCAACGCAAGCCATGCCGTAACCGAGATAGTAAAGATTGAAGGTGATTTTATGCTCTCATAGATCGAGATCACAGTTCCAACCGCCACCACGAACATAACCGGGTTGCGAACTTGTACCTTTGGATGCAGCTTAGTAAATGCTCCCTTTAGGGCATCTCGAAGGATCGCCTTGTCGATGATTCCTTTACCAGCTGTTTTTTTCTCTTTTGAAGAGGCTTCTGGCCCCTTGGTCGTAGTTTCCACTAGAAAAGCCTTCCATGTGACAATGCTTCAGCAATAGGACCGAGCGATAGAACTGGGAAAAAGCTCAGGGCGCCTACGATCACGATCACTCCTACAAGTAATGATCCAAAGAGAAATGAATCCGTCTTTAGAGTTCCATCGGTCTCGCCGACGATCGGAGCTGCCGCAAGAGAGCCTGATAGTGCCAAGACGGGGATCATCACACCAAAACGTCCAAGCAACATCACCACTCCACCGATGATGTTATAAAAGGCGGTGTTCCCAGATAATCCACCAAAGGCCGATCCGTTATTATTCCCCTGGGACGTAATGGCATATAAGATCTCACTAAATCCGTGGGGACCCGCATTTAGGGGACCCGCCCGACCAGCTGGTACAGAAACTGCGATTGCTGTTGCCACAAGCACCACAATCGGCATTATCAAAACAGCTATGCTGGCGAGTTTGATCTCCTTAGCTTGAATCTTTTTACCGAGAAATTCTGGCGTACGCCCAACCATCAATCCAGCAATGAAGACCGTGACAATGGCAAAGGCAAGAATCGTATATAGACCGCTTCCAACACCACCCGGAGAGACCTCTCCAAGCATCATTCCGCCTAGAGCAACTGCGCCTCCAACCGGTGAATATGAATCCAGCTGGGAATTGATGCTTCCTGTAGAGGTTTGGGTGGAAGCCACGTCGTAAAGAACCGAATCAAAGATACCAAACCGAGACTCTTTACCCTCAAAAGCATGGACTACCTGCCCGTGGGTCGCTGCTGACATAACAGGCGATGGAGCCTTTTCCGCCACCGTCGCAACGCCGAGACTCACAAAGAAGAAAAACGCCATGGTTGCTAGAAGCAACAATCCGGTACGCTTGCGCTTGATCATTTTACCAAAGGTGTAAGTCAAGGAGACGGGAATAGCCAAGAGCAGAACTACCGACAAAAACGCAGTCATTGCAGTCGGATCTTCAAATGGATGCGCGCCGTTAGCATTGAAGTAGCCACCACCATTGGTGCCAAATTGCTTGATAGTCTCCAGGGAAGCGACTGGTCCCAACGGAATTGTCTGCTTGAACCCAGTTGCCGCATTTCGAATGGTAACCGAATGAGAAAAGGTCTGAACGGCACCCTGGCCCATAAAGACAATCGCTGCAATGAAGGCTACCGGCAAAAGCACATAAATTATTACACGGGTTATGTCCACCCAAAAGTTACCGATAGTCTTAGACAATTTACGAGAAAATCCACGAGACAGCGCAATAGCCGCAGCAATGCCAACGGCAGCCGAGGTAAATTGCGGAACGACCAAAGCCATCATCTGCGACAGATAGGTCATTGTGGTTTCACCGGCGTAGTTCTGCCAGTTCGTATTCGTAATAAACGAAACAGCAGTGTTCCAGGCAAGTGCTGGTGGAACGCCAGGCAGATGCGACTGGTTCAGGGGCAGGTGTGCTTGAAGACGAAGAATCCCATAGCAAAATGCAATCGAAAGAACGCTAAAGATAATCAAGGACCGGGCATAGCTCTGCCAGCTTTGCTCTGCCTCGGGATCGACACCTAATAATTTGTAAAACCGACGCTCGATAAAGGAGAGAAATTTAACCCGGCCTTCAAAAACCGCCTCTAAATAAGAGCCAAGATACCTCCAGGAAATTCCAAGGACAATCAAAAGTGCCAAAATAGTAAGTGCGATATTCATTAAAATCGCTCCGGACGCCAAAGGGCATAGCAAAGATAGCCAAAGATAGCTATGGATCCAACCAGAAGTACAAGATTTACACTCATGCGTTCTCCAGTCCTTTTACGGCAAGAATGAAAACTACCGCAGTCACGACCATCGACGCTAAAAAATAAAGATCAACCATAGGAGCTAATGATAAGGAATGGAGTGTTAATGGTCCCTAAAAGGCAGGGCTCTAGATATCAATAATTAATTAATTCCATTGCTATCACCATCAGATTCCACCATCTGATATCCGATTCCGGCTCTGGTTCGGATCAAAGAGCCATCTTGACCGAGTTTTTGACGAAGTCTATTTACATAAACTCTCAAATAGTTAATTTCATCAAAATATCCTTCACCCCAAACGTCGTTGAGGAGTTGCCGATGGGTGTAGATTCTCCCGACGTTACGAGCTAAAGCTGAAAGCAGGGCGAACTCCTTTTGCGTCAAGTCGATCTCAACGCCTTTTACCTGCACCTGCGAGGCGGCAAAGTCAATTAAAATATTTCCAATCTCGATGGACGAAAAAGCATCATCAAAGTTTCCTCTGATCTGACGGTGACGAAGAGAGACCCTCAATCGAGCGGCAAGTTCGGCCATGCCAAATGGCTTAGTCACATAGTCATCGGCTCCATTGTCTAGGGCAGCTACCTTTTTGAGCTCATCATGAACAGCAGAGAGCACAATAATAGGAACGTCACTAAAACTTCGGATCGTACTGCAAACTTCAACACCATCTTGATCTGGCAATCCAAGATCCAAGATAACCGCATCCGGTGGACTGTCTATGACCGACATGACTCCGAGATGGCCTTCGCCCACGAGCCTCACCCGATAACCCCTTCCGCTCAAACCAATCTCTAAAACTTTTCTTAGAGCTGGATCATCATCGATCACGAGTATCGATGGGTTAGAGTTCATGGATCGTCTCCATTGGTGCTATCGCTAAGGTAAAGAAAAATATGGCTCCGCCATCTGGAGCGTTCCGCACAGAGATTCTCTCACCGTGGGCTTCTACAAATGCCTTAGCAATTGCCAGGCCGATACCTGCCCGCCCCCCGTTTAGTCGCTGTTCAAACATGCGAAAGATCGCCGACTCGTCCTCTTTGTCAACTCCAGGACCCCGATCGCGTATCTCGATCAAGACTCGACCATCTTGAAGACGGGCTGCCACGTCAATTACACTATTAGCTGGAGAATGGCGAATCGCATTATCGAGTAGATTTCCCACCACTTGAGCCACTAAAGTGTGATCTGCCATAACATCGGGCACCTCGGGTGAAATGAAAATCTCGATCCATTCCTTCAATTCACCTGTGAGCATAAGAGAGTCGATTCCCTCTTCGATTAGAACATCGATCTCGACTGGGGAAAATCTTGGCTCTAACGCACCAGCCTCTAGACGTGACATATCCAACAGATTCACAACAAGACGACTGAGGCGGTCCGCTTGGGCTTCAATCATTCTAAAAAGCTCATCTCGATCAGCAGCTTCAATCTCTAGACATGGATCTCTTAGGTTGGAAATAGATGCTTTTATTGCTGTCAGAGGGGTCCTCAGGTCGTGCGAAACGGTACCCAAGAGTGCACGTTGCCACCTCTGCGACTCAGCCATCATACGCGCGTGCTTTGCCTCTTGGGCCAAGCGGGCATGGTTCAACGCCAGACCGGCTTGATTCGCAAAGGTATTTAGAATTCTAAGGTCCTCTCGCTTGGCAGATTTAAATTTCACAACCAGAATCCCAACTGGTTTAGTTTGGACAGTGAGCGCAATCGCGAATAACCTATCGACGTTCAACTCACCGTTAGGTCCAAGATCCAAATTCTGCATCAAATGGTCGTTATCGGCCTTAAACTGCTCCAGGAGAATCGCAACATCAATCTTCCCAACCACTGCAATGGGCTCTAGGGCTCCCGAATTTTCGACTAATATTACTACGAACTCCAAGATAAAAGCGTCATAGAGGTTTAGTGCGATCGAATTAGCTAGGTCCGACAAAGACTTGTCGCCGATAAGCATCTGTGAAAGCTCAAACAGCCGAAGGTTTATCGAACTCTCTCGCAACGAGATCGCCCTCGCCTCGCCAAGATTAGATACCACTCGCGAAACAACCAAAACAACCATCACGTAGACGCCAAGTGCAATCCAGTTTTGATCAGCACCGACCGACAGGGTGTAAAAAGGGGGTATGAAAAAGAAGTCATAGACCAAAAACCCAATGGCAGCGCCAATAACCCCTACCCTAAAGCCACCAATTACGGTCCCGATTACCACCGGAACAACAAAGACCAAGGCTGATGTAGCAACACTGATAGAGCCTCGAATAAAAAACAGAGGCACGCCAAAGATAATCGTTGCTACTAAGACGCCGCCTATGCCCCTGGCAAATTCTTTAGATGAATCATATGCCACATAGTGATCCTAATACATGAACAACGGTCTTACCATGACATCCTCCCCGCGCGCCCTTACGGAAAGGGCTTCCTAAGCTGCTTAGGCAGCTTTAGGCGTGGTGGTGCGCTTCACTGGGTCGCTCTGGCTGTGTCCAGGTAGACAATAGACGATCCTTCGTTGAGCCAGGTTTCCTTGGAGAATTGAGCTACTTCGTGCGCTTAGGTATTGTAGGTAATCTTCTGGGCTCTCTTTGGTTTCCATAGATTGCGTTGTTCTGGAGCTAGGTTCCATACGTGGCGAGCATCTGAACATGGCGAGCATCTGAACATGGCGAGCATCGAGGCAGTGCCGAACAAGAACGGGCAGTTCCTGTTCTTATGGGTACAATGCCTCACGAATACTCATACCTATATTATACGCCGAGGGTGTGATGGTTTTATTTTGGGAGCGCAATAAAGGTCGCTCGACCCCGCCCTTCCAGACGGGGTTTGCGCTCTTGTTCGATCAACCGTGGTATTGTCGACCAGAGAACCTTTCGCAATGAGTCAATCATCTACAATTGAAATTTTCAACAAGGAGACGATCGAGATGGAGAAAACGCCGTTTTCCAATACGGATACAGAAAATTCCTTCGTAGAGCCTGCAGGAAAGTTCAGAATCTATCTTGGCGCAGCAGCGGGAGTCGGTAAAACAGTAGCCATGCTCGAAGAAGGCATTCGCAGGAAAAGCCGAGGGGCCGACGTGGTGGTGGGATTCGTTGAAACGCATAAGCGTCCCTTTACCTTAGAGAAAACCCTCGACTTTGAGATCATACCAAGAAAAACCATCTCTTATAGGGGTAGCACCTTTCAAGAAATGGATTTAGACGCCATATTAGCTAGAGCGCCTGAAGTTGTCTTGGTGGATGAGTTAGCGCACACCAATGTGCCTGAATCCTCCACAAACGAAAAACGCTACCAAGACATACTGATTCTTCTAAAATCCGGAATCTCCGTGATTACTACAGTTAATATCCAGCACCTTGAATCAATCGCAGCCGCTGTCGAGGAGATCGTTGGTGCCAAAGTTGCAGAGCGAGTTCCAGACTGGGTGGTAAGAAACGCCGACCAGATCGAATTAGTAGATTCCTCGCCAGAGTCGCTTCGACGCCGCCTCCTACATGGCAATATTTACCCCCAAGAAAAGATTGAATCCGCACTCACCCACTTCTTCAAATTCGAAAATCTTTCAGCACTACGAGACATTGCTCTCAGATTCGTCGCCGACGAAACCGAGGAAGAGATGCTTGACTATCTGCGAAAGATCAAAATACCCGGGCGATGGGAGACCTCAGAGAGAATCATGGTGGCGGTGAGCGGTGCGCCTGAATCATCGTTCGTGCTACATCGCGCGGCCAGGATGGCCCAGAGAGCCAAAACACAACTAATGGTGGTTCACATCAAGTCCGCAGACGCAAATCTTAATGGCAGCGACCTAGACGTCCTAAAAAACGAGTGCGAAAAACTTGATGCCAGATGGCAAGACCTCTACGAGGACGACGTAGCAAAGGGAATTGTTGAATTCGCCCTAAGCGCCAAGGTAACCCAGATCGTACTCGGCGCTACTCGTCAAAATAAATGGAAAAGACGCCTTGGAAACTCCATACTCACCAAAATAATGGATAACGCAGGCAACCAAGGAATCGATGTCCACATAATCGCTCGTCACAGGGACTCCCCTAACGGAGACTTTACGTTGAACGAACTAACAGAGAGCTAGCCGCACCTAACGCCTTCAAAGTCGAGGCTTCGCACTACAGTAAATAGCAAATCAAAACAAATTGGCTTCTCATCAACTAGTACGATAGTTGTTAATCGATAAAGCACACTGAGACTTCGTTATGGCCAACTCCCAGTTATCCAAAAACCGATTATATTTCCGCCCCAAGGATAATGACATGTTGTCATCCACCGCTATGGTTGTCGAAGCCTTGAATATTATGCTCGATTCAGCTCTCGGCTCAAATCGGCTCAAAGTCCATCAATCGTGGATCAATCCAGAAGAATATGCAACACCAACCAAGAACAAAAAGCATCAACTTTGGCGATGAACGACGCTGTGTTCTGGTCGAACCGTCGATCGAATCGCATCTGCTATCGCCTTAGTGACGGCTGGGTTGAAGACCGTCGGAACGATATAAGCAGCCGAGAGCTCCTCGTCACCGACTATCCCCGCCAGCGCTCGTGCCGCCGCGATCTCCATTTGAGGAGTAATTGAACGCGCTCCAACATCCAATAGTCCCCGGAAAAATCCGGGAAAGACAAGCACATTATTAATTTGATTCGGCTCGTCACTGCGACCAGTAGCCACTATTGCTGCGTGTCTCCGGGCGATAACTGGATCGATCTCCGGATCCGGATTTGCCAGAGCGAATACTATTGGAGAGCTTGCCATCTTCAAAAGATGAGATTCTTGAATCGAACCCTTACCCGAGACTCCAATTATCGCATCAGCACCGACAATTGCATCGGATAGATCCCCTGTGACTCTATTTGGATTAGAGGCCATTGCTATATGCAAGCGCTGTTCGTCTAAGTTTTTATCAGATGGATCCAAGATCCCTGTTCTATCAACTGCTATCAGATCTCCCACCCCTTCGGCCAAGAGAAGGGTAGATATCGCCACACCAGCCGCACCAATGCCAACAACAACGATCTTGGCATCTTTGAGTTTCTTGCCCACAACCTTCAGGGCATTCAGAATGGCCGCGAGGACTACAATTGCCGTACCGTGCTGATCGTCGTGGAAAACAGGAATGTCGAGCGATTCACGAAGTCGACGTTCAACTTCAAAGCATCTAGGAGCAGAGATATCTTCAAGATTTATCCCGCCAAAGACAGGCGCAATAAGTTCAACCGCTCGAACTATCTCATCCACATCTTGGCTCGCCAAACAAATTGGCCAAGCATCGACGTCGGCAAATCGCTTAAAGAGAACTGCTTTGCCTTCCATCACTGGCAGAGCAGCAGCCGGACCCAAATTACCAAGGCCAAGAACCGCTGATCCATCGGTGACAACCGCCACCGAATTTCGCTTTATCGTAAGATTCCTTGCCGCACTAGGATCCTTCGCGATTGCCAGACAGACCCGAGCTACACCTGGGGTATAGGCCATTGAGAGATCTTCTCTGGTCTTGAGCGGGACTTTAGACATAGTTCCCAGAACTCCACCTAGGTGAAGCAGAAGAGTCCGATCGCTCATTGCACGAACCGTAACTCCTGGAATCGAATCAACCAGATCCCGTAGCTTTGTGGAATGCACCTCGTCTTCAGCGTTCACTGTGATGTCGACTACCAGCGTCTCAGGACCGGGTTCAATCATATCAAGAGCTGTTATCGCGCCACCGGCTTCACTTATATTCGCGGTTACAACTCCGACAAGTCGTGCATTTGCTATCTCGACTCGTATTGTTACTGAAAACGACGCGCTTGGACTTGCACCCATAAAAATATCCGCCCCTCATGCCTAAGTGTCCCTTCCTATCCATGAAAGCAAGCCCTCAACGATCTACTTTGATCGTTTTTGGGGAAAAGACAAATAGAACTTCTTCATTATTTTAATCCACAGATTTACAAGTCGCAAACTGAAGATATAATATCGGTTTTCCTGACAGCTTCAATAAAGCTCAGACATCAACATCCTAGCCATTTGAACTCCCTCGAAGTCGTAATCTCCCAAAGCAGCACTTCCAGCGTCAATTACGTATCCACAATTCAAATCCGAGATCGGAAAGTAAAAATATTACATACTTATCAAGTTTCGTAAGTTTCGCCTCCACCGAGACCAGATTGGAGCTAATCTTTAGTAGAACAGATGTTCGATAAAGGAGGCATGGTGGATATCTCAGGCTTTATGGTACGCTTCGCTTCAGAGGAAGCATGTGAAGATCATTTGATCAAATTGCGGTGGAAAGAGGGATTTAGATGCCCAAAGTGTGACTCTGACCAGTTTACCTTAATCAGGCCAAACCATCGAAGAAATGCAGCATCTCGAGCTCCACTTTTTCAATGTAAATCTTGTCACCGTCAAACTAGCGTTACCTCCGGAACCATCTTCCATCGAAGCCATATCTCTTTATCCAAGTGGTTCTCCGCTATCTATCTATTGTCCAACGACAAGCGTGGTCTTTCGGCTACTACCATTGCTAAATTCGTTCAAGTATCTTATTCGACTGGCTGGTTGATGCTAAATAAGCTACGAAAAGCAATGGCTGACCGAAATGGTTTATATAAACTTGGAGGAAACGTCCAGGTAGATGAGTTCTTTTTAGGTGGTGAGAGCCATGGCGAAAGGCATGAAGAGGAAAGGGGAACAAAACAAACCAATGTCCTAATTGGAGTGTCGATTAGCAATGGTGCTCCTACTCATTGCTTCATGGAAGTAATCAAAAGATAACCACTGCTAAATCATTCAAAGATGTTTTTGTGAGACGTTTAGATTCCGATACCAAGCTGATAAGTGTATGGTAACCCAAGTTACGGGTATGTGCTCGAGACCTTGGACTA
>NZ_JXYS01000087.1 GCF_000949295.1 Acidithrix ferrooxidans
ACCTTAATCAGGCCAAACCATCGAAGAAATTGCAGCATCTCGAGCTCCACTTTTTCAATGTAAATCTTGTCACCGTCAAACTAGCGTTACCTCCGGAACCATCTTCCATCGAAGCCATATCTCTTTATCCAAGTGGTTCTCCGCTATCTATCTATTGTCCAACGACAAGCGTGGTCTTTCGGCTACTACCATTGCTAAATTCGTTCAAGTATCTTATTCGACTGGCTGGTTGATGCTAAATAAGCTACGAAAAGCAATGACTGACCGAAATGGTTTATATAAACTTGGAGGAAACGTCCAGGTAGATGAGTTCTTTTTAGGTGGTGAGAGCCATGGCGAAGGCTAAAGAGGAAAGGGAACAAAACAAACCAATGTCCTAATTGGAGTGTCGATTAGCAATGGTGCTCCTACTCATTGCTTCATGGAAGTAATCAAAGATACCACTGCTAAATCACCCAAAGATGTTTTTGTGAGACGTTTAGATTCTAATACCAAGCTGATAAGTGATGGTAACCCAAGTTACGGGGTATGTGCTGAAAGACCTTGGACTAGCGCATTCGATCACTCTATCCAAAGACGAACAAGCACATGTAACATTCAAATGGCTCAACATCCTGATAGGGAACTGCAAGAAATTTATCGACGGAACATACCACGGACGTGAGGAACATAAGCAACTTTACCTCGAGGAATTCGCATACCGATTCAACCGAAGGCACTTTGAAATGTCCTTGGTAGAGCGACTTCTCAATACATGTGTGTTTGCGTCTCCACATCCGCTACTCCGCGAATCTGATTCCAAAATGGCTCTTGCTTACGAAACTTGATAAGTATGATTCGAATCCATAAAGCTGGAATTATGGCTGCTATTGAGCCCCCTAGCTTGAAAAGGGTGTCTCCAATGGAAGGCTTGAGGGTCTAAACAATATATTAGATCCGCCATTGCTAGATGCTATGGTCTTCACTCTGCAAAATCAACACTTGGCTTGGTGATGCTTTCATGCGGTCCGATTGATCTCAAGCTCCCCTACGAAAGGGTTGCTTGATCCACATCTATGTTAGGAGAGCCCAATTTTATTTAAGGATCCAGGGGCAATTGCGATCTTATCTATCGCAACTTATCGTTACACATGGAGACTTGGTGCGAGACGAGTCTTGGTTCATATGGATCATTTACCCTAGTTCCCAGCATTGCCCTGACTCACACGAAGGGCGACGTTATTCCAATTCCCAGATAGTCATAGATCCGTTAGTGGGATAGATACTATAGTGGGTATTATTGAGATCTCAAGTTAGTTATTGATTGTCACCCCAGGAGTCGTTAGATAGGTCGCCGCCTACCTGTATTGTCCAAAGCCAAAGGCCCAATCTGAATTAGAAGCTAACTTTTCACCCTTAAATCCGAAGTCCTGGCAAAATAGGTCTCTAGCAGCGACATAGAAGCAACTATAGAACGAATCTAAGGCCGTACCTCGCAATGTTGCACCTCAGCCTCAAAGGAATCTAATTCCCCAACAAGGATCGAACCCAATAAAACAGATCTAGCCTGGATTCGCCACGAGAGTCAGAGAACCTCCCGACTTCCAACTAGATCCGCCATCGCTCGTTAAAAATGAAACGACATTACCGCCGACGCTGGCTAAAATGACGCCACTTTTAATACTTGAAAACGATACCGCTTCGATCGCTCCACCTACGCCCTTTGTGAATACGGGCGAGAGCCATGCACCTTTAGCCGCACCATAGATATGCAATAGCGAGGCGCCGCCTAAAATCGAGTCCATTAAATAGATATCACCAGAAGGGTTACCCCCAACGATTGGAAGGCCCTGGCTCTCTATCGCCTTTGAGACTCCAGAGCTTGAAACTACTACAGTTTGATAGATATTGGCTTTCTCGAAAGTAACTGCCACCTCAAAGCCATTGCCGCCAAAGCCCATGGGAACATATGAGGCGACGATACGACCAAGGTTGCTTGAAAAGGTTGAGATCTCAGTCCAGCTTGCACCGGAATTGGAAGTCTGCCAGATCCCCATAATCCCTTTATTCGTTACCTGGGGATCGATTAGCGCGACTCCCTTTGATGGATTATTGACGTCAAAGCCGATCGCCGAGGCCGACTCTTCGCTAGAGCGTGTTGGACTCTGAGCAACCACCTGGTTCTTTCCCCCCAAATAGCGCACTATCTGACTCGATTTGCCGCCTCCCACTAGCACAAATAGATTATGGACAGAAAAAGCCATCGGCTGTCGAACGCTCAGAATCGGCCTAGAAGAAAATATAGGAGGCAACAATCCACCTCTTTGAACCTCAAAGACTACTGAATTCTTCTGGTCTTGATAGGGGAAAAAAGCCCACGCACTGTCTCCTGAGGAAGACTGCGCATAGGCAATGCCGTGGCGTGGTGAGATATTCGTTGGTATCTTCAAAGTCCACAACTTCCCTAAATTATTCGAGAAAAAGCTGGACCAATAGGGGGAAGTATAGGTCGTCGCCATCCAGGAGTTCGCCCCACCCGAAAGGTTCCACAGGTTTAGATAACCAAAGGTTGGGAGTGTGGTCGTGGAAGTTACGCTCGTGACGGTGTATGGAGAAGGAGCGCAAGAGCTAAGCAGCACCGCCCCAAGGGCTAAGGGAGTTACCGCTTTTAGGAAATGCTTAATGCTAAAAAACCGCACTCGGAATGACCTTTCCCTGGTTTTTAAGGGTGGTATGGGGTAGTCCTTCGTATTGGAAGATTGCCAAACTAGATAATCGGTCTCGAGGATATGGAAAGGGCGAAATCGGTGCAAAAATCATCACGGATGCAATACTCCAAGAGTCGCTGAGATAAAGTTCTCATAGGATTTGACTAGAGATGCTTGTGAACTTCCACTGTCTTCCATAAAACCAACCTCTCTACCGTTACCATCGATAAAGTAAATCAATTGGGGATTGGCAACTCGCCCTATCGGAGCTTGTGCGGGTGATGCCGAATATTGCTTCCAGAGGGCATAGAGATCAGAAAGAGGCCCCGTCACGAAGTAGAGATTTCTAACCGAGCCAAGACCATTCTCGTTCAAAAATTGATCTATCGAAGCAGCCGAGGTGAACGAGGGGTTGATATCGATCAAAAGAATCGCGACATTTTTACCCGCCGATCCTAGAGATGAAAGACTATTGAGCATCTCCTTAACCATCGTCGCAGAGACGTTCCAAGCAACCGGATCCACAAACGAAGCAACCACTACCTTGTTGGCAAAAGTTCCCATTGTAACTTGAGAACCATTTTGATCCACCAGTGAAAAGTTAGGCGCGCTTTTATTGGTCGCTACGAGGCCCCCTCCATCTGCCACCGCTCCGTAATAACTCGCGCTTGCGGCAGCCGAGGGCAAAAGAGCCATAATGGGTACTATGGCGACCAATGCACCTATTAGTCCGGCAGTGATTCCAAATCCTCTTGGATCTCGCCGATACTCCTCCTCGATCACGACCACTCGCCTTGAGGGGACTAGAGCATCACCACTGATCACTATCAACCCAATAGTCAAAACGATTAGTGGCAAGGGAGAATTTGGATCCACCGCATATGGCACAAAGATTCCAAAGGCCATTCCGACCCACCACGCAACCAAGGTTATTGCAATCGATCCGAAGGCAAAACCCTTGTTCTCCTTGGCAAAGGCAATACCAAGGCCGACCAAGACCATAGAAACGATAAAAATCAAATTCCAAAGCGAGGCAGATGAACTGGTCGCAGTCGCCATGAAAGCCATTGGGCCACTTATGAAGCTTGGTAGTGCTAAATTGGCATCCACCCGAAAGATCCCTGAAAGGCCCGATGCGCTCCAAAAGCCTTCAGATGGGAGCGCTTGGACCAGTGCCATCAAGAACCAAAAAAGGCCAAAAGTCAACCGAGCCCAGCGTTGAACGGTTCCATCGCGAAACCGTGAAGAGGGCACAAGCAGGAGAACTCCGCCCAAAAGATACAGAAGACCGCCGCCTGGCGCGCCTGAAAAAAATGAGGCTCCGTTGGTTGCCAGCATTCCGAATCCTTCAACAAAGATCCAGGTTATGGCTCCCATTGATATAGCAAGCCATCCGACCACTTTACGAAGGGGGCCTCTGGATGCAAAGAGCATCAAAATCCCAATCGATGCCTCTAGCCAAAACTTGGCAACGCTAGCTCCCACTGGATCAAAACGCCAAAGATAAAGTCCCGCTCTCATCACCCACGAAATTGGCGAAGGTTGATTCACCAGCGCCGGTGAGATGTAGTCACTTATCATATTGGCTGGAGCGTTCGCTCTATTTGACATGATCGCATCGACAATCCATAAGATTCCGAATGATACTCTGATAAAGGCCACGCCTTTAGATTCGATCTCACCATCTCCGCCGGAGGGTTCCAAAAGGAGGACTCGACGCAAAGTAGTCATTATGCGACCAAAGGGTCTTCCCGCCATAAGAGTCCTATTAGAGGAGGCGAGATAGATCAAAAGATAGCAAATTAGGGCAACGATTACGATTATCCCGCCAAATACCGCGAGCCGTTGAATTACCGCACTAGAAGTATTGGCAGAAAGTGCCTCACCCGGCAAATTCATAGTCAAATACTCCCCAACTACAAAAGACGTCCCACAACTCGACCGCTCCAACTTCTGCGATCGATAAATTTCACTTCAAAAGATGATAAACGCTACTTTATGCTTTACTGCAAAAAAACATCGGCGACCAGCATATACTAGTCGCCGATAAATAAATAGTAATTAGGACGTTGAGTCATTGTCGAATGATCTAAATCATCCCCACATTGACCATCCGCCTAGATTTTCAACAAGCCTGAATGAACTCTCTGGGCCGTTGGATCCTCGATAATAGATCTGACACTCAGGTGGATCGGTGATTATAGGCTCAACGATTCGCCACGCCTCAATAACTGCATCCTGGCGCGCGAAGCGGGAGAGATCACCCCTTATTGCGTCGTGCAAAAGTATTTCATAGGCTTCAGAGTTTCCGGCCGACGCCTCTGGATCGGCTACTTCGAGATCAACTGGCATTGGGATCAGGTCCGACCCAGGCTGCTTCACATGGAGCCGAAGCGTGATTCTTTCACTTGGCTTGAGCTCAAAGCGCAACTCATTCGGCAACATCGACTTGGAGGAGAGCTCACCAAAAAGGCGCGAAGGTGGTTCTTTGAAACGAACTACCGCCTCTGTAGTAGTGGTATTTAGATATTTACCGGTTCGAATCAAAAACGGAACCCCAGCCCAGCGCCAGTTGTCGATCACAGTTCGCATTGCAACAAAGGTCTCCGTATGAGACATTGGGTCAACGCCAACCTCATTACGATATCCTTCGTATTGGCCTCTAACAAAGTCATCGCGAGATGGAACCCTCATCGCCTTGAGGACCTTCAGCTTCTCATCACGCAGAGCGTCTGGATCCGATGATGCCGGTGGCTCTAGCGCCAACAGTGCGACCAATTGCAGAAGGTGGTTTTGAACCACGTCGCGAGTTGCACCGATGCGATCGTAAAAACTCCCGCGATTTTCTATGCCAAAGTCCTCAGCCATCGTAATCTGCACACTGGAGATAAAGTTTCGGTTCCAAATTGGCTCTAAAATCGAGTTCGCAAAACGGAAGACCAATAAGTTTTGAACTGGTTCCTTGCCAAGAAAGTGATCAATTCGATAGATCGAGTCCTCACTAAAGTGGCGATGCAGATGGGTATTTAGATCAATCGCTGACTCGGTATCGCGTCCGAATGGCTTTTCGATTACTAATCGAGCAGATCGAGTTATGCCTTGGGCTGCAAGACCGTCGACCACGATCTCAAACATATCAGGAGGTACCGCCAGATAAAAGATTGGACGGTGATTTCGACCCAGCTTTTGCTCTAACTTTTGATAGATCGATGGATCTAAATAGTTTCCAGATACATAAGAAAGAGTTGAGCACATCTCATCTAGCACATCCATCTCGATATCTTCGCCCGCGAGCTTTATTGAAGATATCGCATAATCTCTAAATTCACCATCGGTCCACTCGGTTGCTGCAACGCCGATAACTTGAGCTGGAAGAAGCCCATTTCGAGCAAGTCGATAACAAGCTGGTAGTAGTTTCTTTTGGGCGAGATCACCCGAAGCTCCAAAAAGCACTAAGGCGTCTGATTTGGCTCGCTTTTTCTTACTCATCATCTCTTCAACAAACCACCTAACCCGCAATTCCTACGGCTCGTAACTTAAATTTATTATCAGGATCCCATAACGACGCTTGCTCAAACAATGGATATACAAAGGGGCACCCTACTGCCGCTCCTCCTATTTCCGCACTAATTCCGCATCGTTCGGCTCCTTAGCCATTATCTATAGTGATCGCGCTTCAGAATGGACTTCATTAGCACCAAAATCATTCGAGGTGGCCACTTCCTTTACGGTCATGGAGCTCAAAAAGAAGCCGATTTCAATCAAATCCTTTGACCGAAAAGGTAAATCAAGCCTCGACACTAGAACCACCGGCCATCAAATCTCGACCAAATCTCGGCTTTGAATCGACGTTTCGAAAAAGAGACTTAACCAGTGACGGATCCATTTCAAAGTCACTATTGGATAATTCATAGGCTGCGCCTTGGTAAAGCTTCAATATCTCCGCATTCATAGCCTCTAAAGTATCTCTGGCGTAGTGACCCGCACCAGCCTTTGTAGAGAGATGAACGACATTGCCCTCATTCGAAATAGCGTCAAGCAAGGGAAAAACCATCTCAAAATAGTCGTCAAATCCAGATACAAAAATTTGCGAACTTCTCTCGGATAAATCACCATCTATCCAAAAGTCCATATAGCCGACTAGCAAATCATAAAAAGAGCTGGCGTTTCTCTTTGACTGCTGGTGATCCGATTGGGTCGCATCCAAGACTAGGTCACCAGCTGCTAATATGGCGAGCATTCCATGGATAAAGTCACCAGGAAGTTCGCATTCCGGATCTGTTACAAAAATGATTCTGGGCACCGGCAATTGTTCGACGAAATCATGGAGACTTTCACCTCCGTCACCGCCCACTGAACCACGATGGGTCAGAACTTCATTCCCCAAGTGGCAAAGTCTGCCACTTAGTTGATCATGCAACAAACCTTGACCAATCAAACCAATCTTCATATAATCTCGAAATCCTCGTGCAAGAACACTTCTGATCGATCCGAGACAGAATTACCTCTCGACCGACAATTACCATGGTACGCAATCAAAAGTCTAAACCGATAGGGCGATGTTGCGAATCTTCCGACACAGGGTATCGACGATTGCCTAATTCCTAGTAACACCTACAACCCTTAAGGCTACTTGATCAAAGTTGGATATAGATAGTAAGGTTTGATCATTAGCGCCCATCACGACTAAACAACCATAGTCGATACGCACAAAGAAATAGAGGTCGCGATGGCCAATTCCGGAGGCCTCAAGCCGCCAAAAAGCCAACGCCAGCAGTTTCGACCTATAAGTGCCCTTTTGAGTTGCAAAAGCCCGAGCTTACATCGGCGATAGGCCGACAATTCAGATCACCTGTGCTCGCGCGCCCCACGACGCAGTTAAAGGCTGCCAATTCCTTGACCGATAGTGGTCAGAGACCTAAACGGTGCCAGAGTCCAAATCGTATCCGTCCGCCCGAAGTGCCTCCTCCACTGTTTTGAGTCATTATTCATTGACATCCAAATCACTAGCTAGATGTCCGAGCCTTGCCACGTGCTGTGGTTTCTCCCATGAGACAACCAACAGCTCCAACTATTACTTGATTGTTCGCATCTATGTCTCCGATCCTGTTTTGGGTCATTAGATGGAGACCTGCCAATCACTTAATATGAGTACTCTCGAAATGAATGTGCAGATAGCAAGGCCAAAATATTGGATTTACCCTACGGACGAAAGCCTGCCTTGGTGCTCATTCAAAACTGCGCAAATTTCAAAGACAACTACGACTCAAACAATTTACATAACAGCAAAAGTCATTTGAATTTCATTATTTAGCTTTCTGCGCACAACCCGAACCAAGCTAGCCAAGCGATAGTATTCAAATATGACGAACGAAACTTCTCACCAGGTTGCTCTTTCAGATAGCCATGACTTCATCACGGTGATCGGCGCACACGAAAACAACTTGAAAGGAATTGACGTAACAATCCCAAAACGGCGTCTCACTGTCTTTACTGGAGTATCCGGCTCCGGGAAAAGCTCATTGGTCTTTTCCACAATAGCCGCCGAATCCCAGCGTCTGATAAACGAAACCTATAGCGCATTTGTACAGGGATTCATGCCCACGATGACTCGACCTGATGTCGATCTCCTTGAAGGATTGACGACCGCCATCATAGTGGATCAACAACGGCTCGGGGGAGATCCTAGGTCTACCGTTGGAACGCAAACCGATTCAAACGCATTGCTTCGGATTCTCTTTTCAAGGTTTGGCAAACCCTACTATGGCTCCCCTAACGCCTTTTCGTTTAACGTTCCATCAGTAAGGGCCAGCGGATCTATTACCGTAGAGAAGGGTAACGCAAGAGCCGTTAAGACCACCTTTCAAAGACTGGGCGGAATGTGTTCAAAGTGCGAGGGGAGAGGAACCGTCTCTGACCTAGATCTGAGTGAACTATACGATGAAAATAAATCACTAAACCAAGGTGCTATCAAAGTACCTGGCTATGGACCTGACAGCTTTTGGACGCTCAAACCATTTACCGACTCCGGCTTTTTAGACCCTGACAAAGCAATAAATCAATATTCCAAAAAAGAACTGCACGACTTTTTATATCACGAACCAGTTCGAATAAAGGTAAACAATGTCAATGTCACTTACGAGGGACTGATCCCAAAGATCCAAAAATCAATGCTCTCCAAGGATCAAGAGGGGCTGCAACCTCATATCAAAACATTTATAGAGAGAGTTGCGACATTTTCTATCTGCAACGAATGCGATGGTACGCGACTCAACGAAGGAGCTCGATCGTCAAAAATTAACGGCCTTTCGATTGCGGATGTATGTGCAATGCAAGTCAGCGATCTCAATTCATGGATCAAAGGAATCGATGAACCTTCAGCTGCCCCCCTTTGCGATTCCCTAAGCAAAACCTTTGCCGCATTTGTAGAAATTGGCCTCGGATACCTGACATTAAATCGCCCCACTAGCTCACTCTCTGGCGGCGAAGCCCAACGAACCAAGATGATCGGCCATTTAGGTTCTTCACTGACCGATGTAACTTACATCTTCGATGAACCAACTATTGGACTTCACCCCCACGACATCGAGAGGGTGAACCAACTGCTTCTGCGACTTAGGGATAAGGGAAATACCGTCTTGGTCGTCGAACACAAACCCGAAATGATAGAGATCGCGGATCATGTCATCGACTTAGGTCCAGGCGCAGGTAGTGAAGGTGGCCGCGTTTGCTTCAGCGGAAGCGTCAACGACCTAATTCTAAGTGACACTCTTACAGCCAAGCACTTTGGCTACCGCGCTTGCCTAAAGCCACATATCCGCAGCTTCATCCAAAAGCTGGAAATTCGTGGTGCCAATAGCCACAATCTCAAGAGCGTTGACGTCGATATTCCGCTTGGTATTTTGGTGGTCGTAACCGGAGTAGCTGGTTCAGGCAAGAGCTCGCTACTCGCTGGGTCAGTAGCAAAAATGGATCAAGTTGTCTATATTGACCAAAGCCCGATCAAAGGATCCCGTCGCAGCAATCCCGCAACCTACACCGGCCTTCTCGAACCAATAAGAAAAGCGTTCGCAAAGGCAAATGGCCTAAAGCCCGCGCTCTTTAGTTCCAACTCAGAGGGGGCTTGCCCCAATTGCAATGGAGCTGGAGTCATATATAGTGATTTGGCGATCATGGCTGGAGCATCCGTTGTCTGTGACGAGTGCGATGGAAAAAGATTTTTGCAATCAGTTCTTGAATACAAGCTCGGGGGCAAGGATATTTCAGAGGTCTTATCGATGTCCGCAAATGAAGTTCGCGACTATTTTGGAAGCCTGCAAACAAAGATCCCGCTCGCAGAGCAAACTGTCACAAGATTGATAGAGGTAGGACTTGGCTACATTCGAATTGGTCAGCCTTTGACAAGTCTCTCTGGTGGTGAGCGTCAACGACTAAAGCTCGCAACGCAGATGGCAGAGGAAGGCGATATCTACATACTCGACGAACCAACTACGGGCCTTCACCTAGCTGACATCGAAAAATTGCTCCATCTTCTTGACCGCCTGGTCGACGGCGGTAAGAGTGTTATTGTCATAGAACACCACCAAGCAGTAATGGCTCATGCCGATTGGATAATCGATCTAGGTCCCGGTGCGGGACACAACGGCGGCGAGGTGGTCTTCAACGGACCGCCCTCGCAGTTGGTTGAAGAAAAATCCACTCTGACGGGAAAATACCTAGCAAAATATCTCGAAAAAAAAAGACTAAGTAACTTCAACGATGCATAACCTTGACACTTCCAGAGGCAAATTAGCTTCAATATACCCCAGCAGGAACCTAGCCATGGTTGGCTTCTAGGACTCTCCAACATTGGCTTTAACGACTCTATCAGAATTCAATTGAGCTTCTCGCTAACTTCACCGTGATGCAAAACTGGCTTCCAAAGGGGTCCTATTCCTCACAATGATTGCTAATCACAACGAGAACGCTGACATTATGGATAAGAAAACTGACCCTAATGAAAAGCATTACAAAATCCCTTATCGATCAAGTTCGAACCTCGGATAAGATAGAGGAAAAGGCTGTGTTTTTGCGGTATCAAAAAACGGGAAGGATTTAGTCGTGCTAGAGAATGAGGATTTCTTTCGAACGACACCTCGATCCAATCAAATCAATAACTATTCAAATGACCCAAACGACCGATCGACGAGGAGAGGCCGAAGGAGCTCTTTCTCCGCAGAAACCAACAATGCGTACGGAGGCTTCAATCCTTATATAGCCGGATCAGTTGAACCCGCGAGCTTCTTTCGTCGTTTAGGCGCCACCTTGGTAGATTCACTTTTGGCCGGCATAGTCGCAGGAGTTGGATATTACATCTCCTATAACATAATTTCGACCAACTCTAACGCGTCCGTGGCACAGCTCACCTTTTCTGCCGTAGCGTTAAACCTTATTTTTACAACGATTTATCAGATCTTTTTAATCGGCAAATTTGGTCGAACACTCGGTGACGTCGTTACCCGTACCCGCATCGTAAACCAAGATATGCAAATACCTGGTTACGTAGCCGCAACAAAGCGCTTGGCAGTCACCCTAGTGGTGCAACTTTTAGCAGCACTGTCACTTTCAACCTTCGGACTCGTTATTACATTTGTCGACGATCTTTGGATGCTATCTGACAAGAACCGACAGACAATACACGACAAAATCGCTGGTACTTATGTTATTGTCGACCCAGCCCCTCGACGCGCTCAATAATTAGAAACTGTTTGGCCAAACATCGATTAACTCACCTTCTAATAACAAGTATGCCAACGAAAAAGTATTAGCGGGGAGGTAAATTCGCATAGATGCGTCTTTCATCTTTATCCCCTTTAAACGCTAATCGAGAAAGCCCTAGCATTACGGCGTCTACAATCCATTCTTTGGAATTCACTCGTTCACTCCCCCATTGCATACCCATACGTGAGGTAACATCCTCCCCGCCCTTACGGACTGCGTATTCTGGCGATATTTGATAAACGAAATGCTATGTCCAAAAAGATCGCTCAAATGGTTGAGGAGAAACTCACCCCTTCGTGTCATTAATTGCCATTCCAAGGGAATTTGAAGAGGACCACGAACGATACAGGGTAACTCGACGTGTATCGTGTCGTCATGCCCCTTTTAAAAGAGACCGGATATGTCAAAAAAATAATTGAACAGGTTGAAAAAGTATTGTATCTTCTGGTAGGTACACTACTTGTGATAATGGCTTTGGCCGTCTTCGTGCAATCAGCAGCCGATCTCTCAAAATTGACGTTTTCAACTTTTGTAAACTCACAGATCGCAAAACTCCTAAACGATGCCCTCTTTACCATTATCATCCTTGAGCTACTCTCAACTGTGGTTTCACACCTTTTCCGGGGAGGATTTCAGCTAAAGGCATTTTTGGTAATTGGGATAATTTCATCGGTACGACGCGTTCTCGTTATAGGAGCGCAATTATCCACGACCTCCACAATTACTAATTCATCCTTTAATCGTGGAATCATTGAGCTTGGAGTCGACGCGGGCGTAGTTCTCCTTCTTTCTGTTGCACTCGCCATCAATCGAAAGTATTCAACCGACAAAGAGAAAAAATCTGACGCTGTCCACTAGTACAAATTAAAGCTCAATTAATCTTGCTTGCTTCATCGAGCGCTGACAATGTTATGCGTGGCGAGCAACAATGAAATCACAACCAACAAAATAGCCAATCTCCAAAAACATTAGCTGAGAATGATCTATCATTGAAACAAGAATGCTATTTCGTTGATTTGGGGAACACATGGCTAATCTCACCTTTCCATCAAGACCACGTTTTGATTCATTCGAGGACGAACGCCTCTATCGAAAACAACGACTCGCCGCTGGCTTTAGATTGTTTGCCAAGATGGGCTTTGATGAGGGCGTCGCTGGCCATATAACAGCGAGAGACCCTGAACGAAAAGACTGCTTTTGGGTAAATCCATTTGGTATGGACTTCTCTATGGTCCGAGTCTCGGATCTAATTCTGGTCAACGACGAAGGAGAAGTCGTAGAAGGTACATGGCCAGTCAATGCAGCCGCCTTTGCGATTCACTCACAGGTCCACAAAGCACGGCCAGACGTTGTGGCAGCCGCTCACGCCCACTCCATTCATGGCAAAGCATTTTCAACCCTTGGCACTCTCTTAGACCCAATCACACAGGATGCCTGTGCCTTCTACGGCGACCATAGTCTCTTCGATGACTATTGCGGCGTTGTCTTAGAAGCTGAAGAGGGGCGCAGAATCGCATCTACTCTTGGGTCGTCAAAGGCTGTAATCCTTAGGAATCACGGCCTCCTTACAGTTGGACAAAGTGTTGACGAGGCTGTCTTTTGGTTTATCACCATGGATCGATCTGCCCAAACCCAATTACTTGCACAAGCAAGTGGAACCCCTATACTTATCGACCACGAGATGGCGAAGCTCACATCAACCCAAGTAGGTACCAATGTCGCTGGGTGGTTTAGCTTTCAACCGCTCTACGAACGAATAGTTCGCGAACAGCCCGACCTCCTCGAATAGATCATCATCGACCCGATCCGAAGTCGATAATCAACCAAAGAATCTTTGCACTTGGGTGCTCAAACCCATGATCTTCCGATAGTTACTGCCATACCCTTGGCCCAATTCTGTCCTTGATTCGACCTACCAACAAAAAGGTGATCTAACCACAAGATCACATCGAACAACAAAAAGGTGGAAGTGGTGGCCCAACCAATCGGACTCCCTACCATCTTAAAAATAGGAACCGCAAATAGCCAGGTCAAAGTGGCACAGGGCGATTTTCAATGCATCGTTGATATCACAAACCAGACAAACTGCCTAGTCGAAGAACCTGCCTAGCAAAAAATTTACGTCAATTCATTTAGCCAACTAGTGACGTACTCGCCGCAAAGATCGAAGACCCGAGGAGATTCAAGAGATCAATGACCAGTTCTCTCCAATGGCACTGCTTGGTCGTAGTTCGCTCCTTGGGTAAGTCATTGACTCCGAAGATATAAATCGCACGAAAGTAACTTGATGACTCTCAAATTGAAAAAGTCTTTAGAGAAAACCATAGATTCCAGATCCCACTAAATAAAGCCCCAACGGCCAAGACAAATCAAGGTGCGCAAGGGCTTTTATCTTCATTTTGAATGGGCATCTACAGTTGTTATCAAGGTACGCGCAGCGCGGGCCTCGTCAACTCGGGTCACCGGGGTTCGCCTAGGGCCTCCTGCCATTTTTGATGCTGCATCTTCATCGAGTGCATCTTTGGCAAGCTCGATCAATGCCTCAGCCATCGCATCAAGAGTCTGTCTCGACTCCGTCTCGGTTGGTTCAATCATCAAAGCTTCATCTACAATGAGTGGAAAATAGACAGTCGGAGCATGAAACCCCTTGTCCAGAAGGCCCTTAGCTATGTCAAGTGCTCGAATTCCAAAGCTCTTTTTTAGAGCCGCAGTCGATACAACAAACTCGTGCATACAAGTAGCCTCGTAAGCCGGGGGATAATAGCTGGAGATCATGGCCTTTAGGTAGTTAGCGTTCAAAACTGCTATCTGAGACATCTGTCGAAGTCCCTCGCCGCCTAAAGCCTTCATGAAGGCTAAAGCACGAGCGTAAACTACGGCATTTCCATAGAAAGAGTGAACCCGCCCAATGGATTTACTCGGAGTGGTCCACTTTATACCGTCATGACCACGGACAGGATATGGACCCGGTAGAAAGTCAAGCAACTTCTCGGCCACCGCTACAGGGCCAGAACCCGGACCACCACCACCATGTGGTGTAGCAAAGGTCTTGTGCAAGTTGGAGTGGACTATATCAAAGCCCATATCGCCAGGGCGTGCGATTCCTACGATCGCATTGAGATTGGCTCCATCGTAATAGAGAAGGCCGTCCACGTCGTGGATCGCCTTTGCGATCTCTGCGATATCTTCTTCAAAAAGACCAACAGTATTGGGATTGGTCAGCATGATACCTGCGACATCATCGCCGACCAAGCTCTTCAATAGCTCTAAATCGACTAATCCCTTTTCATTTGAGGGAACTGTCACCACTGAATAACCCGCCAACGAGACCGATGCCGGATTAGTCCCGTGCGCAGAGTCAGGGATCAATATCTTAGTCTTATGATTTCCTCGATCTAAATGATACGCCTTCATCATCAAAAGGCCAGTAAGCTCGCCTTGTGCACCCGCAGCAGGTGACAAAGTTGCTCCAGCCATTCCAGTTATCTCTTTGAGGTAGCTTTCTATCTCAAGCGCAATTTCGAGCCACCCCTGAGAATGAGAAGAAGGAAGGTGGGGGTGCACCCCTGAAATACCCGACATTCCAGCAACTGTATCTGCGAGCTTCGGGTTGTACTTCATAGTACAAGAACCCAATGGGTATGCACCTAGGTCAACAGAGTACTGTCGATGCGTCAATCGAGTAAAATGACCCACTAGATCTCGCTCAGATACCTCGGGCAGAGCTACAGGTTCACTCCTAAGATAGGCGAGCGGAAGGTGGTCGCTAGCGTCCACAGATTCTATACCGCTATCTCTTATTGCACCACATCGGCGACCCGAAACCGATATCTCAAAGATGGTAGGTTCGCTATCTCCACCCATTAACGGAATCGAAGATGCTCGACCTCCGCTGGCAGCTCCATAAACTTCCTTTGTCATCTAATCACCTCTACTAGTGCTCCAACGTAGCGATCTATCTCGGTCCGAGTCCGCTTCTCCGTCAGAGCGATCAAAAGGTCGCCCTCAAAATTATCGATTGCCAAAGATCCTTCAAGTGCCACACCGGCCAAAAATCCCAATGGATGCATCTCGTCTATTACTGTTGATGCGCGCTTTTTGAGTCTCACTGGGAACTCTCTAAAGCTTGGCAGCCTCGTCTCAATGGTGGTGAGACCCTCGCTAACAAGGCGCCGCTCGAGATAGACACGCGAACTCAAGCAGCTCCTTCCTACGTCTAAGAATCCCGATTTACCCAACCATGTAAGTTGGATTGCCGCCCATATCGCCATCAAAGTCTGATTGGTGCAAACATTCGACGAAGCCTTCTCTCGTCGAATATCCTGCTCGCGAGCGCGCAATGTTGTAACGTAGGCTCGCTTGCCATTCATATCGAGAGTCTCACCTACAAGGCGCCCCGGCAAAAATCGTACAAGCTCGTTGGAGACGGAAAATAATCCAAGGTAGGGCCCGCCAAAGGAGAGAGGGATGCCAAGCGGTTGCCCTTCTGCAATCGCGATATCTGCGCCATAGCTTCCAGGCGACCTAAGAAGTGAGATCGCAATCGGATCATAAGCCACAACCATTAGAGCTCCCGCTGAGCTAGCAAGGCCACGTACCGCCTCAAGGTCCTCTACAAAACCCAGAAAATTGGGGTAACCAACTACAAAAAGAGCAACTCCGTCAAGGTTGGTGGGCCAAATAGTAGCGCCATCGGGGCCAATAGGGGCGATCTCAATCTCGTGGCCAGGACCTTTAGCAAAGGTCTCTGCAACTTCGCGCCAATTGGGATTAATGCCCCCTGAGATAACCACTCTCGAACGTTTGGTCTTAACGCAACCCAGGTTGATCGCTTCAACCAAGGCGGAAGCTCCATCGTAAAGTGAAGCGTTCGAAATTCCAAGACCTGAGATCCGACTTACCATGCTCTGGAACTCAAACAATCCCTGCAAAACACCCTGTGCCACCTCGGGCTGATACGGTGTATAAGCAGTTACGAATTCACTCCTTGAGCCAATAGAGGAGGTAACTGAGGCTATATCGTGATCATAAGAACCGCCTCCAGCAAAGCAGACCAGGTCTCGGTTGGATGGATGATTCATCGCCGCGTAATCGGCCATGACATCTATTACCTCAAACTCCGACAGAGCTTTCGGCAATTGCAAATCCCGCCTTAGTGCTACTGCATCTGGAATAGATGCATATAACTGGTCAAATGAGTCTAGGCCCAAAAAGGTGAGCATTGAATCAATCTCAGCTTGAGTATGAGGAGTGAAACTCGACAAGGAATGCCTTTCTTTGGAAAAATAATATCTTTGAATCGTCTAATTGCGCGACAAGGCCTTATCTATTTGACCTTGGCTACAAATGGAAGCGGGCATATCTCGCCTTGAATCACTCGATCACCAGAGTGAAGCTCGACCGCATCACCGAGACTTTGATTCACTGGTGCAAAACACATTGCGATTCCGACCTCTAAAATCGGAGAATAATTTCCCGAAGTTGACTTCCCAACTACTTCGCCCTTGAAGATCAGATCCATTCCATCGCGCATTGGTTGGCGACTTTTGCCCTTTACTCCAACTAATTTACGATGAATGCCTCGCTGCGACTCGGCCACCAAGGCGTCACGCCCTATAAAATCGCCCTTAGTCAAAGAGACTGCCCAACCGAGATTAGCTTGAAATGGAGTAATACCTCTCCCCAGTTCATGGCCGTGAAGCGGTAGGCCCGCCTCCAACCTAAGAGTGTCTCTAGCCCCAAGACCAGCCGGCACAACACCGACCTCTAGCAACTCATCAAAGATCTCAAGAGCGATCTCGTTTGGGACCGCTAGTTCAATACCGTCTTCGCCGGTATATCCAGTTCCAGCTACTAATACGTCATAGCCCTTATAGGAGAGTTCCTCTACCCTAAAACGCGGCACACGAGCACCCTCAGGAAAAAAACGCCCGAGAAAAATCCTTGCTTTTGGTCCTTGAACTGCTAATACGCTTCGGTCGGCGGTCACGTCTTGCCCGCCGATGGAATTTATAACCGAGCTTGTATTAGAGGCATTAGGCATCACGTCAAACCTATTCTCGCTCACCCACCAGACTATAATGTCGTCTACAACAGACCCTTCGACATCGAGATGATGTGTGTATTGAGCCCGCCCAGGATTTATCTTGGCTAGATCGTTTGTAAAGGAACGCTGAAGAATCTCTAAGCTATCCTTACCTGCCAAGCGAACCGTGCCGAGATGCGAAACGTCAAAGACAACAGCACCGCGCCGACACGCAAGATGTTCTGCGACAGTACCAGTTTTATAGGAGAGCGGCATCTCCCAACCAACAAATGGTACCATCTTGGCGCCTAGTTCCCGATGCCTATTGTTTAGAAATGTAGTTTTAAAATCCACCTTATGAACCTTAGCTCATTCGACACTTCTTTATGGTTGCTAACGATACGGGCGAGCAAGAATAAGCTACAACCGGAGGTTTCAAGGTTGTTAAATACGCCAAATGACACCGTTTTCAGACAAAGGGTATCCTAAACGAAAGCACGACCTACCCAATAAATCCCAGGTCTCTCTTCTAAGGTTGCTGACCATAGTTCCATGGATCGTCGCGATATGGCCGCCATCACTGCGAACCCGTCTAAATCAGGAAATAAGGCCTATCATAAGTGAAGCTATTCTTAGGGAATCGCCAAAAAAGAGATTAACGAACATCCTTTAGATCCATCATCGCACCCACAGGTACCGTGGTGTCGTCTAGGTCTGGAAGTTCGTCACTCAACGATGGACGAGGATCTATCGAGACTATATCCGCGTCAACCTCGTTACGTATATCACCAAAGGCCATTACCATTCCAAAGACCATCTGATTTCCACGCAGCAAGTCGACCAAATTCTCACCGTCTTGAGCAAAGACTGATTTGGAACCACTGACAACGAGAACAGGGGCACTTGCGCCGGAAAGGTCCGAGATCGACTCCAGCGACGCTAGAGCGTTTCGAACGCCTTGAAGCGAAAGACCGTTATCGATCAATTTCTTGATCATCTTCAACTTTAAAAGATCGTCATAGGAATACAGTCGTTGGCTGCCACTGCCGTGGGCATCAGCTATCGAAGGTCTAATTAAGTCCGTTCGCGCCCAATAGTCAAGTTGGCGGTAACTAATCCCTACGATCTTTGAAGCCAAATGGCCACTGTAACTTTTTAGTGGTGTAGTCATGGACAACTAGATCGACCTTTGTTATTGACTGAACTCGTATCAGCCTACTTTATCATCGTAATCTATCGAGATAACCTTAACATCTTTCGAACCCAACTTTATGGTCAACATGAACGACAATCTCAGTTCTCTAACCGAATAAATATCCCAAACTAAAGATTCCTAAAGTCATATTCGTTCAGTATCTAACTTGAGAGGCGAGTTAAAATCTTTCGATATAAAGACTTAAATCGCCGGGCACTTGGTGATGAAATCAACAAGAGATCAGATCCCGGATTCTTAGGCTAACCAAATCTATGAGACAGCCAGTTGCCTAGAGCCTAGGCAAAATCATCTGGATTGATATTGTCGAGAAATTCACGAAACTCATCCAAAACAGCGGGGTCTTCATTTGGACTCTCGACGATTTCGTCATAGACCTCCTCATCTTGAACCACTACACCCTCTTTGGCGATCAACTCATCATTTACAAAGAGAGGAGCGCTGACCCTTATCGCGAGAGCGACCGCATCAGATGGTCGGGCAGAGACAACGAAGTTACCACTACCTGAAGTGAGATGAATATCGGCGTAGTAAGTCGAATCGCGCAGATCAACGACTACTACACGATCAATCGACGCACCTAGAGCACGAACCATATCCACAGCAAGATCATGCGTTAGAGGCCTAGGGGCCTCATAACCACGTTGAGCCATTGCAATAGCCGTCGCCTCAGGGCCACCAATAAAAATCGGTAGGCTACGATGTGGCTCCTGAACCTCACGAAGAAGTATCAAAGGAGTATTAGATCTAAGGTCGACCCGCACAGAAGATAACTCGACTTCTATCATGACACACAGCCTAGACCCACCGTCGGTCAAATAAATTTCCAAATTGAAAAATTAACTCTTTGGCTACAAATTAGCCCTCAAAGTCAACGTTGCTGATCACCCAAAAGTTGAGCTATGAGGTCACCTAGGAGAATGGATCGAAATCGGTCCACATTCTCTTCAAGGATCTTTGCGGTCTCCTTAGCACGGCGCTTGGAGCGAGCGTTGCTGCCACCTAGCGCAGTTGCAATAATCTGTTCAAACATTCCATATTCTTTTTCAACCGAGACCCGAATCGACTTCAGATGACGTGGTCCAAAGCCCAGCTGGGAAAGACTCTTGCACAATTTGACTAGCTCGACACTGCGTCTTGGATATATCAGCGATCCCTGGTGACGACGACCTTTTACAATTCCAAATGCATCTAACTCTGTCAGAAAGACCTCTGTCACCCCTGCCTCACGTGTCAACCCTTTGAGTGTCAAAAATCCTTCAGGAACGTCCTGCGCTGCTGGATTCAGCGCTCCGACTATCGCCTTAGCGGAATTGGTCCGAGGGACTCTATGTCGAGGAGTTTTACCAATTGGCTCACCCTGTAGAGCGTTGTCTTGAACCTTTGCCAGGGGCCTGCCAATTTGAATATCTGGAACCTTAGGCTCTGCCTGCTGGCTAAGATCTGGGTTCGACTCGACTACCTCCCTCGAAGGATTCGAAAAGTTAGTCGTTGCCTCCCTGGGACCGACCGGACGAGGAGTTCTGCGCCTTTTGGTCGAAGAGACATGAGAATCGCCAGAAGCCAAAATAGCACTAGGCATAACTGGTTCAACAGAGGTAGCCTCTAGCGAACCATCACCTATCAAATTGGGCGATTGGCTAAGTTGTGGATCATTTGCGACAGCGGCGATCTCTCCATCGGACTCGGGTGATTCATCCGCTCCAACCGATTCAATAGGACCATTTGGCTCTTTTTGTGCTTTGTCTACTACAAAATCACTCGAAGTTGCAACAGATAGATCAATCTCGAAGGGCTCAGGAAAATCTTCTGCTTTGAAGGATGGCTTTGGCGAATCATCGATTTGCCTCGATCGCTTCCGAAGCGGCTTTTTCAACTCGCCGCCCTTAGCCACAGAGTCGCCGACCAATGGCTCAACACCGGGTGTCAAAGAGGAAGGAGTTGGAGAGCTAGGGCTATCAAGTGGCACCAGATCTGACAAATTCAGTTTGGATGGAATGTCGCTGCGAGTTAATTTATTAATGTCTCGCAGAAATTCCGCATCTAACGTGGAATCCTCTTTGTCGCAGGGCAACTCTAGTAACTCCGAGCGCTTTGTATGGGGTCTAGAGCCACTCCTATATGCTACGACTCGTCCAACTGCGGGATTTTCAACCTCAAGGTCCTCAGAGCGAGTTGAAGTAGAACCCTCAGTAGCTGGGCTTATACCTTCAATCTCAAATGCTTTTTCGTTTTCCAGACCCAACAACGGTTGGTCGTTGCGGGTCGCACGGTCCGCCTTGGTTCTTCGTCCACCGACACTTCGTTCCAGCTGATCTAATCCAAATTGTTCACGGATTACGCGCAGCGGAAGGTACTGGTCTCGTTGGAGACGCAAGATTGAAGCCAAACGCTCAATATCTTTTGCTACAAACTTCCGAAAACCTGATGTCGTCCGCTCAGGTGCAATCAACCCCTGCGACTCGAGAAATCGAATCTTTGACATTGATATATCTGGAAATTCTTTTTGTAAAAGAGTTAGCGTTTCGCCTATCGATAGCGGTAGTTCCGGATCCTCTGCCCCCACTCTAATCCTTTGTGACAATTAGAAAGAGCAACTTGTATTTTCCAATCTGGACTTCATCGCCGCTCTTTAATACTTCAAAGTCCGAACGCTTATGATTAACATAGGTCCCATTTAGAGAGCCCACGTCGCTAATCGTATACTCGTCGCCTTCTCTCACTATTTCCGCATGGCGCCGAGATACAGTTACGTCATCCAAAAAGATATCACTAGCGGGATGCCTTCCAAGAGAAGTTCGGTCTTTTTCTAAATTAAACGAAGTACCAGCACTTGGACCGCCCTGCACGATAGTCAAAGCGCTTCCATTTTTGGCACCTTCAATAAGACTGGCAATCAGATCATCGCCCAATTCGTAAACCGGCTCGACCGAAGCAAGGGTGCCAGTCACCTCGTCGCTGTGATGCATTGCATCACCACAAGAAGAGCAATAATTAGCTCCCGCTTGATTCAAATGGCCACAACTACGACAAATAGACAAACCGTCAAACCTCTTGAACTTTTATCGCCGATACTCAAAGACCGACACCCACTCTTACGCCGTCAGATTCGCGCACAAGCTCTAATGTGCCGTTAGCTCATCATAGTCAGTTGAACTCATTGTCTCGAGATCGCTCTCATCGCCAAATTCAATAATGGCAATCCAGCCATCTTCGTAGGGGGATGAGTTTACCAGTTCCGGTGAGCTAACGAGTGACTCATTTACTTGAACGATATTTCCGCTCAGAGGCGAGTAGATATCAGAGACCGATTTGGTCGACTCTACCTCCGAAAATGAATCTCCCTTGGTCACAGCAACTCCCACCTCTGGGAGTTTCACAAAGACGACGTCACCTAAGGCGTCCTGTGCAAAATCGGTAATACCAATCTTGACTCGATTACCATCTACGAGTGCCCACTCGTGATCTTTGGTATAGCTTCTATCATTGGGATTGATCATATGAGACAACTTAGCTTTCAAAAAGGCCGAAACACTCCTAAAAATCGGACAATTCATCTTAGAATCTATTGAAAGTTCTTGAAGCCACAAAAGCTCACCTTCGCATAGATGCTTGAGGCGAACTCCCGTCCCCAGGTTAGCCAAACAAGAGATCTATCTTTTTATCAACAAGCTAATCCCAGATCCACACAGTACTATTTTGATTTTCCGATCAATCCGAAAAGATTTTGATCTCACTGACCAAATTTTGCCAATCATAAAAGATCCACCGCAGATCCAACAGCCAATATCATGATTGATAAAAGACGAAAAGTCGCAAATGAAGACATTCATTTACCTCATTATCTACCTTAGTGAACCTCCCCAACCAAAACGGCGGAGCCAGAAGCCCCGTCCGTAAGGGCGGGGAGGTTCACTAAGGAGTAAGAGTCCGCAACTGCGATGCTACTGCAATCACACCTTCAACGGCAGCCTTGTTTGCTGAGATAGAAGCAAGGAGAGTGCTGTCTTTTATTCAAAAACAGTCAAATCAAAGATCGCTACTAAATTAAAGTCATAAGTAAGAAAAAATTATAGGGGTCCACCTTTTTAAAGGCCGACCCCTATTGATCTATTAACGAAGGCGAAGTTAACGAAGGCGAAGTCCAGATGAGTCGTTCACTATTACCGCGATTCTCTCCCTCAGAGAACTCAAAATACTTACTCCTTCAATTTCAGAGTCACTCTCCACCCATATATGCGTAATTGGCTCGACGGGATCTGGAGCTACCAAATACCACGATGAATTGGTCTCTGCATATATTCCATCGATAAGCGTGGTCTCTTGATCGCCGATACCATCCAAAAGGATCCTCATCACAATTCCCTTGGACTCCCAAGGAGTAATAACGGAGTCGTGAATTACTCGAATTGGCTCAATCTCCCCAACGACCTCGGCAAGGGTCCTATTGGTAACAGCCAAAAGCGAGAGAAGCTGGACCAACGCCGCGCAACCATCATATCCAGGAAGAAAGTTGGGAAAGATAAAGTTTCCTTCAACCCCAGCTACCAAATCACGGCCACGGGTAGCAGGCGAGGCCGCCTCCATAAGGCCACTTGTAGATCGCTTTGTAAAATGCAAGGTGCCGCCAAAACGCGTAACTGCATTTCGAAGAGCCTTTGGAGATCCAATAGGTACCGAAATCTGAGCCGATGGATTGGCCTCAGCGACTAACCGACAGAATATCACCTGAGATTCGAAGCCACTCAAAATTCGGCCCGTATTGTCCACGAGGATAATCTTCTCCCCAACAGAGTCGATTCCAATTCCAAATTCCGAACGTGATGTAACCACTAACTCAGAAAGGCGGCTCATGTTAGCAGACTGATCCGACTCGACAATTCGTTTCGTGGATGAGAAGGGGTTTATCCCCAAGACATCACCGCCGAGTTTCGACAAGACACTAGGAAAGATATGAGACGAAACACCAAAGCCATAGTCAACTACGAACTTAAAGTTACGATCTCGAATCCGACCTATCTCGGCTTGCTCAAGCAAGCTCTGGGCGTAAAACTCGGTATTACGGGCGGGAAAGTCCAATTCGCCAAGTTCAGAAGCCAAGACATTTCGAAAATCTTCTCGAGCTAAGCCACGTTCAATTTTGCGCTGCGAGGCCTCGTCGAGGTCAATTCCATTCTCATCGATGAATCGAATGACGACCGACTCCGGATCATCAGGATCCAGAACGACCGCTAGCCCCCCCTTGCTCGATGTATTTCGCACGTGAAAGCGCAAAGCTGGAATCGGTGCCACCTCGAGGTCCGCTACGTCAATTCCAACTGCATTCAATCCCACCATGAGTGCACGCTTTAACATTCGTGCCGCCCTAGAGGAGTCTCTGGCGGTCGATATTCTAGCACCAGGCTTCAAATTTGAACCAAATGCCATCGCGAGTCTAAGAGCAAGCTCAGGGCCGATATCGACATTAGCGATACCCGATACGCCATTGGATGAAAAGACACTTCTTGTCCCTTTGGACTCCCAAACGATCGATGTCAAAACAGTAGCACCGGATTGAACCGTCTTTGAAGGATAGATCTTCACCTTGGAAAAGAGCTGCGCACCATCGCCTACATAGCAGTCCGAGCCCAGGACAACTCCATCTTCGGTGTGCACACTTCTCCGCAAGTCACAAGATTTTCCAACGATAGTACCACGGATAATGCTACCTTCACCGATGTAGACATTCTCATGAATAACAGAGCGGTCAACCTCTGCGTGTTTAGAGATACGTGAATTAGAGCCGATTACGCTATAGGGCCTTATCTTGGCTTCCGGACCGATTCTACAGTTGTCTCCAATAATAATTGGACCTTCAAGCAAAGCAGTGGGATGTACCTCGGTCCCATCACCAAAGTAGACACCCTTGTCTACCATAAAGCCAAGAATTTCAAGATCTACACGATGATCCAAAATATCCTTATGCGCATTCAGGTATGCTTCCAAGGTCCCTACGTCTTCCCAATAACCTTCGCAAACCATGGCGTGGATCGGAATCGAATCCTCCAGTAGACGCGGAAAAACATCCTGAGAGAAGTCTAGGGCTTTACCAACTGGCATATAGGAAAATATCTCCGGCTCCAGAACATATATGCCTGTGTTGATAGTGTCGGAAAAGACCTGTCCCCAGGTTGGCTTTTCGAGAAAGCGACCTACAGTACCGTCGTCATTTGTCGTAACGATACCGAACTCCAGCGGATTCTCCATTGATTTGAGGCCGATGGTAGCTGTAGCTTTGTTGGACTGATGGAACTCAAGCAATGCACCCAAATCAATATCGGTTAGAACGTCGCCAGAGATAACCATAAAAGTCGACTCTAAAAGTTCACGACAATTCCCAACTGACCCAGCAGTACCAAGGGGTGAATCCTCATTAGAGTAACTAATCCGAATTCCAAACTCCGAGCCATCCCCAAAGTAGGTTCGAATCGCGTTGGCCATGAAGGCAACTGTGATAATCACCTCATCAAAGCCATGCTTTTTCAGAAGCGTTATTATGTGCTCCAACATCGGGGCATTTCCGATTGGCAACATCGGCTTTGGAGCGGTTGCCGTTAACGGCCGCAAACGGGTCCCCTCACCGCCAGCCATTATTACAGCTTTCACATAATCCCCTTCCAGCGCTACGAACTAGTCTCTTGGTGTGAAACTAGCAGGATAGCCACCCATTTATCAACATTTTGGTAATATTTACAGCCATCTAGGCAATTATCTACAAAATTCATAGTTCCTCGCTCAACGCGAAGGCGGCAAAACATTGCCTTTCAAAACCGGTATCAAGACTTTAGTCACGTAATTAAAGGCCGCCAAATAAAGGGTTACTATCCCGATTATTGCTAGTCCGAGGCCAATAAGGTGCAAAAATGAAAGATTCGGCGACTTAGACTCCCCCGCCACCAAAGTAGGCAACGCACACAAAAGTGCAAATGTACCTGCCTTACCTAGCCATATTACGTCTAGGCGATAGCTCCTGGTCTTATAGAGATAACTCGACAGAAGTGAGATAAAGACCTCTCGAACCATGATCACAATTCCAAGCCAAAGCGGAATCCATCCCTGTATTATTGCAGTTATCCCAACAGCGATGATCACTATTCGATCTGCCGATGGATCAATAATCTTTCCCAGTTCAGAGACTTGATTAAAGTGCCGAGCAACATATCCATCTAAAAAATCTGTAAGACCAATAAAGACTAAGATGGCCGTAGCTAAAACAAATTGTCCACGTCCTACTGCCTCGTATATCGCAACCGGCAAAAGACATAGTCGCGCCACCGTAATTAGGTTAGGTACAGTCAACACGCGTGAATTTGAATCGAATCTATACTGATCCATGTCTTTTGGTGATACACCATTTGGTTCTGTAGATTCCGTCAATAATGGACCTTTCTCCACGCTCTTACACATCTACCCAAATAGATCTCGACCTTAGTGCTTATGCTAGATACCTCGAAGAACGTATTTCAACTTAGCTTCTAAATACAACTATCTATCCTAATTCTAACCCGATGGTATCTAAAAGAGGATCTCGCCAACCGGAAGGTAAAAGTCATCCCAGAAACTTGTCCTAAAAACACGAGACCACCGCGCAAAAGGGAATCCGCAAAAAGGGACCTCGATCACTTGTCCAGTTTCATCAAAAGAGAGATGAAACTAACGCCAGGATGCCTCTTGACAAAGAACTCTTGGCCATTACGTGGCTAATGGATGCCAAATCATATGGATGCACCAGCGCTCAACAACCTAGCTACAGTCATTGGTAGCAAACAATCTTTCGGAAAAAATGACTTAACTGGAACAGCGGTCATTATATTTACCTATCCGGCCGACCAAAATAATTACCCCAATGAGCACATAGGGCCTAAAAGAGTCCCAAAACCGCTAATTTGCTCGTCCAGCAACTCAAAGAATTCAAAAGTCGATTGAGCTGGGATTCTAGAAAGGCAACTAATAGTGATTCGGTTGCCATCTCGCTAAAATGCCAAGGGTCTCTAAATGGGGTATAGTGCACTATCTCACCCTAGCGCTGGGCTTATTGCCAATTAGACAGCATGGGCCTAGTTGGTGGTTTTAGCCTCAAATCTACTAAACGATTCGTGAGCCAGGAAGAGCCAGGAACCCGAGGAGTCCTTCGATCTAAACTTTACGATGGAATCTAAAAGTATCTAAAACCGAACTACCGTAAATAGAACTACCGATCAATACATCACGGAATCGATCTTCACAATAAGCGAAAACCAGCAAAACCAAGGCTCAATCCTCTAGTTCAGACCTCTAGTTCAGACCTCAATTACATCGAAATCGTTAGCAATTAAAATCTCCCCTGAATACTTCGTCGACGCAACTTGGCGAGCCTGATTCGGGTCATTTGGATAGGCTACGTGAGTAATTACCAAACGAGCAACGCCTGCGGCTTCGCCAAGCTCACCTACTTCAAGAGCATCCATATGAATTCCGCGAGAAGACCATCTAGGCCTCTCAATCCAGGTTGACTCCGCCAATAGGATGTCAGCATTTTGAGCAAGGGCAACCAGAGAATCGCAGTAGGCACTGTCTGCGCTATAGACGATCGTGCGACCGTCCGACTCTGTAATTTTTATACCCAAAGTCCCATCGACATGATCAGTTTCGCAAAAGGTTAGCTCAAGATCACCCAACAAAATCTTAGAATTAACGTCAATCTTTCGAAAGTCAAAGACTTCCGCCAACGCTAGACCCGTAAGATTACACAGAGCCTCATAGGTGACCGCGGTAGCAAGTAATGGTAATTTATCCACCTTCGCACCGGGCACAAACTTCATAAAATGAAAGAGTGAGACCAGATCGGCCAAATGATCGTGGTGACGATGAGAAATAAATACTCCGGAGAGCAGTGAGGTCTCGCTCACGGCCAAAAAGTTAGAAAATGAACCATTGCCAAGATCCATCAGTAGATTCGACCTCTCCGATGTCACCAAATAACTGGAACAGGCCCTCAAGGGTGCCCCATAGGAGCCTGCTGAACCACAAATAGTAAGCTTCATTGGATTCCCGTATCTTTAGCTAATGTGCGTTATTAGAGCATATCACTCATGGCCGCCCACCAACGAAGATGGCTTCATAGCCCTATAGGGTTTACAGCTCATAAGCATCCTAACCTTCACAAAAGTATTCACAAAAAAGGGCCAAAGATGCTTTAGAGGACCCAAATGATCACAGATAGACAACCAAAAGTGTGGGTTCAACTTGATCGAAAAAGACGCGTGGTTGAATGAGAGCAATATTTCCGAAAAATACTTCATCATAACTGTCGGATAAGAGTGCGGAGATGCGATAATTATTACGGGTGGTGCAGGTTGTCTAAGGTGTTCTTTGCATTTTCGATACCAATTATAGGTATTTTGTTTCTCGGAATTGCACCGGCAGTTGGCTGGTCTCGACAAAAACGAAAGATTGAGGAGGCTCGCCTAAAAAGAGCAAGATTGCATTCGAGCGAGCGCGCGCGATTGATCGCTCAAAGTTTTCCAACTTCCCAATCCGCCGAGATCACCGGAGTCGTCAACTTCGATGCAACCATTTTGATAGGTTACAAAAGGGACTTTCCTAAGGATGGCTCATTGACCCCAGGTGAGACTGTCGGAGCGGACGGAACAGTAACGGGAACTTGGGTCGCTTGGACGCACAATTGTGCCGAAAGCGATATAAGCCGCCTTCAAACCTGGAGCAGCGATACGAAATCAATCGTATACCAAGTTGATAGTCAGAGCTCTGACCTGACCTTCATTGAGCCAATATCACAAGAGAAGGTAAAAGTCCAGCTCGTTCCGTCATAGGCCCCAAGGCAATTCAACCAAACTAGATTAACTAGCACGAAACCGCTTTAGGGTGTTGGCGTCCAAGATTTAAATCTCGAGCAGGAAAAAGGAGACACGTGGCAACAAGTCTTGGTTATATCGTGGCCTTTGGCGGTGGGATAATCTCATTCGCATCGCCATGCGTATTGCCACTTGTGCCCGCCTATCTTTCAATTATTACCGGCATAGACATTCGAGATAAAAAGCGCATTGAAGACAAAAAAGATTCACCGACAATCACAACTAAGGTCAAAACCCAATCCAAAACAGTCGAATCAATTAGTTCTACTCAGTTCCAAGTCGCCAAAGCGACACTCTATTTTATTTTAGGTTTTGGAACGGTATTTGTACTCTTAGGCATGACGGCGACTGCCTTGGGACGCTCGATCTTTCATAGCCACATCTTGATAGGACGAATTACGGGTCTCTTAGTCCTGGTGATGGGCGTTTTTATAGTAATCGGTGGTCTAGGACGGTTCAACATCTTCGCGTCGGAAAGGCGGTTTCATCCTAACATTGCACGCCTTGGCCGATTTGGGCCAGCAATCGCCGGGGTCGCCTTTGGCTTTGGATGGACACCGTGTATCGGGCCAATACTCTCATCTATTCTGGGAGTTGCAGCAAGCCAAAAAAGTGTGACGCAAGGAGCAATCCTGCTCGTCTTTTACAGTTTAGGTCTAGGGGTTCCTTTCATGATTACGGGCCTCGCCTATACCAGAATCAAGACGTCATTCGATTGGCTAAAACGTCAAAGTTCCAAACTCTCTCTCATCTCTGGATTCGCCTTAATATTCTTTGGATTGCTATTAGCGATGAACAGATTTTCACTTGTTACGATCGCCCTAAATGGCTTCTTCACGAAAATTGGCCTCTCCAAACTCGTATATTTAGGTTAAATTCCACTTCAAAGGCAAATTTAAATTTGAAGTGCTTCTCAGTTTGTAATTGATCATGTATCTATGTAGAATTTCAAAAACATTTACTGCAAGGTATCTATCGTTATGAATTCCCAAAAGATTGCAATCTTTGAAACCTGTCTAAACGGCGCACTATTTAGCCGAACCACCCAGGCCACTTTCAACGTTTTAACCAGGTACGGATACCAGGTGCATCTCCCAAAAACACAGGTGTGCTGTGGTCAAATGCACTTCAATACCGGCTATCCGGATCTGATCTCGGAGATGATTCGTTCGTTCGTTAAAACCAATATCGACTATGACTACGTCGTCTTTCCATCAGCTTCCTGTGCTGCAATGGTGCGCGAAAACTATCTCGAACTTGCGGGAGGATTTATGAGCCCAACCAATGTTCACAAACTTGCATCGATTCTAAATCGTTCATTCGAGCTCGTTGAATTTATAGATACCTATCATCGAGAAGATGTATCTAGCTCATACTTCCCCCATAAAGTAGTATTACATCCCACATGTCACTCAGTGCGATCGTTGGGTCTATTAGAGCCATCACTTAGAATTCTAGGCTCGGTAGACGGGATTGAATTGATCACAAACCCCACTCAAACGACCTGTTGTGGCTTTGGCGGTACGTTTTCAGTAAAAAACAATGACGTCTCTGAAGCGATGCTAGAAGATAAAGTCAACTCCATAATTTCCCTAGATGCGCAATATTTAGTCGCACTCGACAACTCTTGCCTGATGCATATAGGCGGAGGGCTCAAAGAAAAGGGATCGCAGATAAAGACGCTACACATAGCTGAAATACTCGCTAGCACTAAAGAGTCAGCTCTAGTTTAAGTGAACGGGAAATAATGTCTCAATATCCAATAAAAGCAGCACTTGGGCAATCAGGCGAGATTAAATTCTCGAAATTAGCCCACGAATTTACAAAGATTCCAGCCCTAAGAGCCAACCTAACCAACGCCACCGGAACGATTAGAAACAAAAGGGCTTCGGTAGTTTCTGAGGTCAGCAATTGGCAGACAATGCGCACCAGAGCCGCAATGATAAAAGATGACTCACTCGCTAATTTGGACGACTTGATAAAGACTCTAATTCAATCAGTCCAAGAGCGTGGTGGTCAAGTTCACTTTGCTCATGACGCTCGCAGTGCTAACGAGATTATCGTTGGAATAGCCAAAAGCCATAACTTCACTGAGGCCATCAAGGTCAAATCGATAACTACCGATGAAATTGGGGTAAACGACGCTCTTGCAAAGGCGGGCATCAAAGCACAAGAGACGGATTTAGCCGAACTGATAGTGCAACTTGCCGGGGAAATGCCTAGCCATATTCTGGTGCCAGCTATTCATAAGAACAGAGATGAGATAGCCGAACTATTTTCGTCCACAATCTCTAAGACAAAACTTGAGAACTCTCCCGCAATCCTCGCAGAGGCAGCTCGCGTTTATCTAAGAGAGAAGTTCCTAAGTGTACCGTTCGGAATCTCTGGGGCAAACTTTGCTGTGGCCGATTCAGGTTCAATTGCAATAGTTGAATCCGAAGGAAACGGTAGAATGTGCCTCACCCTTCCAGATGTCCTAGTTACAGTCATGGGTATCGAAAAGGTCATCAAATCATTTCAAGATGTACCGCTCTTTATGGAACTCCTAGCTAGGTCATCCACTGGCGAACGGATGAACCCCTATACAACTATCTTCCATGGCGTAACACCAGGCGATGGCCCCCAGGAATTCCATTTGGTGCTACTGGACAATAATCGATCCTCGATCCTCTCAGATCCGGTCTCGTTTGAGACGCTACGATGCATCCGCTGTTCGGCTTGTCTGAATGTCTGTCCCGTCTATGAAAGGGCTAGCGGATTTTCATATGGATCCGTATATCAAGGTCCAATTGGCGCAATCCTTGTACCACAGTTGCTTGGACCCGAACAAGCCGGCTCACTAGCATTTGCTTCGACACTATGCGGCGCCTGCTATGAAGTCTGCCCAGTAAAGATTAACATTCCAAGGATACTGACCTACCTAAGGAGCCGAGCCAACGAAGCCAATACCTCTAAATCTCAGCGTCGCGCCTTTGCCGTCGCCTCAGTCGTGATGTCGAATCCAAAACTCCTTCGAACGGCGTATGCTGGGGTAGGTTTTGGCAACGATCTTGCCGCCAAAATTCCAAAGAAGCTAATAGACGCTATCCCATTGATGAATAAATGGACCAAATCTCGAGGAATACCTAGTTCTCGACGGATTAATAAAATCTCCGGGAAGGAAAAATAATGAGCGGACCACACGACAATCCAGATCCATTAGAAGAAGGCGTATCCGCTATCTCGGTGGCGATTCGCCGCAACCCTAAGCTCGCGCAAGTACCATCGCAATATCGTCGCACTCCGAACCCTACCCATCAGGTCGAACATAACTTACTGGGAACATTTGTCGAATTGGCGCGCGACTACAAGGCCATAGTAGAAGTCGTATCGAGCAAAAACGTCTCGAAACTACTTTATGAATTAACCGAAAAAGACTCCCAAAAATCTTTAATAATGCCCGAGTCGTTACTTCAAGATCTACAGCTAAACATCTTGGACGATTTGCGGACGCACTTCGATCTAACTATGGATGATCCAAAACTAAATGCCTCGCAAATCTCACAAATCAACGCCTCGCTCACTGGAGCGTCCGCTGCTGCCGCCACAACCGGGTCGATAATTCTAAATAACCCAGTTACCGACGGTCGACGGATCATCTCCTTGGTTGTCGACTACCACTACTGCCTCTTGCGCGCCAGCTATATAAAGTCAAGCTTTACCGAAGCTATGGCAATGGTAAATCTAAAATATCCAATTACAGTAGTCTCTGGGCCCTCCGCAACCTCAGACATTGAACTATCAAGGGTTGAAGGCGTCCACGGTCCTCGGAAATTACGCATATTGGTCTTGGAGGATCGCTAAATCACGCTGAGGCATTAGATTTACACTCCAGGTTCTTCTTGAAAAGTCGTGGGAAGTAAACTAAATAGCTTTAACGAATCGAACTCAGCACGAATTGTGTGATTACACATTCCACGCGGTCGAACAACTAAAAACTGGCTCTCCTAACATAGATGTGGATCAAGCAACCCTTTCGTAGGGGAGCTTGAGATCAATCGGACCGCATGAAAGCATCACCAAAGCAAGTGTTGATTTTGCAGAGTGAAGACCATAGCATCTAGCAATGGCGGATCTAATTTATTGTTTAGACCCTCAAGCCTTCCGTTGGAGACACCCTTTTCAAGCTAGGGGGCTCAATAGCAGCCATAATTCCATCTTTATGGGTTCGAATTGTCTTTGATAATCTGACAAAGCTAGGTATCTGTGCTCGTGAAGCACGAGCACACCAGGAATCCAAGAACTCAGCTACTTCGTCATTGGATAATCCACTACCGAATATCCCTCTTAGGGATTCTTTCATCTCTAAGGGCTTTAGAAGTATTGCAGCGGTTGACTTTATTTGACGTAGAGTCTCATTTTGGCGTTGAGTCAAATCACCAGGATTCTTTAGTAATGCCCATCTTGCACTCACAAACCTACGGGCGTAATCTGGAGTAGGAAGTTTTCTCAGTTGGCGCCATAGGTCGCATCTTACCTCCTCCAGGGCCTCAGTGCCCAATTTAACGACATGAAAAGGATCGAGGTTGCGACCTAAGTATCTGGTGTGCGATCAGCGAAAGCTTTAGCAAAAGCTGGTCCCATGTCCATTGTTGCTACTTGTGTGAGAGCTTGGAACGTTGCGAACCAAGCTCACATAAGAACCCATCTAGACTCTTAGCGCTTTTTCCTTCTGCTCCATAGACGATCTTTCCAGTTTCATGATCTGTTACGGGCTCTAAATAACTTGGGTTATGTACTTATGGTATTTACGATAGGCAATCTCATCTACCCC